>NZ_AP018560.1:2217500-2546234 GCF_003967035.1 Aerosticca soli | reverse complement strand
CCGCCCAGGAAACCGTCATCGGTGATGGGCTGCGCCTGGCCAACAGCGATCCGGGCGATGGCCTGTTCATGCGGCTGCCGGCCGGCAACGGACAGTTCGTCGTCGCTGCCGGCCCCGGCAACACCGGCACGCTGCTGGTCGGCGCCAGCGCCGTGGTCGACGCCGCCGCCTGGCAGGCCGCCAATGCCGCGGGCGCGGCGGACTACTCGATCAACTTCAACGGTTCCGGCCAGTGGACGGCGACGGATGCACAGGGCAACGCCCTCCTCGATGCAAACGGCAACCCCATCGGCGGGACCTACACCGACGGCGGCAGCATCACCTTCAACGGCCTCACGATCCAGCTCTCCGGTACGCCGTCGGCAGGGGACACGCTGGAAATCAAGGCCGGGCAGCAGCAGGACGTCTTCAGCGCCATCAGTAACATCATCGGCGCACTCAACAATGACGGCTTGAGCGATACCGCCCGCACCAATCTGCTCAACCGGCAGATCGAATCCATCGACAGTGCCCAGGGCCACCTGCAATCCGTGCAGGCCGATGTCGGCAGCCGGCTGAGCCGCATCGCCGATCAGAAAAACGCCTATGCCGACCTGACCCTCACCCTCAAGAGCACCCTGTCGGATGTCCAAGACACCGACATGGCCAGCGCGATCAGCCAGCTGATGCTGCAGTCGACCGCGCTGCAGGCGGCCCAGCAGACCTTCGCCAAGGTGCAGGGCATGAGCCTGTTCGATTACCTCAAATAAGCCTTGCCGGGACGGTGTCGGCGGCGATGGGGGCGATTACACTGCAGCATCCTTGCCAACCCTCGAACCGTCGGGAGACCTGCCATGCAAGCGTCGCGTGTATTTCGCCCCCTGCTGCTTTCGGCCCTGGTGCTGGCCGCCCCCGCCTGGGCGCAGAACCTGCGCAAGGTCGATCCGGAGCATCTGCCGCAGTACTGGGTGATGATCAAGCAGAGCGTGGACGTGGACATTCCCAACAGCGGCGTCAATCTCGACAAGCCCGGCTGCGCGGCGATCAGCTACACCATCGGCACCGACGGCGTGCCGCGTGATCTCAAGATCGAGAAGGTGGTGCCGCCCGGCGATCTCGGCCAGGTGGCCTTGAGCGCGGTGAAGAACTTCCGCTACGGCCCCACGCTTGCCAACCGCATCAACGAGCCGGTACGCACGTACTACGTGGTGCCTTTCAATGCGCCGCCGGGTCCCGACGGTCAGCGCCAGGTCATGGCGCCGTGCCGCTTGACCGGCTACGGCACCCCGTAACGGCGCGAAAACCGGCCGCGGACGGCGCGGCTATAATCGACCGGCTCACCGAATCGGCCGCATGCCACCTTCGGCATGCCGGCTTCCGCCAGGCGCGCGTGGCGCGCCGACCCCAGGGAGTTTGCGCATGAGTATCGAAGATCTGGAAAGCGTCGCGCTGGCGCTGGTGGCCCCGGGCAAGGGCATCATCGCCATCGACGAGTCGACCAACACCATCAAGAAGCGGTTCGAGGCCGTCGGCATCGAGAACACCGAGGAGAACCGCCGCGCCTATCGCGAGCTCCTGCTGACGGCGCCCGGCCTCAGCGAGCACATCTCCGGCGCCATCCTGTATGACGAGACCATCCGCCAGTCGACCCGTGACGGCGTGCCGTTCACCGAGGTCATGAAGAAGGCGGGGATCATCCCCGGCATCAAGGTCGACAAGGGCACGGTGCCGCTCGCCGGCTTTCCGGGCGATGTGGTGACCGAGGGCCTGGACGGCCTGCGCGAGCGGCTCGCCGAATACGTCAAGCTCGGCGCGCAGTTCGCCAAATGGCGCGCGGTGATCGGCATTTCCGAGCAGAACCCGAGCTCGACCGCGATCGAGGCCAACACCCACGCGCTGGCGCGCTATGCGGCGCTGTGCCAGGAGGCCGGCCTGGTGCCGATGGTCGAGCCGGAAGTATTGATGGACGGCGACCACGACATCGAGACCAGCTACGAGGTGCACGAGGCGGTGCTGCGCAGCCTGTTCAACGCGCTGTACGAGCACAACGTGCTGCTGGAGGGCGTGATCCTCAAGGTCAGCATGGTGATTCCGGGCAAGGACGCGGCCGAGCAGGCCAGCGTCGAGGAAGTGGCCGAGGCCACCGTGCGCGTGCTCAAGAGCACCGTGCCGGCCGCGCTGCCGGGCATCGTGTTCCTCTCCGGCGGCCAGAGCGACGAGCAGGCCACCGCGCATCTCAATGCGATGAACCGCATCGGGCCGCATCCCTGGCCGCTGTCGTTCTCCTACGGCCGCGCCATGCAGCAGGCCGCGCTCAAGCTGTGGGCCAAGGACATGCGCGGCAACTACGCCGAAGCGCAGAAAGTGGTGGCCCAGCGCGCGCGCGAGAACGGTCTGGCCGCGCTCGGCCAGTGGCAGCCGGGCAAGTAATCCCCGCACCATAGCGGGCGTTGGACAGCAAAAAGCCCGCCAGCAAAAAGGGACGGATGCCCCGAGGCATCCGTCCCTTTGCGTTTTGCCGTGTGCTGCTTTAGAAGCGGTATTCGGCGCTGGCGGTCAGCGTCTGCGTGTCCATGTGCACGCGGGTGCCATCCCACTGGCCGTTGACCATCTTGCGGTCGCGGTTGACCTGGTAATAGTCATAGCTCACGCCCACGCTCCAGTGCTGGTTGATGTCCCAGCCGGCGCCCAGGCCCGCGTAGTAGCCGATGTTGTGGTTGAAAGTGCGACGCACCGGATCATGCGAGTCGGAAAGGCCCGAGCCATGCGCATCGAACACACCCGCGCGCAGGTTCATGTACCACTCGGGGCTGAAGTTCCAGCGCAGCGCGGCGCCCAGCGTGCCGCCACGCAAGTCCGAACGGGTCTCGCTGGTGCCGCCCTTGGCATGGTAGGCATCGCGATAGCTTTGCCCCGCATCCTGCTTGCCGAGATAGACATAACCCAGTTCGGCGCCGATCGACAGCTCATCGCTGACCGCCCAGCGGTAACCACCGGTGAGGCTGCCGGCATAGTTGGAACCGTTGTAGGGGCCCTTGCCGATGTAGCTCACGCCGAGGCCGCCATCGACATACCAACCCTGCCGGGCCTTCTGGACCGGCGCCTGATCTTGCGCGCAAACGGAAGCAGCACCAGCCGCACCAGCGACCGCCAGGGCGATGGCAAACAGCGTCTTTTTCATGGGGGAACTCCTCTATCGTTCTTTTTGAGCATCGCGCCACGGACCGGGGGTTCGGCACCGTGTCGCGTCGGCCCGCTGTTGCGGACGCGCCCATTAAATCGAAGTGATCCTGAAGGCTTTCAATACCGGCCAGTACAGGATTAAGCCGAAGTTAAGACAGCCGTCAGCATCGGTCCGCGCAGGGCTTGATGCGTGTGCTTCACGCAAGGGTGCGCATGCTCGTGCACTGCATCGGCTGCCGTTCGCGCGCAAGAGGCTAAGGGCGACAGCGGCAGACCGATCGCCGACAATAGGTTTTTTTGGAGGAGTCAGCCGATGCCCACCCGCCGCGAACTTGCCAATGCCATACGCGCCCTGGCCATGGATGCCGTGGAGGCCGCCAAGTCCGGTCATCCCGGCATGCCGATGGGCATGGCCGACATCGCCGAAGTGCTGTGGAACGATTACCTCAAGTTCAATCCCGGCAACCCGCTGTGGCCCGACCGCGACCGCTTCGTGCTGTCCAACGGTCACGGCTCGATGCTGCAGTACGCGCTGCTGCACCTGACCGGCTACGACCTGCCGATCGAGGAGATCAAGCGCTTCCGCCAGCTGCATTCCAAGACGCCCGGCCATCCGGAAGCCAGCGAAACGCCCGGCGTGGAAACCACCACCGGACCGCTCGGCCAGGGCTTTGCCAACGCGGTCGGTTTCGCGCTGGCCGAGAAGCTGCTCGCCGCGCATTTCAATCGGCCGGGGCACGTCATCGTCGATCACCGCACCTGGGTGTTCATGGGTGACGGCTGCATGATGGAGGGCATCTCGCACGAGGCCGCTTCGCTGGCCGGCACCTGGGGCCTGGGCAAGCTGGTCGCCTTCTACGATGACAACGGCATTTCCATCGACGGCGAGGTCAAGGGCTGGCTCACCGACGACACCCCGGCGCGCTTCGAGGCCTACGGCTGGAAGGTGATCCGCGCCGTCGACGGCCATGATGCCGACGCGATCAAGCAGGCGATCGAGCAGGCCATCGCGCAGCAGGAAAAACCGACGCTGATCTGCTGCAAGACGGTGATCGGCTACGGCGCCCCGCACAAGCAGGGCAAGGAGGAAAGCCACGGCGCGCCGCTCGGCAAGGACGAGGTCGCCGCCGCGCGCGAGCGACTCGGCTGGAAGTATCCGCCGTTCGAGATCCCGGACGAGATCTATGCCGCCTGGGACCATCGCGCCAAGGGCGCCGCCGTCGAGCGCGATTGGCAAAACCGCTTCGCCGCCTACGCCAAGGCTCATCCGGACCTCGCCGCCGAATTCGAGCGCCGCCAGCGCGGCGAACTGCCCGCCGACTGGGCGGCCAAGACGCAGGCCTACATCGAGAAATTGCAGGCCGAGGGACCGGAAGTGGCCTCGCGCAAGGCCTCGCAGATGGCGCTCGACGCGTTCGGGCCGCTGCTGCCGGAACTCTTCGGCGGCTCGGCCGATCTGGCCGGCTCCAACCTCACCCTGTGGAAGGGCAGCGTGCCGCTGGCTTCCGACAATGCCGCGCAGGCCAACTACGCGCACTACGGCGTGCGTGAGTTCGGCATGAGCGCGATCTGCAACGGCATCGCCCGGCACGGCGGCTTCATTCCCTACGACGCGACCTTCCTGGTGTTCTCCGACTACGCGCGCAACGCGGTGCGCATGAGCGCGCTGATTCCCGCGCAGGTCGTGCACGTCTATACCCACGACTCGATCGGCCTCGGCGAGGACGGCCCGACCCATCAGCCGGTCGAGCACCTGGCTTCGCTGCGGCTGATTCCGGGCAACCGCGTGTGGCGGCCGTGCGATGCGGTGGAATCGGCGGTGGCCTGGCGGCAGGCGATCGAGCGCAAGGGCCGGCCGAGCTGCCTGGTGTTCTCGCGCCAGACGCTCAAGCATCAGCCGCGCAGCGCCGAGCAGATCGCCAACATCGCGCGTGGCGGCTACGTGCTGTCCGACCCGCTGGACACGCGCTTCAAGGCGATCCTGATCGCCACCGGCTCGGAAGTCGGGCTGGCCACCGAGGCCGCGCAGGCGCTCGCCCAGCAGGGCGTGCCGGTGCGCGTGGTGTCGATGCCGTGCACGGAAGTGTTCGACGAGCAGCCGGCCGAATACCGCGAAGGCGTGCTGCCGTCCTGGTGCCGCGCGCGGGTGGCGGTGGAGGCGGCCAGCGCCGACTACTGGCGCAAGTACGTGGGCCTCGACGGCGAGGTGATCGGCATGACCAGCTTCGGCGCCTCGGCGCCCGCTGCGCAGCTCTTCGAGTATTTCGGCTTCACCGTGGGCCACGTGGTCGACGCGGTCAAGCGCGTCATCGGCTGAGGGCCTTCATCGGCGACACGCAAAAAAGCCGCGGAAAAACCGCGGCTTTTTTGTGGATCGACCGCTGGTGGTGGGTCAGCCGCCGGCGCGGGCCTTGAGTGCCGCCACCGCCGGCAGTTCCTTGCCTTCCAGGAACTCGAGAAAGGCGCCGCCGCCGGTCGAGATGTAGGAGAGCTTGTCGGCGATGCCGAACTTGTCCACCGCCGCCAGGGTGTCGCCGCCGCCGGCGATGGAAAACGCCTTGGACGCGGCGATGGCGCGGGCCACCGCCTCGGTGCCCTTGGCGAAGGCGTCGAACTCGAACACGCCGACCGGGCCGTTCCACACCACGGTGCCGGCCTTGGCGATCAGTTCCGCGTAGCGTTCGGCGGTCTTCGGGCCAATGTCCAGGATCATCTCGTCCTCCTTGACCTCGTCGATGCCCTTCACCTTGGCCGGGGCCTTGGCGGAGAACTCCGTGGCCACCACCACGTCGATCGGCAGCGGAATCTCGGCGCCGCGCGCCTTGGCCTGCGCCAGCACCTTGCGTGCCGCATCGAGCAGGTCCGGCTCGTACAGCGAATGACCGACCGGGTGGCCGGTGGCGGCGAGGAAGGTGTTGGCGATGCCGCCACCGACGATGAGCTGATCGACCTTGCCGACCAGGTTTTCGAGCAGGGTGAGCTTGGTCGACACCTTGGAGCCGGCGACGATCGCCAGCAGCGGCCGCGCCGGATGTTCCAGCGCCTTGCCGAGCGCGTCCAGCTCGGCGGCGAGCAGCGGGCCGGCCACCGCCACCGGGGCGTACTTGATCACGCCATGGGTGGAGGCCTGCGCGCGATGCGCGGTGCCGAAGGCGTCCATGACGAACACGTCGCACAGCGCGGCATACTTTTTGGCCAGCGTCTCGTCGTCCTTGCTCTCGCCGACATTCATGCGGCAGTTTTCCAGCAGCACCACCTCGCCGGGCGCGACCTCGACGCCGTTCAGATAGTCGCGTACCAGCCGCACCGGCTGACCCAGCTTCTCGCTCAGCCAGCAAGCCACCGGCGCCAGCGAGGAAGCCTCGTCGAACTCGCCTTCCTTCGGGCGCCCGAGATGCGACATCACCATCACCCGTGCGCCGGCGTCGCGGGCGGCGCGGATGGTGGGCAGCGCCGCCTCCAGACGCTGGGTCGAGGTGATGCGGCCGTCTTCGACCGGGACGTTCAAGTCCTCGCGGATCAGCACGCGCTTGCCGCGCAGGTCGATGTCGCTCATGCGGGGAATGCTCACGGGCTACTCCTTCGAAAAACGGGGGGAAGAGCAGGCGGCAGGGCCGCCCGGGGCGGTCCGCATTGTCCTGCCGCATCCGGGGGGATGCAAACCGCAGCCGACTGCGGATCGGCTCCGGCCGCGCCTGCCTTGCCGGAGCGGCGGGTTATGCTCGTGGCCCCACACGCGGCGCGGAGCGGGCGATGACACACCCCCGGGTGCTCTACGGTTACTGGCGGTCCAGCGCGGCCTACCGCGTGCGCATTGCACTGGCGCTCAAGGGGCTCGACTACACCCACGCGCCGGTGCATCTGGTGCGCGACGGCGGCGAACAGCACAAGGACGCCTACCGCGCGCTCAATCCGCAGGGTCTGGTGCCGTGTCTGGTGGACGGGGCGGCGGTACTGACTCAATCACTGGCGATCATCGAATATCTCGAGGAAGCCTATCCCGCTACGCCGCCGCTCCTGCCGGCCGACGCCGCCGGGCGTGCCCGCGTGCGCGCGATCGCGCAGGCCATCGCCTGCGACATCCACCCGCTCGGCAATCTGCGCGTCCTGAAAGCGCTGGAATCGCGCTTCGGCGCCGACGAGACGCAGCGCGGCGAGTGGGTTCGGCATTGGATCGCCACCGGTTTCGCGGCGCTGGAGGCGATGCTCGCCGGCAGCGCCGCGACCGGCCGCCATTGTCACGGCGACATGCCGACCCTGGCCGACGTCTGTCTGGTGCCGCAGGTCTACAACGCCAGACGCTGGCAGCTCGACCTTGCGCCCTATCCGACCCTCGAGCGCATCGACGCCGTCTGCCGCGCGCTGCCCGCCTTCCAGGCGGCGGCGCCGGAGGCCCAGCCGGACGCCCGTTGAGGCTTCAGAACCCCAGCCCGTAGGGATCCTGCCCGGCCAGCGCGGCGTTTTCGCCGGCGCCCTCGGACAGGCGCACCTTGAGCGCCAGGCCGTCGCGCGAATCGGCCTTGGCCAGCGCCTCCTCGAGCTCGATGCGACCTTCCTTGTAGAGCCGGTAGAGCGACTGGTCGAAGGTCTGCATGCCTTCCTGCAGGCTGCGCTCCATCGCCTCCTTGATCTCGTGGATCTGGCCGCGGCGGATCATGTCGCGGATCAGCGGCGTGTTGAGCAGCACCTCGGTGGCCGGCAGCCGGCGGCCGTCCTTGCCGGTGACCAGGCGCTGGCTGATCACCGCCTTGAGATTGAGCGCGAGGTTCATCAGCACGTTCTTGTGCGCCGATTCGGGAAAGAAGTTGAGGATGCGCTCCAGCGTCTGGTCGGCATTGTTGGAATGCAGCGTGGCCAGGCACAGATGCCCGGTCTCGGAGAAGGCGATCGCCGCTTCCATCGTCTCGGTGTCGCGGATCTCGCCGATCATGATCACGTCCGGCGCCTCGCGCATCGCGTTGCGCAGCGCCTCGTGGTAGCTGTGCGTATCCAGCCCGACTTCGCGCTGGTTGACGATCGAGCGCTTGTGCCGGTGCAGGTATTCGATCGGATCCTCGATGGTGAGGATGTGCCCGGGACCGCTCGCGTTGCGGTGGTCGATCATCGCCGCCAGCGTGGTCGACTTGCCCGAGCCGGTGGCGCCGACCACCAGGATCAACCCGCGCTGCTCCATGATCAGGTCGCGGAAGATCGCCGGCAGCTGCAGCTGGTCGATGGTGGGAATCTCGCTCTTGATCGCGCGGATCACCATGCCCACTTCGCCGCGCTGCTTGAACACGTTGATGCGGAAGCGGCCGGCCTCCTTCACCGCCAGCGCCATGTTGAGTTCCAGATCGCGCTCGAACTGCGGCACCTGGCCCTCGTCCATCAGCGAATAGGCGATCTTCTTGACCATGCCGCCGGGCAGGCCGGTGTTGCCGAGCGGATAGAGCCTGCCTTCGACCTTGATGTTCACCGGCGCGCCGGTGGTCAGGAACATGTCCGACGCGCCCTTGTCGACCATGAGTTTCAGGAAATAGCCGATGTCCACGGAGAGATGCCCTTGTGCCTGGATGCGCGTTGCAATGGAAGTTGTCGCCTGCCCACAATACGGGCCGATACCGTTCGAGGAATGCCCGATGGCGCACACCTTTGGTCCGCCGGCCGTACGCTTGCCGCGCAAGCTTATCGGCCGGGCGGCGCGCAGCTTGACCCTCGTCGCCTTGCTCGCGCTCGCCGGCTGCGCCAGCGTGCCGCCTCCGGACGGTCTCTTGAGCCAGGCGCAGGCGCAGATCCAGGCCGCGCGCGACGCCGGTGCCGGCGACTATGCGCCGGTCGACCTCGGCTTTGCCCAGAACAAGTTCCAGCAGGCGCAGGCGGCGATGGCCGCGCATCGCTACGACCAGGCCACTATCCTGGCCGAGGAGGCCAGTGCCGATGCCATGCTCGCCGCGGTGAAGGCCAGGCTTGCCGCCGCGCGCGCGCAACTGCAAGCCAAGCAGGCAGAGAACGCACGCCTGCGCGAGGAAAACGCCCAGGCGCGCCGCGAGGCCGAACAACATGCCGCGCAGCTGCGGGCCGCGTTGGCCGGGCAGGCGCCGGCCGGCGCCGCCTCGGCACTGCCGCCGCCGGAACCGTTGCCGGACCTGCCCGCACCGCCTTCGAGCGTGCTCGATGCCGCTCCGCCCGCGCCGTCTGCATCGTCGCCTTCGGCCCAGCCGCTGCCCGGAGACCAGCCATGAAGACATCCGTGCGCTGTGCCCTCGCGCTGCTCGGTTTCGTCCTCAGCCTGGCCGTGCAGGCCAAGGAGGACATGGACGTGGCCCGGCTCGACAACAGCCTCACCCAGCTGGCCGGCGATCCCAAGCTCGGCATGTATGCGCAGGCCGAACAGGCGCTCGCCCGCGAGGCCATCCAGCGCCTGGCGCAGGCCAGCTCCAAGGACCGCCCGCACGCCCTCTACATCGCCGAGCGGCGCGTCGATCAGGCCCGCGCCGCCGCCGAGCTTGCCGAAATACAACAGGAAATCGCCCAGCTGGACCGCGAACATGCCCAGCTCGTGCTCGAGCGCGCGCAGATCGACGCCGAGGCGGCGCAGCGCGAGCTCGAATTCCAGCGCATGCAGTATCAGATGGCGCAGGAAGAGGCCGAGCGGCTGCGGCTGCAGGGACTGGCCGCCTCGCAGGCGGCCGAGCAGGCGCGCCAGTTGGCCGAGGCCCAGAGCCGGCTGGCCAAGGCGGCCAAGCGCCAGGCCGAGCTCGCCGCGCAGGCCGCCAAGCTGCTGCGATCACAAGTGCAGGGCGGCGACGCGGCCAAGCCCGCCGACAACGGCCCCTGACGGGCGCCGCGTTTTCGCTGAGAGGTGACTTTGGCCTGGGCTTCCGGCGCCTCCCGCCGGCGCCTTGCAAGGCCGGGGGCCTGAGAGTAGCGTCGGACTCGCCCGCGGGTACTTGCCGCGGGGGAAAGACGCCCCAGCCATGCCGCCCATTCCCTCGTCCATGATCTGCCATCGCCCTGCGGGCCTTGGCAGGCGTGTGCATGGCCGCAACTTTCGCACGGGTGCGCGGGGGCCGCGCCCGCATCTGCAACGCGAGGAGGTCGAACATGTTCGAAAACCAGCAGAGCGATGCCCTCGAGGCGTTGATGAAGGCCGATGCCGAGTTCCGCCGGCTCTACCTGCATCATCAGGAGCTCGACAGCAAGGTGCACGATGCCGAGATCGGCGTCCTGCCGATCGATGACGTCACCCTGGCCGGCATGAAGAAGGAAAAACTGCACGCCAAGGAGCGCCTCGAAAAGATGTGGCAGGCGCGTGCGCCCCAGCCGCATTGATCTGCGGTTTTCCCTGTCACCTGAAGGCGGCCCGGAGGCGTACACGCGCGTCCGGGCCGCCGCCGATTCGAAAGCCGGCGGTGGGATTGGGTTGAGTATCATGGCCGGCCAAGGCCCGTCCGGAGTTTCCATGAGCATCCACGCCAGCATCCTCGAACTCATCGGCCACACGCCGATGCTGCGCACCCAGCGGCTGGATGCCGGCCCCTGCGAGCTCTTCCTCAAGCTGGAAAACGCCAATCCCGGCGGCTCGATCAAGGACCGCATCGGCCTGTCGATGATCGAGGGCGCCGAACAGGCCGGCCGGATCAAGCCCGGCGACACCCTGGTCGAGGGCACCGCCGGCAATACCGGCATCGGCCTCGCGCTGGTGGCGCAGGCCAAGGGCTATCGGCTGGTGCTGGTGGTGCCGGACAAGATGAGCCGCGAAAAGATATTCAACCTGAAGGCGATGGGTGCCGAGGTGGTGCTGACCCGTTCGGATGTCGGCAAGGGGCATCCGGAGTACTACCAGGATCTGGCCGCGCGCATCGCCCGTGAGACGCCGGGCGCGTATTTCATCAACCAGTTCGGCAATCCCGACAACCCGCGTGCGCACTACGAGACCACCGGCCCGGAGATCCTCGAGCAGATGGACGGCCGCGTGGACGCGGTGGTGGTCGGCTGCGGCTCCTCCGGCACGCTGACCGGGCTGTCGCGTTTCTTCGCCGAGCATTCGCCGCACACCGAGATGGTGCTGGCCGATCCGGTCGGTTCCATCCTGGCGCAGTACATCAACGAGGGCACGCTGCCGGAAAAATCCGGCAGCTGGATGGTCGAGGGCATCGGCGAGGATTTCCTCCCCACCATCAGCGACTTCAGCCGGGTGAAGAAGGCCTATGCCATCGCCGACCGGGAAAGCTTCCTCGCCGCGCGCGAATTGCTGCTGCGCGAGGGCGTGCTCGGCGGCTCCTCCACCGGCACGCTGCTCGCCGCGGCGCTCAGGTATTGCCGCGAGCAGGCGCAGCCCAAGCGCGTGGTGAGCCTGGTCTGCGACACCGGCAACAAGTATCTCTCGAAGATGTACAACGACTATTGGATGCTGGACAACGGCTTCATCGAACGCGAACGGCACGGCGACCTGCGCGACCTGCTGCTGCGTCCGTTCGCGCGGCGCGACACCGTGGTGGTCGGCCCGGACGAGCCGCTGACCACCGCCTACACACGGATGAAGCTCTACGACGTCTCGCAGCTGCCGGTGATGGACGGCGACCGGCTGGTCGGCATCATCGACGAATCCGACGTGCTGATGCATGTGCACGCCGACGAATCGCGCTTTCGCGATCCGGTCGCCACCGCGATGATCACCACGCTGAACAAGCTCGACGTGCGCTCGCCGATCGAGGCGCTGCTGCCGGTGTTCGACCGCGGCCACGTCGCCATCGTCGTCGACGGCGAGCGGTTCCTGGGCCTCATCACCCGCATCGATCTTTTGAACTACCTGCGCCGCAAGGTGCACTAAGCGCAGGCCGGCCTTCGGCTGCCAACTTTTTTCGAAGGAAGTCTCTCCCATGTGTGGAATCGTTGCCGCCGTCGCCCAGCGCGACGTCGCCCCGCTCCTGATCGCGGGACTCAAGGCCCTGGAATACCGCGGCTATGACTCGGCGGGCCTGGCCGTGCTCGACGGCGGCGTGATCCGCCGCGTGCGCGCCAAGGGCAAGGTGCGCGAGATGGAGGCGCTGTACCTGGCCGATCCCATTCCCGGCGGCACCGGCATCGCACACACGCGCTGGGCCACGCATGGCGTGCCCAGCGAGGCCAACGCCCACCCGCACATCGTCGGCCGGGTGGCGATCGTGCACAACGGCATCATCGAGAACTATGCCCGTCTGCGTGCGGAGATCTCCTCGCGCGGGCATGTGTTCACCTCCGAGACCGATACCGAAGTCATCGCCGCACTGATCGATGCGCGTCTGCACGACGGCATTTCGCTGCGCGAAGCGGTGCAGGCGGTGGTGCGCGAACTGGAAGGCGCCTATGCCATCGCCGTGATCAGCCGCGACGAGCCGGGCCGCGTGGTCGGCGCGCGCCGCGGCGCGCCGCTGCTGGTGGGCCTGGGCATCGGCGAGAACTTCCTCGCCTCCGATGCGCAGGCGCTGATCCAGGTGACCCCGCGCATCATCTATCTGGAAGAGGACGACGTCGTCGAGATCACTCGCGAGAGCGTGCACATCTTTGCCATCGACGGCACCCTCGTGCAGCGCGCCGTGCACGAGAGCGAGCTTTCGGCCGATGCGGTCGAGCGCGGTCAGTACCGGCACTACATGCAGAAGGAGATCTTCGAGCAGCCGCGCGCCGTGGCCGACACGCTGGAGGCGCGCATCCATGCGCACGGCGTGCTGCCCAACGTGTTCGGCGTCGGCGGCGACGAGGTGCTGGCCACGGTGCGCGGCCTGCACATCGTCGCCTGTGGCACCAGCTATCACGCCGGACTGGTCGCCAAGTACTGGATCGAATCGCATGCGCGCCTGCCGGTCAGCGTCGAGGTGGCCAGCGAATACCGCTATCGCGACGTGGTGGTGCCGCCGGACACGCTGTTCGTCGCCATCTCCCAGTCCGGCGAGACGGCCGACACCCTGGCCGCCCTGCGCGAGGCGCGGCGCCGCGGTTACCGCGGCACGCTGGCGGTGTGCAACGTGCCCGAATCCTCGTTGGTGCGCGAGGCCGATCTCAAGCTGATGACCCGGGCCGGCCCCGAGATCGGCGTGGCCTCGACCAAGGCCTTCACCACCCAGCTCACCGCGCTGGCGCTGCTCACCTTGCGCCTGGCCGGCCTCAACGGGATCGACGCGGACCGCTATGCCGCCCTGTGCGCCGAGCTCATGCATCTGCCGCGGGCGATCGACGATGCGCTCGCGCTGGAGCCGGCCATTGCCGAGCTCGCCGCGCGTTTCGTGCCGCGCCAGCATGCGTTGTTCCTGGGGCGCGGCGTGCACTATCCGGTGGCGCTGGAGGGCGCGCTCAAGCTGAAAGAGATCTCCTACATCCACGCCGAGGCCTATCCGGCCGGCGAGCTCAAGCATGGTCCGCTCGCCCTGGTCGACGAATCCATGCCGGTGGTGGCGGTGGCGCCGAGCGGCCCGCTCTTGGAAAAACTCAAGTCCAACCTGCAGGAAGTGCGCGCCCGCGGCGGCGAGCTGTTCGTCTTCGCCGACACCCGCGCCGGCATGGACGAGACGCCGGGAACGGGCGCGCTGATCCGGGTGGACGCCGGCGGCGACTTCATCGCCCCGGCGGTGTTCACCATTCCCCTGCAGCTGCTCGCCTACCACGTCGCCGTGCTGCGCGGTACCGATGTCGACCAGCCGCGCAATCTGGCCAAGTCGGTAACGGTGGAATAGTCCTCGACGGCATGGTTGCGCTCCTCCTGCTGCCGCTGGCCGGCTTTCTGATCGGCGCCCTGGTCGCGCTGCTCGGCGGTGGCGGCGGCATTTTCTATGTCGCGCTGCTCACCGCCGGGTTCGGCATGCCGCTCGAGATCGCCGTGCCGACCTCGCTCGCCACCATCGTGCCGACGACCCTGGTCGCCGCCTATGCCCATCACCGGCGCGGCCACGTGCATTGGCCGATCGGACGGTGGATGGCCGGTGGCGGCGTGATCGGCGCGCTGCTCGGCGCCTGGCTGACCACCGTGATTCCCGAGCCCGTGGCGCGCAAGGGCTTCGCGCTGTTCCTCTTGGTGATGGGCTTTTTCATGCTGCGCGCGCGCTGGCGGCGTCGCCACGTCCACGCGGCCCCCGCGCGTGAGCCCGCGCCGCACTCGCCGCGTTCGACGCCGGGCCGCGATGCCCTGGCCGCGGGCTTCGGTCTCCTGGGTGGCGTCATGGCCGGCCTGCTCGGCATCAGCGGCACGCCGCCGATCCTGGCCGGCTTGCAGTTGCTGGGCTTGCGGGCGGCGGAAATCGCCGGCACCTCCGTGTTCGTGCTGCTGGTGCTGGCGCTGGCCGGCTTCGCCGGGCATCTGCACCTCGGTCATGTCGACTGGCTGCGGGTGCTGCTGCTCGGCGTGGGCACCACGGCCGGCGCCTTCATCGCTCCGCATCTGCTCGGGCTCATCGACGAGCGCCGCATGGAACGGCTGTTCACGCCGATTTTTCTGCTGATGGTGCTGGGATTCGGCGTCTACCTGCTGATCGCCTGACGACATGTTGCAATGCACAATGAAGTGCGTTAGAGTGCAGCCAAGTCATTCAACCGGGAGGTAACCCACCATGGCTCAGCCGCAACTCAACACCCAGCTTTTCTCTTACGCCTGCCAGCTCGTCGAGAGCGTGTTCAAGGCACAGGCCCTGACCCTGCAGAGCCTGGAGCAGATCGCCGACCTGCAGCTGGACGCGCTGGAAAAGCAGTCCACCCTGGCTGGCGATTTCCTCGCCGCGGCCACCGAGACGCGTACCGCCGACGGCCTGCGCGGCCTGTGGGAGAAGGGCATGGCCCTCAACCGTGACAGTGCCGAGCGCGCCGTCAACGTGGCCCGCGAAGTGTTCGCCGTCACCCAGCGTACGGCCCAGTCCCTTGCCGAGCTGGCCAAGCAGCAGCAACAGGCCGCCAAGGATGCCGCGACCGTGCCGCTGACCGAGGCGCGCAAGGCCGCCGCCTGATTCCACCGCTCCCCCTTTCCGGCATCGTCCCTCCCCCTCTTGCGATGCCAGCCAGCCGGCCTTCGGGCCGGCTTTTTTTGTGTTTGCAGCGGCGGACAAGTTGCCGCACCGCGGCGGCTTGTCGCTCAAAAAGCCGGGCTGATATACTTTTTCGACTCAGCGTGGCCTGCCATGAGTCGAGGGGCGGACACCAGCCGCGCGGCGGATACTCCAGTGTTCAATAGTCTTGCGTCCGGTCGGCGGCTGGCCCGTCGGGTTCTGGCGCGGCAGACCATCGCCGCGGTACTGGTGGGTGTGGCGTTCCTTCCCATGGGGGCGCGCGCTGCAGCGGCGGCGATGGTGGCCGCGGGGCTGGTCACGGCGGGAACGGCTTTGCTGTCCGTCAACCTGTTCGCCGCGCCGTCAGGCGCCGCCGTGGTGCTGGGCAGGCTGCTGCTGGGCATGGCGGTGCGCTGGGCCGTGTTGATCGGCGGGCTGGTGGTGATGCTGGGGCCGTTGCGCCTGCCGCCGCTCCCGATCATCGCCGGATTGGTGACGGCCTATGCGGCGCAGGTGTGGATTTCGAGAGACTTCAAGGGTTGAGCGACATGGCGAGTGAACCGCAAGGTGGGCTGACCGCCTACATCACGCACCATCTCACCCACCACACGCTGGTGCTGGGCGATGGCAGCAGTCCGTTCATGCGCATCCACCTGGATACGCTGGTCGTGGCGGCGCTGCTGGGGGCACTGTTCTGCCTGTGGTTCTGGGTCATGGCCCGGCGCGCGACCGCCGGCGTGCCCTCGAAGGGGCAGGCGCTGGTCGAGCTGATCGTCGAGTTCGTCGACACCCAGGTCAAGGACACCTTCCACGGCGACCGGCGCACGGTCACGCCGCTGGCACTGTCCATCTTCATGTGGGTCGCCTTCATGAACGCGATGGACCTGCTGCCGCTGGACGCGCCGGGGTTCCTCGTCAAGCACGTCGCCGGTGAAGAGGCGGCCCATCACACCTTCTTCCGCTGGGTGCCGACAGCCGATCTCAACACCACGCTGGCGATCGCCGTGGCGGTGCTGATCTTGGTCTTTGCCCACGGCATCAAGGCCAAGGGCGCCGGCGGCTTCGGCAAGGAGCTGCTCACCGCGCCATTCCACGCCCACGGCATCGTGGCGCGCATCCTGCTGGCGCCGGCCAATCTCGGCCTCAACCTGATCGAATACTTCTCCAAGCCGGTGTCGCTGTCGATGCGACTGTTCGGCAACATGTACGGCGGCGAGCTGGTGTTCATGCTGATCGCCGGCCTGTTCGCCAGCTGGCTGAGCTTCGTGCCCGGCGTGATCTTCAACACCGCGTGGGCGATCTTCCACATCCTCATCATCCTTTTGCAGGCCTTCATCTTCATGATGCTGACGGTGGTTTACATCGCCATCGCCCACGAGCATCACTGATACAGTGCCGGGCCGTCCTTTTCGCTTGACCCACCCTTAAAGACTGAAAATCCACAGGAGAGCAGCATGGAACTTTACGCACACGTGCAGGGCCTGACCGCGATCGCGATCGGCATCATCATCGGCCTCGGTGCGCTGGGCGCCTGTCTGGGCATCGCCATCATGGGCTCGAAATTCCTCGAGTCGGCCGCGCGTCAGCCCGAGCTGGTGCCGCTGCTGCAGGGCCGCATGTTCCTGCTCGCCGGCCTCATCGACGCCTCGTTCATCATTGGTCTGGCGGTGGCGCTGCTGTTCGCGTTCTCCAACCCGCTGGCGGGCGCGCTGCTCAATCTCGGTCATTGACCCCATGCCGCCGCGGCACGCTTCTTGAGAGAGGGCTGCCGTGGTGGATGTCGCTGAGGCCGTCGGGCCCACGGAACGCGCATGAATATCGACTTGACCTTTTTCGGCCAGCTGGTGTCGTTTGCCATCCTGGTCTGGTTCACCACCCGCTACATCTGGCCGCCGATCAATCGTGCGATCGAGGAGCGGCAGAAGAAGGTGGCCGAGGGGCTGGCCGCGGCCGAAAAGGCGCGCGCCGAGCTCAAAGATGCCGACGCCCGCGTCGCCGAGGAAATCCGCCACGCGCGTCAGCAGGCCGCGGAGATCATCGAACGGGCGCAGGCCCAGGCCAATGGCATGATCGAGGCCGCGCGCGCCGAGGCGACCGCCGAAAGCGAGCGCATCAAGGCGGCGGCCGCGGCCGAGGTGGCGAGCATGCAGCAGCAGGCACGCGAGGAACTGCGTGCCTGGGTCGCACGGCTGGCGGTGCAGGGCGCCGAAAAGATCGTCCAGCGCGAGATCGACGCCAACGCGCACAAGGCAATGCTCGATCAGCTCGTCTCCGGGATGTAAGGCATGGCACAGGTCATCACCCTTGCGCGTCCCTATGCCCGCGCCGCCTTCGAGACCGCGCGGGCGGCGCATGCCCTGGGCGAGTGGTCCGGTTATCTCGCCTTTGCCGCGGCCGTGGCGAGCGATCCGCAGGTGGCGGCCCTGGCGGACGATCCGCGGGTGACGCCCGAGCAGCTGGTCGCGCTGCATCTGCCGCCCGGCGTCGATACCGATTCGCCGTTCGCGCGCCTGCTGCACGAGCTGGCCTCGCGGCACCGGCTGGCCTTGCTGCCGGAAGTGGCTGCGCTCTTCGAGACCTACCGGCGCGAGGCCGAGGCCAAGCTCCTGGTCAAGGTGACCTCGGCGATGCCGCTGACCGAGGAACAGGCCGCGTCCCTGCGGCAGGCCCTCAAGCGCCGCTACGGGCGCGACATCGAACTTGCCTGCGAGGTCGACCCCGAGCTCATGGGCGGCGTGGTGATCGACACCGGCCACGAGGTCATCGACGGCTCGGCCCGCGGACGCCTGGAGCGGCTGGCGGGCGCGCTGATGCATTAACGGACCGCACGCCGGCGCCACGCGGCGCATGCGCCGCAGCGCGGTGATCCGGCGTCTTAAAGGCTTCAACCTTTCGGGAATACGATCATGTCCAGCACCAGTTTGAACCCCTCCGAGATCAGCGAGCTGATCCGCCAGCGCATCGAGCAGTTCAAGCTCAGTGCGGAAGCGCGCAACGAAGGCACGCTGATCAGCGTCGCCGACGGCATCGTGCGCATCCACGGCCTGGCCGACGTGATGCAGGGCGAGATGATCGAGCTGCCCGGCAACACCTTCGCCCTGGCGCTCAATCTGGAGCGCGACTCGGTCGGCGCGGTGGTGCTGGGCGAGTACCAGCACCTGCGCGAGGGCGACATCGCCAAGACCACCGGCCGCATCCTCGAGGTCCCGGTGGGGCCGGAACTGCTCGGTCGCGTGGTGGATGCACTCGGCAACCCGATCGACGGCAAGGGGCCGATCGCCGCTAAGCTGACGTCGCCGATCGAGAAGGTCGCTCCCGGCGTGGTCTGGCGCAAGAGCGTCGACCAGCCCGTGCAGACCGGCTACAAGGCCGTCGACTCGATGATCCCGATCGGCCGCGGCCAGCGCGAGCTGATCATCGGCGACCGCCAGACCGGCAAGAGCGCGCTCGCGGTGGACGCGATCATCAACCAGCGCGACTCGGGCATCTTCTGCATCTACGTCGCGATCGGCCAGAAGCGTTCGTCGGTCGCCAACGTGGTGCGCAAGCTCGAGGAGAACGGCGCGCTGGCCAACACCATCGTGATCGTCGCCTCCGCTTCCGAATCGGCGGCGCTGCAGTACATCGCCCCTTACGCCGGCTGCGCGATGGGTGAATACTTCCGCGATCGCGGCCAGGACGCGTTGATCGTCTACGACGATCTTTCCAAGCAGGCGGTCGCCTACCGGCAGATCTCGCTGCTGCTGCGCCGTCCGCCAGGCCGCGAGGCCTATCCGGGCGACGTGTTCTACCTGCACAGCCGCCTGCTCGAGCGCGCCGCGCGCGTCAACGAGGCCTATGTCGAGAAGTGCACCAACGGTGAGGTCAAGGGCCGCACCGGCTCGCTGACCGCGCTGCCGATCATCGAGACCCAGGCCGGCGACGTCTCGGCCTTCGTGCCCACCAACGTCATCTCGATCACCGACGGCCAGATCTTCCTGGAAACCGACCTCTTCAATGCCGGCATCCGTCCGGCGGTGAATGCCGGCATCTCGGTCTCGCGCGTCGGTGGCGCGGCGCAGACCAAGATCATCAAGAAGCTCTCCGGCGGCGTGAAGCTGGCCCTGGCGCAGTACCGCGAGCTGGCCGCGTTCGCGCAGTTCGCCTCCGATCTGGACGCCGCCACGCGCGCCCAGCTCGATCGCGGTCAGCGCGTGACCGAGCTCATGAAGCAGCCGCAGTATTCGCCGCTTTCCATCGCCGAGCTCGCGCTCTCGCTCTATGCGGCCGAAAAGGGTTATCTGGATGATCTGCCGGTCAATCAGGTGTTGCCGTTCGAAAAGGCCATGCACGCCTTCTTCCACCAGAACCACGGCGAGTTGATGAAGCGCATCGTCGCCACCGGCGACTGGAACAACGACATCGAGGCGGTGTTCAAGGCCGGGCTCGACGAGTTCAAGAAGACCGGCAGTTGGTGAGTCAAGAGGCGGGGACAGAGAGCGCATCGGAAATCGCAACTCACTGCGGCGCGGTACACGCCCGCGCCGCGCTCCATGAATCGAGGTTTACGGCCTTGGGGTCCATGCGGGCATCCTGCCCCAGACAGGTATCGCTGAATAAAATCGGCGATACCCCAGGCAAGCCCCGGTTCGTTTTTCAGGTATTTCCATCCGGGTTCCCCAGCGAGCACAGCGAGTAAGCACATGGCAGGCGGACGCGAAATCAAGAGCAAGATCCGAAGCACGCAGAACATGCGCAAGGTGACGCGTGCGCTCGAGATGGTTTCCGCGTCCAAGATCCGCAAGGCGCAGGACATGATGCGTGCCGCGCGGCCCTATGCGCGCGCGATGCGCAAGGTGGTCGCGCACGTCGCCCAGGCGCAGACCGACTTCAGCCATCCGTTCCTGACCGAGCGCAAGGACGTGCGGCGCGTGGCCTATGTCGTCGTCACCACCGACCGCGGCCTGTGCGGCGGACTCAACTCCAACCTGTTCAGGCGTCTGCTGCCGGCCATCCGCGAATGGCAGGACAAGGGCGTGGCCGTGGACGTGTTGGCGATCGGCCAGAAGGGCGTGCAGTTCTTCCGCCGCATCCGTGGCGTGCAGTTGATAGGCAGCGTGACCCAGCTCGGTGAGCGCCCGCGGCTCGAGCAGCTGATCGGCGTCATCAAGGTGGTGCTGGATGCCTACGCCGCGGGGACCGTCGATCGGGTGTTCCTGGCCTACAACGACTTCATCAATACGATGACCCAGCGGCCGACCGTGCAGGCGCTGTTGCCGCTGCCGGTGGCCGCCGCGGAATTGACGGCCGACGCGGGGCAGGCGGCGTCCACGCCGAGCTATCCCGCGCAGGGGCTCAAGCTGGAAACCGCGTACGCCTGGGACTACATCTACGAGCCCGATCCGGCGACCGTGCTCGAGCACGTGCTCGGCCGCTATGTCGAATCCATCGTCTACCAGTCCGTGCTGGAAAACCTCGCCGGCGAGCACGCGGCGCGGATGGTGGCGATGAAGGCGGCCTCGGACAATGCCGGCAAGGTCATCGACGAGTTGACCCTGATCTACAACAAGGCACGGCAGGCGGCGATCACCCAGGAAATCTCCGAGATCGTCGCCGGCGCGGCGGCAGTGTGATTGATCGACCGCGAGCCTGCGTGGTGGCGGTCGCGGCGAGGCGGTCTTCGAGATCGCAAGAGAGATCCGAAAGGCAACCCGCCGAGGGTTGCCGGCTTAACTTAAATGAAGCGACGCTGCGGTGGCGCTTTTCGCAGAACCCTTAAAAAAGAATCCATTCGGAGCACATCCCATGAGCCAGGGCAAAGTGGTACAGATCATCGGCGCAGTCATCGACGTCGAATTCGCGCGCGATGAGGTGCCGCAGGTCTATGACGCGCTGAAGATCGATGGCACCGACATCACCCTCGAGGTCCAGCAGGTGCTGGGCGACGGCATCGTGCGCACGATCGCGCTGGGTTCGACCGACGGCCTGCGCCGCGGCTTGGCCGTGCGCAACACCGGCGAGGGCATCAAGGTGCCGGTCGGCCGGGCCACCTTGGGCCGCATCATGGACGTGCTCGGCAATCCGATCGACGAGGTCGGACCGATCGAGGCCGAGGAGCGCTGGGTGATCCACCGCGAGGCGCCGTCCTACGCCGACCAGGCGATCGCCAACGAGCTCCTGGAGACCGGCATCAAGGTCATCGACCTCATCTGCCCGTTCGCCAAGGGCGGCAAGGTCGGCCTGTTCGGCGGCGCCGGCGTCGGCAAGACGGTCAACATGCTCGAACTCATCAACAACATCGCCACCCAGCACTCGGGTCTGTCGGTATTCGCCGGCGTCGGCGAGCGCACCCGCGAGGGCAACGACTTCTATCACGAGATGCAGGAGGCCGGCGTGGTCAGGCTGGACAACCTGCCCGAATCGAAGGTGGCGATGGTCTACGGCCAGATGAACGAGCCGCCGGGCAACCGCCTGCGCGTGGCGCTGACCGGCCTCACCATGGCCGAATACTTCCGCGACGAGAAGGACGAGCACGGCAAGGGCCGCGACGTGCTGTTCTTCGTCGACAACATCTACCGCTACACGCTGGCCGGCACCGAGGTGTCCGCGCTGCTCGGCCGCATGCCCTCCGCGGTGGGCTACCAGCCGACCCTGGCCGAGGAGATGGGCGTGCTGCAGGAGCGCATCACCTCGACCAAGACCGGCTCGATCACCTCGATCCAGGCGGTCTACGTGCCGGCCGACGACCTCACCGACCCGTCCCCGGCCACCACCTTCGCGCATCTGGATGCGACCGTGGTGCTCTCGCGCAACATCGCCGCGCTCGGCATCTATCCTGCCGTGGATCCGCTCGATTCCACCAGCCGCCAGCTCGATCCGCAGGTGGTGGGGCAGGAGCACTACGAAGTCGCGCGCAAGGTGCAGGGCACGCTGCAACGCTACAAGGAACTGCGCGACATCATCGCCATTCTCGGCATGGACGAACTCTCCGAGGAGGACAAGCTGGTGGTCTATCGCGCGCGCAAATGCGAGCGCTTCTTCAGCCAGCCGTTCCACGTGGCCGAGGTGTTCACCGGCGCGCCGGGCAAATACGTGCCGCTCAAGGAGACCATCCGCGGCTTCCGGATGATCGTCGAGGGCGAGCTCGACCACGTGCCCGAGCAGGCCTTCTACATGGTCGGCGGCATCGACGAAGTGCTCAAGAAAGCCGAGGACATGGGCGCGAAGAAGGCCGCGTAAGCGAGAGCCCGCATACCCGTCAATCAAGAGGGAAAGGGCCGAGTCGGCATGGCGCAGGCCGTCCTTTCCCGATCCGCCGGTCCGCAACGCCCCGATGTCCTCGAATTCGAGAATCCAACCATGAGTCATACCCTGCGCGTCGAAGTGGTCAGTGCCGAAGCCGAGATCTACTCGGGCGAGGCGACCCTGGTGGTGGCTACCGGCGAACTCGGCGAACTCGGCATCGCGCCGCGCCACGCGCCGCTGATCACCCGGCTCAAGCCCGGCAAGGTGGTGGTGACCCAGCCCGACGGCAGCAAGGTGGACATCGCGATCCTGGGCGGCGGCATTCTGGAGGTGCAGCCCGAGCAGGTGACCGTGCTGGCCGACACCGCCATGCGCTCGGAGGACATCGACGAGGAGGCCGCCCTGCGCGCCAAGCGCGAGGCCGAGGACGCCCTGGCCAACCGTGGCGGCGAGATCGAGATTGCCGAGGCCCAGGCCAAGCTGGCCGCGGCGATCACCCAGCTGCAGGCCCTCGAACGCCTGCGCCGCACGCTCAAGCACTAAAAACCTGCCGCATCGGCACCATGGCACGCCGGCCTCGCGCCGGCGTTTTGCCATGGCGATACGGCAGGGTTAGGCTGCATGGCTCACGCAGCAGACAGGGAGCCCGCGCGTGTGCCGATTCTCCGCTTTCGGCCTGTCGTTCACCTTGCTTGCCGCGCTGGCCGGTTGTGCCGGAACCCGCTACGGCGCGCCGTCGACATCGGCCTCGGCGTCCTATCGGCGGGTGCCGGATGCCGGCATCGCGCGCTATACCTTGGCGCTGGGGCAGGTGTCGAGCGGCGCCGCCTTGCTCGGGCAGGTCATGCCGGAGTACCCGCCAGCCCTGTTGGCCGCCTGTCCGCCGCTGGTCGAGGTGCGCGCGCAGTTGATCGTCGATGAAGAAGGCCGGGTCCGCGAGGTACGCGTGGCCGACGAGGCGCAGGCCGACCCGGTCCGCCGCCTCTACATCGCCGCGACGCGCAAGGCGGCCTTGCAGTGGACCTTCCAGCCGCTGCACATCGAGCGCTGGGCGGCCGATGCCCAGGGCAACAGCCATCGGGTGGACGACGAGGTCCGGCCGTTCAGTCTGGTCTATGTTTTCGCATTCCAGTGCGTGCAGGGTCGCGGCAGCGTGTCAGGCTGAGCGCTCGACCTGCCGCGTGACGCCGTCACCACGGCGCGGCTTTTAGTGTGCGCTTGCTGATCGAAGGGGAGAGTGTCCATGAAAACGCGCTGGCGACGTACCTGGATGGTGGCGGGCGGGATCCTCGTCGTGCTGCTGGTGGCGCGGCTCGCGCTGCCTTCCGTGCTGCAGACCTATCTCAACCGCAAGATGGACCGCATGGGTGACTACCACGGTCACGTCGAGGAGATCGACGTGCATCTGTGGCGGGGCGCCTACACCATCCACGATCTGCGCATCGAAAAGGTGACCGGCAAGGTGCCGGTGCCGTTCTTCTCCGTGGCGACCGCCGACATCGCGCTCAGCTGGCGCGCGCTGAGCCGCGGCCGCCTGCGTGGCGAGGTCGAGTTCGATCAGGCCAGCCTCAACTTCGTCGACGGCCGCGACGAGAGCGACACCCAGTACGGCCGTGGCGTGGACTGGCGCGACAAGCTGCAGCTGTTACTCCCCATGCGGATCGACGAGCTGCGCGTGCACCGCAGCCAGGTCACGTTCAAGAACTTCATCAGCCGCCCGCGAGTGGACGCGCGGCTCACCGACGTCGAAGGCACGGCGCAGAACCTGACCAATGCCGACCGCCGGGAGGGGCGACGGGTGGCGCATCTGAACGCCCAGGCCAAGGTGCTCGGCGACGCGCCGCTCAAGCTCACCGCCAGCTTCGATCCCCTGGAGCGCCAGCCGCAGGATTTCGATTTCAATCTCGAGATCCGCGACATCCGGCTACCCAAGCTCAACGACATCGCCCGCGCCTATGCCGGGCTCGATTTCGAGGGCGGGGAAGGGGATTTCGTCATGCAGCTGGAGGCCCATGACGGTGTGCTCGATGGTTACGCCAAGCCGCTGCTGCACGGGGTCAAGGTGTTCAGCTGGAAAGAAGTGAGCGAGGGCGAGAACCCGCTGCGCGCGGCCTGGGAGGCGGTGGCGCAGACCGTCACCGCGCTGTTCAAGAACCAGCAGAAGGACCAATTCGCCACGCGCATTCCCATCCATGGCCGCATCGATGACAAGCATCTGGGCGTGGGAGCGGCCATCTACGGCGTGCTGCGCAATGCTTTCATCCAAGCCTACAGCCCGCAGCTCGAAGATCTGAAACCCGCGCCCAAGCGCGACTGAGGCGCGCTGTTATCCTTCGTCGCTGCTTTTGCGTACGGGTTGCCCGATGGACGTCGTAAGGCCGTTGCATGTCGTCATCCTCGCCGCCGGCGAGGGCAAGCGGATGCGCTCGGCGCGCGCCAAGGTGCTGCTGCCGCTCGCCGGCCGGCCGCTGCTCGGCCATGTGCTCGAGGCGGCGCGCGCGCTTTCACCGGCCGCCATCCACGTGGTCTACGGCCACCGTGGCGAGCAGGTCCGCACGGCCTTCGCCGATGCCGGCGACGTGGACTGGGTGCTGCAGGCCGAGCGGCTCGGCACCGGCCACGCGGTGGGCCAGGCGCTGCGCCAGGTGCCCGACACGGCACGCGTGCTGGTGCTCTACGGCGACGTGCCGCTGATCCGGCCGCAGACCCTCGCCGCGCTCGTCGATGCCCAGGCTCCGCTGGCATTGCTCACGGCGCGCATGCGCGATGCACACGGCTACGGCCGGGTGCTGACCGATGCCGCGGGCCGCGTGCAGGCGGTGGTGGAGGAAAAGGACGCCGATGCGGCGCAGCGCGCCATCGACCTCGTCAACACGGGCATCTTCATCGCCCCGGCCGATCGCCTGCGCCGCTGGATCGCCCGGCTTGATCGCGCCAACGCCCAGGGCGAGTACTACGTGACCGACATCTTCGCCCAGGCCGCCGCCGAGGGCGATCCCGCCTCGAGCGTGCTATGCACCGATGCCGACGAGGTGGCCGGCGCCAACGACCCGCGGCAGCTCGCCGCGCTGGAGGCCCGTTATCGCGCGCGGCGCGTCGGCGAACTGCTCGACGCCGGCGTGCGCATGGCCGATCCCGCGCGGGTGGACGTGCGCGGCCACGTCCGCACCGGACGCGACGTGGAGCTGGACGTGGACGTCATCCTGGAGGGCAGGGTGACGCTCGGCGACGACGTGCGCATCGGGCCGTTCGTCCGCTTGAAGGACGTGACGCTCGCCGCCGGCACGGTGGTGCACGCGCATTGCGATCTGGATGGCGCGATCTGCGAGGGCGCCGCGGTCATCGGCCCGTTTGCGCGCCTGCGCCCGGGCACCGTGCTTGCCGAGGGCGTGCACGTGGGCAATTTCGTCGAGACCAAGCAGGCCCGGCTGGGGCCGCAGACCAAGGCCAACCATTTGAGCTATCTCGGCGATGCCGAACTCGGCGCGCGCGTCAACGTCGGTGCCGGCACCATCACCTGCAACTACGACGGCGCCGCCAAGCACCGCACGGTGATCGGCGACGACGCCTTCATCGGCTCCAACAGCGCCCTGGTGGCGCCCGTGACGATCGGCGCGGGGGCCACCATCGGTGCGGGCTCGACGATCACCCGCGAAGCGCCGGAGGGGGCGCTCACCTTGAGCCGTGCGCCGCAACGCAGCGTGCCCGGCTGGCGCCGGCCGCGCAAGGAAAAGCCTTGATGGCCGCCGCCGTGGCGGCTTTCAGCCGGTCACGGTGACCGGGCCGTCCAGCACCGGCTCGTCGAGGATCAACGGCGGCCGGCCATGGGCCAGCTGATAGCTGCGGATCACGTGGCCGTAGTGCAGCACGCGGCCGACGGTGTAGGCGGTGATCCGCAGGACGTCGCGGATCGGCCGGAAATGGCTGCGGCGCATATCCTGCTGATAGCGTGAGGCGATCGGCACCGACACCACGCCCATGCCTTTCTCGCGCGAGGCGGCGATCAGGATCGCCGCTTCGAAAACGAAGTTCTGCGCCGGCAGGTCGACCAGTTCCAGTGCCGCGCGCGGATACCAGCGTTGCCCGCTCTGGGTGTCGGCGACCGGCTGCGCGCAGGCCCAGGAAATGCCCCAGTCGGCGAAGGCGTTGGCCCGGCGGCGCCCCTTGGGCTGATGCTCCTTGTCCAGCAGCCGCGCGCCGATCACCATGTGGTCGGGATAGCGGCGCGCGGCGGCGAGGATGCGCGGAATGTCCGCGGCCAGATGCTGGCCGTCGCCATCCATGGTCAGCACGGCCTCGTAGCCCTGCTTGACCGCCTCGCGGAAGCCGTCGCGCAGCGCCTGACCCTTGCCCATGCGCTGCGGATGGCGGATCAGCGTCACCGGCAGCGCGCCGACGATCTCGGCCGTGCGATCCTCCGAGCCGTCGTCCACCACGATCACCGGCACGCCGAGCGCGAGCACCGAATTGACCACCTTGGCGATGGCAGCCTCTTCATTGAGGCAAGGGATGAGCACGCACCAGCGTGGCAGCTTCACATTCAAGAGAGGGCTCCGGGGGTGAGGGGGATGGATCTCCCGATTTTTCACGACGGTAACGCTTCGCGCCGTGCACGGAAAGACAAGACCACCGCGACGGGTCTCATCCTTATCGGGACAGCGTAGCGGCAGCATGCCGCCCTCGCCAGCGAGTCGGCACCGCAGCCGGGTTAAGCTTGGCCGCCCGGGACTTTCTGCCGCCTGTCGAATCATGAGCGCATCCGCCGACCGCGTCGAATCCTTCCTTTGCGACCTGCAGGACGCGTTGTGTCGCGCCCTGGAGCAGCTGGACGGCGGCGCTCGCTTCGTCGAGGACGCCTGGCGCCGCGACGGCGGCGGCGGGGGACGGACCCGGGTACTCAAGCGCGGCGCGCTGTTCGAGCAGGCCGGCGTGAATTTCTCCCGCGTGGAGGGCTCGCCGCTGCCGCCCAGCGCCACCGCCCATCGCCCCGAGCTTGCCGGTGGACGCTTCATCGCCACCGGGGTGTCGCTGGTGCTGCATCCGAAAAACCCCTACGTGCCGACCACCCATGCCAACGTGCGCTACTTCGAGGCGGGCAAGCCCGGCGTGGCGCCGGTGTGGTGGTTCGGCGGCGGGTTCGATCTCACGCCGTACTACCCCTTCGAAGAGGACGTCGTGCACTGGCATACGGTGGCGCGCGATCTGTGCGCGCCGTTCGGCGAAGAGGTCTATCCGCGCTACAAGCGCTGGTGCGATGAATATTTCTACTTGAAGCACCGCGGCGAGACGCGCGGCGTCGGCGGCCTGTTCTACGACGATCTGAACGAGGGCGGTTTCGAGCGCTGCTTCGCCTTCACCCGCGCGGTGGGGCAGGGTTTCCTCGATGCCTATCTGCCGATCGCCGAACGCCGCCGCGATATGCCTTGGGGCGAACGCGAGCGGCAGTTCCAGCTCTATCGGCGCGGCCGCTACGTGGAGTTCAACCTCGTCTACGACCGCGGCACGCTGTTCGGACTGCAGTCGGGCGGGCGTATCGAATCCATCCTGATGAGCTTGCCGCCACTGGTGCGTTTCGAGTACGACTACCGTCCCCAGCCGGGTTCGCCGGAGGCGCGGCTGGCTGAATACCTCAAACCGCGCGACTGGTTGCGGGACTGAATGTCGCAGCAAAAGCACGCCTTAAGCCGCGCATGACACGTTGAAGGCATGCTTCGGTGATTCCAGAAGGACTGGCCATGCAAGAGCGCGTACCTGCTTCCCCCCGCTACGACACCCTCAGCGTGATCTTCCACTGGCTGAGTTTTCTGCTCGTCGCCCTGGCCTATCTCGCCATCGAGGTGCGCGGGCCGCGCGGCAGCGCCAGCCGCACCTTGTGGATGAACGTGCACATCTGGGCCGGCAGTCTGCTGCTGGTGACCTCGATCCTGCGCATCCTCTGGCGCCTTTATCGCGGTGCGCCGCCGCCGGTGCCGAGCGGTCCCTTGCTGGACTGGTTGAGCCGCATCGTGCACGTGGCGCTCTATGCCTTCGTGGTGGTGCAGCCCTTGCTCGGCATCCTCATCTTCAACCTGCACGACAAGCCGGTGGTGCTGGCCGGGCTGGACTGGTCGTTCCGCCTGGTCGGGCCGTCGCCGGGCCTCGCCGAAACCTGCGAGGAAATCCACGAGGTGCTCGGCAACGTGTTCTACGGCGTGATCGGCCTGCATGCCGCCGCCGCGCTGTGGCACCACTACATCCGTCGCGACGGCCTGCTGTATCGCATGAGCCTGCGCTGAGCGGTCTTCGCGCGGAGCGATTGACGGGGCGCGGTCATCCGCTCCACCATGCGGCGGTTTCCATACGCATCCAGTCGCCGCCATGTTCAAGCTCGTCATGATCCGCCACGGCCAGTCGCAGTGGAATCTCGAAAACCGCTTCAGCGGCTGGGCCGACGTCGATCTGTCCGAACAGGGCATGGCCGAGGCGCTGGAGGCCGGCCGCCTGCTCAAGCAGGAAGGCTACGCCTTCGACGTGGCACATACCTCGGTGCTCAAGCGCGCCGTGCGCACGCTGTGGGGCGTGCTCGATGCGCTCGACCAGATGTGGCTGCCGGTCTACACCGACTGGCGGCTCAACGAGCGGCACTACGGCGCGCTGACCGGCCTCAACAAGGCCGAGACGGCGGCAAAGTACGGCGAGGCGCAGGTCAAGATCTGGCGGCGCAGCTACGACGTGCCGCCGCCGCCGATGAAGCGCGCCGACAACCCCGCACTCAAGGACCCGCGCTACGCCAAGCTCGATCCGTCGCTGATTCCCGACACCGAGTGCCTGAAGGACACCGTCGCCCGCGTGCTGCCCTATTGGCACGACGTGCTCGCCCCGGCCATCCGCGCCGGCGAGCGCGTGCTGGTCTCCGCGCACGGCAATTCCATGCGTGCGCTCATCAAGTATCTGGACGACATCTCCGACGAGGCGATCGTCGAGCTCAACGTGCCCAACGGTGTGCCGCTGGTGTACGAGTTCGACGCAGCGCTCAAGCCGCTGCGTCACTATTACCTGGGTGACCCGGCCGAGATCGCCGCCAAGATGGCCGCGGTGGCCAACCAGGGCAAAGCCAAGTCTTGAAACCCGCGCGTCAAAGCGCGTCGGCGTCCAGTTCGCCGGTGCGGATGCGCACCACCTGCACGAGGTCGCTGACGAAGATCTTGCCGTCGCCGATCTTGCCGGTACGCGCGGCATGGGCGATCGCCTCCACCACGCGCTCCACCTGGGCGTCGGTGACGGCCACCTCGAGCTTGAGTTTGGGCAGGAAGTCGACCACGTACTCGGCCCCGCGGTAGAGCTCGGTATGCCCCTTCTGGCGGCCGAAACCCTTCACTTCGGTTACCGTGATGCCCTGCACGCCGGCGTCGGCGAGCGCCTCGCGCACGTCGTCGAGTTTGAACGGCTTGATCACCGCCACGACCATTTTCATGGAATGCCTCATCTGAGCAGCGCCATGCGACGCTACGGCATTGTGCCCTTGGCCCGTCGCGCTTGGCCACATGCGCCGCTGCAGCTATAAGAAAACGCCTACACATTCTGCTGGAGCATGCCGATGGTGCGCCTTGGGTCCCCTTGCCTAGACTTGTTCCCGACGAGCGCGAGGTGCCTTCCATGATGGACAGGCGGGACATCGACCAAATTGCCCTGCGACTCGCTTCGTTGGTTCCGCCAGGATTGGCTCAGGCGCAAGAGGATCTCCGCGCCAACTTTCGCGATGTCCTGATGCAGGGATTGCGTCGCCTCGAGCTGGTCACCCGTGAGGAGTTCGACGTGCAAAGCCAGGTATTGGCCCGTACCCGCGCCAGACTCGAGGAGCTGGAAGGGCAAGTGGCCAGGCTCGAAGCCGAGCTGACCCGCGGGAGGCCTTGAAAGCTAGCTCCCGGGAGCCGCCCCCGATCCGTCACCCTCACCCCGAGAACGATCGGGGGCGGTTGTTTTTCGCAGCAGGTTTGGTGCTGGAGACGCGATGTCAGCCATGGATGACGTCCTCCCGGACGGATCGCTGGGCTGGATCGGATGAGCCTGGCGATCATCCTGAGCCGCGCGCAGGAGGGTGTGGCGGCGCCGCAGGTGATGGTGGAAGTCCACCTTTCCGGCGGTTTGCCCGGCACGCACATCGTGGGCTTGCCCGAAGCGGCCGTGCGCGAGGCGCGCGACCGTGTGCGGGTGGCGATCCAGAGCACGGCTTTCGAATATCCCAGCCGCAAGGTCACCGTGAATCTGGCGCCGGCGGAGCTGCCCAAGGACGGCGGACGCTTCGATCTCGCCATCGCGCTCGGTATTCTCGCCGCCGGCGGACAAGTGCCTCGCGAGAGGCTAGACGCCTGCGAATTCCTGGGCGAGCTGGCCCTTTCGGGTGAGTTGCGCGGCGTGCCGGGCGTGCTGCCTGCGCTGCTGCGCGCGCGTGCCCGGGGGCGCTCGATCGTGGTGCCGCGGGCCAATGCCAGCGAGGCGGCGCTGGTCGCCGGCGCCAATGTCCGTGTGGCCGGCCATCTTTCCGAAGTCTGCAGCTGGCTGCGCGGCGGCGACGACCTGCCCGCGCCCACGCCCGCCATCGGCGTCGATGACGCGCCGCCGTTGCCCGATCTCGCCGACGTGCGCGGCCAAACCAAGGCGCGACGTGCCCTGGAGATCGCCGCCGTGGGCGGGCATCATCTGTTGCTCGTCGGCCCGCCCGGCACCGGCAAGACTATGCTGGCCGAGCGCCTGCCGGGCATCCTGCCGCCCTTGGGCGAAAGCGAAGCCTTGGAAAGTTGCGCGGTGCGCTCGGTGGCCGGCCAGCGCGTCGACCCCGGGCTCTGGCGCCGCCGACCCTTTCGCGCGCCCCACCACACCGCCTCGGCGGTAGCCCTGGTCGGTGGCGGCTCACAACCCAGGCCGGGGGAGATTTCCCTCGCCCATCACGGCGTGCTGTTTCTCGACGAGCTGCCCGAGTTCAGCCGGCACGTGCTCGAGGTGCTGCGCGAGCCGCTCGAATCCGGCCGTATCGTGATTTCACGCGCGGCCCGCCAGGCGACCTTCCCCGCGCAGTTCCAGCTGGTCGCGGCGATGAATCCGTGTCCCTGCGGCTATGCGGGAGACGGGCAGCGCACCTGCCGCTGCACGCCCGACCAGATCCAGCGTTACCGGGCACGTATTTCCGGGCCGCTGCTCGACCGCATCGACCTGGTGGTGGATGTCCCGCGCGTGCCGCTCGGCGAGCTTGCGGCCGCGCCGAGCGAGGACTCGGCCACGGTCCGTGCCCGGGTGCTGAAGGCCCGCCAGCATGGGCTGATACGGGCCGGGCGCGCCAATGCCGAGATCAATCCGCGTGAGCTGGAACGCGACTGCGCCCTGGGCGCCGCGGAACGGCGTTGGCTCGAGGCCGCGCTCGAGCGGCTCGGCCTGTCGGCCCGGGCCTACCATCGCGTGCTCAGGGTGGCCCGTTCGATCGCCGACTTGGACGGCGGCGCGCCGCTGCTGGACCGGACGCACTTGGCCGAGGCCCTGCAATACCGGCGTTTCTGAAGGTTTTCGGGGTTGACTTTCGGGCCGTGGCCGCTAATATATGCACCGGCCGGTTTTTTAATGAAACCGTCGCCCCGCCGCCCCGGTATCAGTCCCCTCCCCCTCCCGCTGATACCGGGGCTGGCCTTTTCTTCTCCCCCGTTTTCTCCCTTCTGGCGGCCGGTGTTCAAGCCACGGCGAACTGGGCCGTTTCGGTCGAGCCTTCGAGAGCGGTGGTCGAGGACTGTCCCTGCTGGATCGCCTGGGTCACCTGGTCGAAGTAGCCGGTGCCGACTTCGCGCTGGTGCTTGACGGCGGTGAAGCCGCGCGCGGCGGCGGCGAACTCCTTTTCCTGCAGTTCCACGAAGGCGCTCATCTGCGAGCGCGCATAGCCGTAGGCGAGCTCGAACATGCCGTAATTGAGGCTGTGGAAGCCGGCCAGGGTGATGAACTGGAACTTGTAGCCCATCGCGCCGAGCTCGCGCTGGAACTTGGCGATGGTGGCGTCGTCGAGGTTCTTCTTCCAGTTGAAGCTCGGTGAGCAGTTGTAGGCCAGCAGCTTGCCGGGAAACTTGGCGTGGATCGCCTCGGCGAAGCGACGCGCTTCCTCCAGGTTGGGCTTGCTGGTCTCGCACCAGATGAGATCGGCATAGGGCGCGTAGGCGAGCCCGCGGCTGATCGCCTGGTCGAGGCCCGCGCGCACGCGGAAGAAGCCTTCCACGGTCCGCTCGCCGGTCAGGAACGGCTGGTCGTTGTCGTCGATGTCGGCGGTGAGCAAATCCGCCGCGTCGGCATCGGTGCGTGCGACGATCAGCGTGGGCACGCCGCAGACGTCGGCGGCCAGGCGCGCGGCGGTGAGCTTGTCGATCGCCTCACGGGTGGGCACCAGCACCTTGCCGCCCATGTGGCCGCACTTCTTCACGCTGGCCAGTTGATCTTCGAAATGCACACCGGCGGCACCGGCCTCGATCATCGCCTTCATCAGCTCGAAGGCATTGAGCACGCCGCCAAAGCCGGCCTCGGCGTCGGCCACGATCGGCACCAGCCAGTCGATCTCGTCCTTGCCCTCGGCATGGTGCAGCTGGTCGGCACGCAGCAGGGTGTTGTTGATGCGCTTGACCACGGCTGGCACCGAATTGGCCGGGTAGAGCGACTGGTCCGGGTACATCTCGCCGGCCAGGTTGGCGTCGGCGGCGACCTGCCAGCCGCTGAGATAGATGGCTTTCAGTCCGGCCTTGACCTGCTGCATGGCCTGGTTGCCGGTGAGCGCGCCGAGCGCGTTGACGAAGGGTTCCTGATGCAGCGAGCGCCACAGTTTCTCGGCCCCCAGGCGCGCCAGGCTGTGCTCGACCGGCACGGTGCCGCGCAGGCGCACCACGTCCTCGGCCGTGTAGTTGCGGCGGATGCCGGCCCAGCGGGGGTTGTTCTTCCAGTCCAGCGCGATCTGTTCGGCGGTGGGCAGCGTGTTTTTCATGGCGTGGCTCCAATCATGTGTCGTGCCCCTTCCTTATCGGAGGGGTGGTGAGGGCGCGGGCGAAGCGCCGCGCGTCAATCGATGCGGTCGTAGGCGGGCAGGGTGAGGAAGTCGCCGAGCTGGTCGGCGTGGGTGAGCGCGGAGAGCAGGGCGGCGGCCTCGTCGGCGCGGGTGGCGCCGGGCAGATCGCTTTCGCCCAGGCGGTGGGCATGGGCGGCCAGCGCGCGGTCGAACAGGGCGAAATCGATCGGCGCATGGTCCGCAAAGTGCAGGTCACCGTGATGCAGCCACTGCCACAGCTGCGCGCGGGCGATCTCGGCGGTGGCGGCGTCTTCCATCAGGTGATGGATCGGCACGCAGCCCAGGCCATCCAGCCAGGCGGCGGTATAGCGCAGTGCCACCTCCACGTTGTTGTCGAAGCCGGCGCGGGTGATGGTGCCGGCGCAAGGGGTCAGCAGTTCCTCGCGGGTGACGCGCACATCCTCGCGCAGCACGTCGCGCTGGTTCGGCTCGGGCATGTATTCGTCGAAGACCGCCTTGGCCACCGGTACCAGCGCCGGATGCGCGACCCAGGTGCCGTCGTGGCCGGCCTTGACCTCGCGCAGCTTGTCCGCGCGCACTTTTTCCAGTGCGGCGGCGTTGGCCGCCTCGTCACCCTTGATCGGGATCTGCGCGGCCATGCCGCCCATCGCAAAGGCGCCGCGATGATGGCAGGTACGGATCAACAGCTCCGAATAGGCCTTCAGGAACGGCACCGTCATCTGCACCTGGCCGCGTTCGGGCAGCACGCGGTCACGATGGGCGCGCAGGGTCTTGAGATACGAGAAGATGTAATCCCAGCGGCCGCAGTTGAGGCCGACCACGCGCCGGCGCAGGGCGTAGAGGATCTCATCCATCTGGAACGCCGCCGGCAGCGTCTCGATCAGCACGGTGGCCTTCATGCTGCCTAGCGGCAGTCCCAGCGCGCGCTCGGCATGCTCCATCACCGCGTCCCACAGCGCGGCTTCCTCCATCGCCTCCAGCTTGGGCAGGTAGAAATAGGGGCCGAGATCGCGCGCATGCAGGTCGCGGGCATTGTGGAAGGCATACAGCCCGAAATCGAACAGGGCCCCGGCGACTGGTTCGCCGTCGACCTCGACATGTTTCTCCGGCAGATGCCAGCCACGTGGACGCACCACCAGTACCGCCGGATCGGCGCCGACGCGATAGTGCCGGCCCTCCGGCGAGGTGTATTCGAGGGTGCCGGTCACCGCATCGCGCAGATTGCGCTGGCCGTCGAGCAGGTTGGCCAGGGTCGGCGTGGTCGAATCCTCGAAATCGGCCATGAACACGCGCGCGCCGGAGTTCAGCGCGTTGATGATCATCTTGCGCTCGACGGGGCCGGTGATCTCCACCCGGCGATCGCGCAAGGCGGCCGGGATCGGCGCCACCGACCAGTCCGACTCGCGGATGTCGGCGGTGTCGGCGCGGAAATCGGGCAGCGCACCGGCGTCGTAGCTGGCCTGGCGTTGGCGACGGGCTTCGAGCAGCCGCCGGCGTTCGGGCTCGAAGCGGCGGTGGAGTTCGGCGACGAAAGCCAGCGCCTCCGGCGTAGCCAGGCTTGCCGCGCGTGAGCTCGGCGCGCCGGTGAGGGTGGGAAGGGACCAATGTTCCTGCGGTACGGCCATGACCATCTCCGATGAGGGTGGGTCGGAAGGCCACGCTATGCCCCAAAGAAGACATTTGACAAAGCGAATGTTTCAATCTGACATATTGAAAATGCAAATACTTTTCTTATTAGATTGAAATGACTGCCAAAAAAGTGGGTCGTGCGCCACGCAAGCGCCGTCTGCCGAGGCCTGCCGGCCGCCCGGCAGACACCGGCGAATCGCTGCGCTTCTACTACAAGGGCAACCGCTTCAAGCAGCTGCGGGCCTTCGTGCACATCGTCAAGCTCGGCAGCCTGAGCCGCGCCGCCGAAGCGCTGTTCCTGTCCCAGCCGACGATCAGCCTGCAGCTCAAGGCGCTGGAGCGGGAGCTCGGCGCGACCCTGCTGGAGCGCCGCCGCCGCCGCGTGAACCTGACCGACGCCGGCGAGGCGCTGTACGAACTGGCCCGGCCGCTCATCGAGGGCTGGGAGACCCTGGAGCAGGATTTCCAGACCCGCATCAAGGGCCTCGCCGCCGGCAAGCTGGTGATCGCCGCCGGCACCTCCACCATCCAGTACCTGCTGCCGGAACTGGTGCGCCGCTATCGCGAGCGCTATCCGGCGGTGCATCTGCAGCTGGCCAATGTCACCGGCAAGGACGGCCTGGCCATGCTGCGCGCCGACGAGGCCGACTTCGCCGTGGGCTCGATGCTGGACGTGCCCAACGACATCGCCTGGGCGCCGGTCTACCGTTTCGATCCGATGCTGATCATGCCGCCGGATCACCCGCTGGCGCGCAAGGAGCAGATCGCCCTCGAGGATCTGTCACCCTACGGCCTGATCCTGCCGCCGCAGCGCCTGTCCACCTACCGGCTGGTCGATCTGGTGTTCCAGCGCGCGCAGGTGTCCTACCAGGTGGCGATCGAAGTCGGCGGCTGGGACGTGATCAAGGAATACGTGGCCATGGGCCTTGGCATCTCCATCGTCACCGGCATCTGCATCACCGAGGTCGACCGCGCGCGGTTGGCGGTACGCAACCTGCGCCAGTACTTCCCGCAGCGCAGCTACGGCGTGGTGATGCGCAAGGGCAAATTCCTGCGGCCCGAGGCGCAGGCGTTCATCGACCTGATCCGCCCGGGGCTGCTGGTCCATCGCGATTACGACGAGCCGGGCCATTCGGAGCGCTGAAAAACCCGCGCCTTCAGCCACCGCCTGTTCCAGCGCGCTCGCGCGCCGGCGTCGGAGCAATCAGCCGCGCCGCTGCAGCGCCAGGCGCAGCCCGAAGCCGAGCAGGACCCCGCCGCACAGCCGGTCGGCCCAGAGGCCAATGCGCGGTCGGCGCCGCAGCAGCTGGTTGATGCGCGCGCCGAGCAGGGCCAGCACCAGCGACCAGACGAAGCCGATGGCGATGAAGCTCAGTCCCAGCAGCAGCAGACCGAGCTGCGGGTGGGCGGCATGCGGGGCGATGAACTGCGGCAGGAAGGCCAGGTAGAACAACGCCACTTTCGGGTTCAGCGCGTTGGTCAGCAGGCCCTGGCGGAAGGCGGCGGCAAAGCCGCGGCCGCGGGTGGTGGCGCCCGTGTGCGCGGTCTGCCGGGTGAGCAGCATGCGCAGTCCCACCCACACCAGATAGGCGGCACCCAGATACTTGAGCACCGCGAAGGCCAGCGCCGAGGTCATCAGGATGGCCGACAGTCCGAGCACCGCGGCCAGCGTGTGCACCACGCAGCCGCACAGGATGCCGAGTACGGCGCCCAGTCCGGCGAGCCGCCCCTCGCGGCCGCTGCGGGCGAGGATGTAGAACGTGTCCAGGCCCGGGGTGAGGGCGAGGGCGACGCAGGCGGCGAGGAAGGCGCCGTAGTGCTGGATGCTGTCCATGAGTCTCAAGTGCTGTCGCGGTGTTTGCCGTGGTAGCCGCGAAACAACGCGCGGATGCGCGCCATGTCGGCGTCCGGGTCGTCGGTGGCCTGTTGCAACGGGCCTAAGGTGAAGGTCTTGCTGGGATAGTCGATGAACACCGGCAGGATCGGCACGTTGGCGGCGCGGGCGATGCGCAGGAAGCCGCTCTTCCACTGCGTGACCGCCCGGCGCGTGCCTTCCGGCGTGATGCCGAGCCACAGCCGGGGCCTGCGGCGGAAATGCTCGACCATCTGCTCGACCACGCCGATCGCGGCGCCGCGATCGATGCCGATCATGCCGAGCGGTTTCAGGATGAGGCCGAGCGGGCCGTCCAGCACCTCGCGCTTGATCATGATCTTGATGTCGAGCCTGAGCGCCACCTTGAACATGAGGCCCCACACGCCGTCCCAGTAGGACGAATGCGGCGCGCCGATCAGGATGAGTTTCGGGCAGTCGGGCAGCGTGCCGACCAGCCGCCAGCCGGAAAGCCGCAGCAGGACGCGTGCGAGCCAGGGCCAGAAGCGGCCGCCGGTGCGCGGTGCCTGCGGCGGTACCGCCGGCAGCTCCAGGCCGCTCATGCGTCGCGCTCCGGTCGGGTGCGCAAGCGCTTGATCCGGCTGCGCTGCTGCTTGCCGGCCAGCCGTCGTTCCCGTGCGGCGCGCGTCGGGCGCGTCGCCACGCGCCGTTTCGGCTCGACGAGCGCCGCGCGCACGATCGTGGCCAACCGCTCGCGGGCATCCTCGCGGTTGCGCGCCTGGTCGCGGAAGCGGCGGGCCTGGATCACCAGCACGCCGTCGGCGTTGAGCCGGCGGTCGCGCCGCGCCAGCAGACGCTCGCGCACGGCGTCCGGCAACGTGGGCGAGCGGGCGACGTCGAAGCGCAGTTCCACCGCGCTCTCAGTGCGGTTCACATGTTGACCGCCCGGCCCGTCGGCACGCAGGAAGCGTTCGTCGAGCTCGGTTTCGGGCAGGGCGAGATGGGCGTCGATGACCAGCATGGCGGCCAAGTCTAGCCGGCGTCGGGTGTCACCGGCACGGACCAGCCAAAGCGCGCCAGGAGGTCGGCGAAGGCGGCATCGAGCGGCGCTTCGATGCGCATGGCGCGGGCATCGCGCGGGTGGCGAAAGTCCAGCTGCCAGGCATGCAGCAGCAGCCGGTGACAGCCGAAATGCTGCCGGTAGAGCCGGTTGTGGTCGCTGCGGCCGTGCTGGCTGTCGCCGATCACCGGGTGGTGGATGTGGGCGAAATGCTTGCGGATCTGCCGGAAGCGGCCGGTTTCCGGAAGCGCCAGCATCCACGCATAACGCTGTTGCGGATAGCGGCCGAGCGCGATCGGCACCTCGACCGTGGCCAGGCGCCGGTAGTGCGTGCGCGCCTCGCGGCGCGGGCCGGTCTCGCGCGCGCCGGGCAGCGGGTAGTCGATCAGGCCCTCGGCCGGTTCCGGCCAGCCGCGCACCACGGCGAGGTAGCGCTTGGCAACCTCGCGGCGCATGAACTGCTCGCCGAGCGCCGAGGCGACCTCGGCCGAGCGCGCGATGAGCAGCACGCCGCTGGTCGGCCGGTCCAGCCGGTGCACCAGATGCACAGCGCCGCCGAGCTGCTCGCGCAGAAGATCGACCAGGAACGCCTCGGCCGGCCCGACCAGCCTGGAGCGGTGGACGGGCAGCCCCGCCGGTTTGTTCACCGCCAGGAGGTCCGCGTCCTGATGGAGGATGTCCAGCCTCAAGGCGTCCGCCGCCGCGGCCAGCCGGCGAGGAAGGCGAGGATGCCGGCCAGGGCGGCGAGCGCGGCCGGCCACGTCGGGTGCGGCGCGGGCTGCGTCCACAGCAGGGCGGCGCCGATCAAGAGGCTGGCGCCGAGCAGGCTGGCCACGCGCGCCCGGCGCTCGCGGCGGGCGAGCTCGAGGCGCCAGGCCAGTTCCGCCGGCGCGGTCCGCTGGACGCGTTCGCCGTGGGCGATCTGGCGCAGCGCATCGCGCATCAACTCGGGCAGTTCCGGCGCGGCGCGGGCCCATTCGGGCAACCGCCGGCGCAGCTCGTGCAAGGTGCGGCGCAGGCCGTAGCGTTCGCGCAGGATGCGCTTCAAGACCGGATGCGCCACGGCCCAGATGTCGATCTCCGGATCGAGCAGGCGCCCGACGCCCTCGATGTTGAGCAGCGTCTTCTGCAGCAGGATGAGCTGCGGCTGCAGCGTGAGCTCGAAGCGGCGCGCGGTCTGGAACAGCTTGACCACCAGCTCGGCGATGGAGATCTGCGCCAGCGGACGGGTGAAGTAAGGCTCGCACACCGTGCGCACCGCCGCTTCCAGTTCGTCCAGGCGCACGGTGGAAGGCATCCAGCCGGCATCCACGTGCAGCCGGGCGATGCGCGCGTAGTCGCGCTCGAACAGGGCGAGGAAGTTCTGCGCCAGCCAGTACTGGTCGGCTTCCGGCAGCGTGCCCATGATGCCGAAATCGAGCGCGATGAAGCGCGGCTCCTCGCGCCGGTCGAGATCGACCCAGATGTTGCCCGGATGCGCGTCGGCGTGGAAGAAATTGTCGCGGAACACCTGCTCGTAGAACACCCGCACGCCCTTGGCGGCGAGCTTGCGGCGGTCGATGCCGGCGGCGTCGATGGCGGCCAGGTCGTCGCAGCTGGCCCCGTAGACGCGCTCCAGGGTGAGCACGCGGCCGCCGGTGAGCGGCCAGTACACCTCGGGCACGTAGAGATCGACGCCGCTGGCGAAATTGCGCCGGAGCAGGCTGGCATTGGCGCCCTCGCGCTCGAGGTCGAGCTCGTTTTCGAGCATCTTTTCCACCTCGGCGACGATCTCCAGCGGGCGCAGCTTGTCGGCCTGCGGATGCCAGCGCTGCACCAGGGCGCCGAGCGTGCGCAGCAGCGCGACGTCGCGCTCGATCTTGGCCTCGATGCCCGGCCGCAGCACCTTGACCACCACCGCGCGGCCGTCCGGCAGCGTCGCCGCGTGTACCTGGGCGATCGAGGCGGAGGCGAGCGCGGTCTCGTCGAAGCTCGCAAACAGCACATCGACCGGCGCCTTCAAGGCGGCCTCGACGATGGCGCGTGCCTCGGCGCCGGGAAACGGCGGCACCTCGTCCTGCAGCAGCGCGAGCTCGTCGGCGATGTCGGCGGGCACCAGGTCGCGGCGGGTGGACATGACCTGGCCGGCCTTGACGAAGATCGGCCCGAGCTCGGTGAGCGCGCCGCGCAGACGGGCCCCGCGCGACAGCTGTTCCACCTGCGGGCGTGGCCGCGCCAGCAGTGGCCGCAACCAGGCCAGCGGCCGGGCCAACGGCGCCGGCTCGACGAAGGCATCCAGCCGCCAGGCGAGCAGCACGGAGACGACGCGCAGTACGCGTGGAACCTGCAGGAAGGCGCTCACCCGCGGCGCTCCCGGACCCGGGCATCGAGGCGGGCAAGGCGTGATTCCAGCCGCTCGGCGCGCTCGCGCAGGTCGTCGACGCCGTCCAGGAAATCCTCGAGCTCGCCGCGCGGCACGGCCAGACGCGCCTCGTCGCGCAGCCAGTCGGCGCCATCCTCGGCCAGATGCGCGGCGCTCTCGCGCACGTGCGCCAGGGCATCGCGCAGCGCGCGCCAGAGCGGCACGCCGAGCACGTCGCCGAAGGTCTGCGCGAAGGCTTCCTCGACGTCCGGCGCAAAGCGCGCGGCCAGGCGCTCCAGCTGACGGGCGAGTTCGGCGTCGCCGGCGATCGCGACCCGGCCCGGCGCCAGGTGCTCGCCGCCGCGACGCAGCGCCATCGCCAGCAGGCTGCCGGGCGTCGCGGCCACGCGCAGCGTGCTGTCGGCGCGCGGCGGCCCCACGCGCAGGCGACCGTCGGTCACCGTCAGCGTCAGCGCGAGCGCGGGGCCGTCGAGGTCCAGCCGGATGCTGCGCCCTTCCAGCGCGGCGAGGCGCCGGGCGCTATCCGGATCGAGCGCGAAAGCGCGCTCCAGCGCCCGTTCCAGCGCGCGACCGGCGAAGGTGCGCAGCGGCCGGGGCAGCCAGGCGTTCGGGGCGGGGGTTTCCATCGGCCGATTGTAGCGGGGACGGCTTCCGCGGCGCCGCGTTCCGCTTGAAGGGTGTTGGCTTGGGCAGGCCGGAGGAAAACGGCGGCGCGCGCCTCACTCGGCCGCGCCGGCAAAGCCGAGCTGTCGCCACGCCTCGTACACCGCGACCGCCACGCTGTTGGAGAGATTCAGGCTGCGGCTGCCCGGACGCATCGGCAGGCGCAGCCGGTGTTCGGGCGCAATCGCCTCCAGCACCTGGGCGGGCAGGCCGGCGGTCTCGCAGCCGAACAAGAGCGCATCGCCCGGGGCGTGGCGCGCATCGACGTGGCGTACGCGGCCACGCGTCGAGTAGGCGAACACGCGCGGATGGCCGAGCGCGGCCAGGCAGGCGCCGAGATCCTCATGCACGGCCACGCGGGCGTATTCGTGATAGTCCAGTCCCGCGCGGCGCAGGCGCGCATCGTCCAGGGCAAAACCGAGCGGGCGGACCAGGTGCAGGCGGGCGCCGGTGTTGGCGCACAGCCGGATCACGTTGCCGGTGTTGGGCGGAATCTCCGGCCGGAACAGGATGACGTCGAGCATCGGGCGATTATCGCCGCCATCCGCTTTCATGGCGTGCGCTCGCGATCAGCCGTTCGTTGAAGACGCCGCCACGCTTGCGTGATCGGCGAGCAGGTCGGGTTGAGTCGGCGCGTGCAGCATGCCGGCAACCGCCAGCACGCAGATCAGCACGCAGGCGGCGAACAAGCCGCGCAACAGCAGGGTTTCGAGTTTCATGAGCTTGGCCTCGTACGTAGTGATGAAGGGCAGGGTCACTATCGCAAGCCGCGTGCCAGCGGCCGAGTGGCGGATAAACCCTTGTTGCGCTGACAGTTGTCAGCACGCAGGGGTCATCGCCGCGGCCGTCCGCGGACGACCGGGCTCGGCGGACGGACATCGCGCCATGCGCAAAGTCATCTTTGCCGCATCGCCGCCATGCGTTAGCGTGCGCGCACCACCGTGCCTTCGTGTAAGGAGATTCGCCATGAGGAAGTCGCCGCTGGCCGCGCTCGCCGCCGGCCTGTGCGCCCTGGTGCTGGCCGCGCCGCTCGGCGCCGCCGTGCCTGCGGCCGCGCCGCCGCTGATCCCGGTCCTCGCATGGCAGCGCTTCACGCTTCCCAATGGCCTGACCGTGGTGGTGCACGAGGACCACAAGGCGCCGGTGGTGGCGGTGAGCGTGTGGTATCACGTGGGCTCGGCCAACGAACCGAAGGGCAAGACCGGCTTCGCGCATCTGTTCGAGCACCTGATGTTCCAGGGCTCGGAGAATCACCGGGACGAATTCTTCCGCCCGTTCGAGCTGGTCGGCGCCACCGACATGAACGGCACCACTTGGCTCGATCGCACCAACTATTTCGAGACCGTGCCGACCACCGCGCTGGACATGGCGTTGTGGATGGAATCGGACCGCATGGGCCACCTGCTCGGCGCGATCGGCCAGAAGGAACTGGACGAACAGCGCGGCGTGGTGCAGAACGAGAAGCGCCAGGACGAGAACCAGCCCTACGGCCGCGTCGACGAGCTGATCCTCGCCGAGGCCTTTCCGGCCAATCACCCCTATCACCACGACACCATCGGCTCGATGGCGGACTTGAACGCCGCCTCGCTCGAGGACGTCAAGCAGTGGTTCCGCGACTACTACGGCGCGGCCAACACCGTGGTGGTGCTGGCCGGGGACGTCACCCCGGCGCAGGCGCGGGAAAAGATGCTGCGTTATTTCGGCGACATCGGGCCCGGTCCGCGCGTGCCGCATCCGCAGCCGTGGGTGGCGCCGCGCACGACCTCCACGCGCGGCACGATGACCGACAACGTGGCCCAGGTGCGCATCTATCGTGAGTGGAACGTGCCGCCACGCACCGATGCCGAGATCGATCCGCTCAAGCTCGCCGCCGCGGTGCTGGGCGGCGGCAAGACCTCCCGTCTCTACCAGCGCCTGGTCGTGCGCGACAAGCTGGCCGACAGCGTCTCGGTGGACATCGAGCCGCACGCGCTGGCCAGCCTGTTCGAGCTTCAGGTGGACGTGAAGCAGGGCGTCGATCCGGCGCGGGTCGAGGCGGCCGTCGCCGAGGAATGGAGCCGTTTCCTCGCCGAGGGTCCGAGCGCGGACGAACTCGACCGGGAGAAGACCAGCCTGCGCGCCGGTTTCGTGCGTGGCCTGGAGAAGGTCAATACCCAGGCCACCCTGCTTGCCGAGGGCGAACTCTACGCGCACGATCCCGATGCCTACCGCACGCATTTCGAGCGGCTGATGGCGGCCACGCCGGCCGGCGTCCAGGCGGCCGCGCGCAAATGGATCGCCCGCGGCGACTACACCCTCACCGTCAAGCCCGGTCCGGTGGAGGCCATCGATTACGCCGTGGTCGCCGGCCGTCCGGCCGAGCCCGGCAGGCCGCCGGACGTGCTCTCGCCGCCCGGCCACTACAAAGTGGTCAAGACCGACGTCGACCGTAGTCGCGGCGTGCCGCAGGTGACGAGTTTCCCCGATCTGCGTTTCCCGACGCTGCAACACGGCAAACTCGCCAACGGCATCCCGGTGGTGCTCGCCGAGCGCCACGAGGTGCCGGCGGTGCAAGTGCAGCTGCTGTTCGACGCCGGCTATGCGGCGGACCAGGGCCGCAAGCTCGGCACTTCCAGCTTCACCATGGCGATGCTCGACGAAGGCACGCGCACGCTGGACTGGCTGGAGATCGCCAAGCGCGAGCAACGGTTGGGGGCGGTGATCGCCACCGGCTGCGGGCTGGATTACTGCAGCGCCTCGCTCAATGCCCTCGACGATCGGCTCGCGCCTTCGCTGGAGCTCTTCACCGCGATCCTGCGCGAGCCGGCGCTGCGCGAGGCGGACATCGCCCGTCTGCGTGGCCAGTGGCTGGCCGGCATCGCGCAGGAGAAGAGCCGTCCGGTCGGCATCGCGCTGCGCACCCTGCCGCCGCTGCTCTACGGGCCGGGCCATGCCTATGCCATCCCGTTCACCGGCACCGGCACCGAGGACTCGATCAAGGCGCTGGACGAGGCGGACATGCGCGCCTTTCTGCGTGACTACATCCGCCCGGACAACGTGCGCATCCTGGTCGCCGGCGACACCACGCTGGCGGCGATCACCGCGCAGCTCGACAAGGTGTTCGGCAACTGGCAGGCACCCGCGACGCAGGTGCCGGCGAAGAACGTCGCCGAGGTGGCACCGCCCAAGGCCGCGCGGGTGTTCCTGGTCGACCGGCCCGGGGCGCCGCAGAGCTTGCTCCTGGCCGGCAACCTGGCGCCGTCCAGTCGCGCCGCGGATGACCTGGAGATCCGCACCATGAACGGTGCCTTCGGCGGCACCTTCACCTCGCGGCTCAACATGAACCTGCGCGAGGACAAACACTGGGCCTACGGCGCCTTCAGCCTGCTGGTGGACGCGCAGGGCCAGCGGCCGTTCCTGCTCTACGCGCCGGTGCAGACCGACAAGACCGCGCCATCCATGGCCGAGATCCTCAAGGAAGCGCGTGACGTGGTCGGCCCGCGGCCGCTCACCGAGGCGGAGATCGCCAAGGTCAAGGCCAGCGACGTGCGTTCGCTGCCGGGCCGCTACCAGACCACCGATGCGGTGATGGATACGCTGGCGGACATCGTGCTGTTCGGCCGGCCGGACGACTACGTGCAGACGCTCAAGGCACGCATCGAGGCGCAGACGCCGGCGGCGATCCAGGCGGCCGCGCACGAAGTGGTCCAGCCCGATCGGCTGACCTGGGTGGTGGTCGGCGATCTCAAGCAGATCGCCGCGCCGGTCGAGGCGCTCAAGCTCGGGCCGGTCCAGGTGCTCGATGCGGACGGCAAGCCGATGCAGGTCAAGGGTCCGTAGGCCGGCGCGGACCGTCACGCTAGGATGGAAAGCGTCGGCCAGGCCGGCGCCTTCATCGGCAAACGCTTTTTTGGAGACCTTCATGCGCAAGATCGCATCGCTGCTCGCCCTCGCGCCGCTGCTGGGCGCCTGCAGCTGGGGCATCACCCTGGACGAGGCCGGCAAGCGCGTGCGCACGGCATGGAACGACGACGTCTCGGCCTGCCGCGAGCTCGGCAAGGTCACCGTCTCGGTGATGGACCACGTGGGTCCGGTCAACCGCAACGACATCAAGGTGCGCGACGAGTTGGAAGTGATGGCGCGCAACGAGGCGGCCAAGATGGGCGCCGACACCATCAAGCCGCTCGCCGAGCCGAGCGACGGTTCGCAGCCCTGGGGTGCCTACCAGTGCGGCACCGCGGCGCCGACCCGCACGGGCGCGTCGGCTCCCGTGGCCAGTCCCGCGCCGGCGCCGGCCGCCACCGCCGGCGTGCCCGCCGCCGGTTTCGAGACCTATCCCGCCAAGGGGCATTGATCCCGCGCCGCGGAGTTTTTCAGGCGTCGAGATCGGGGATCAGCCGGCTCTCCAGCCGGGCGATGGTGTCCTTGAGCAGCAGCTTGCGTTTCTTGAGCCGGGTGAGTCGCAGCTCGTCGTGGCCGATGACCGCGGCCAGCTGGGCGATGGCGACGTCCAGGTCGCGGTGCTCCTGGCGCAGTTCGGCCAGCCGGTGGGCGATCTTGGCGGGATCTTCGCAGGTCATGGGTGCGCCGCGCGGACTCTCAAGCCGCGAGTCTAGCGCCTGACGAGGCGAGCCGGCCGCTACAATCCAAGTTTTCGCCGACGCCGATGCCGATGATGTCCGCGCCCATCGAACGCACGCCCAGGGAGGCCTACGAGGCCGCCAAGCTGGCCAAGCGGCTGCGCCACCAGGTCGGCCGCGCGATCGCCGATTTCCAGATGATCGAGGACGGCGACCGGGTGATGGTGTGCCTGTCCGGCGGCAAGGACTCCCACACCCTGCTCGACATCCTGCTCGCGCTCCAGGCGAGGGCACCGGTGCGCTTCGAGCTCGTCGCGGTGAACCTGGACCAGAAGCAGCCGGGCTTTCCGGCCCACGTGCTGCCCGAGTACCTCGCCGCGCGCGGCGTGCCGTTCCACGTCATCGAGCAGGACACCTACAGCACGGTGACGCGGGTGATTCCCGCCGGCAAGACCCTGTGCAGCCTGTGCTCGCGGCTGCGGCGCGGCGCGCTGTACGCGTGGGCGGCGGACCACGGCATCAGCAAGATCGCACTCGGCCATCATCGCGACGACATCCTCGCCACCTTCTTTCTCAACCTGTTCCACCAGGGCAGCCTGAAGGCGATGCCGGCCAAGCTGCGCTCGGACGATGGTCGTCACGTGGTGATCCGTCCGCTGGCCTATTGCCGCGAGGCGGACATCGCCGAGTACGCCGCGCAGCGTGGTTTCCCGATCATTCCCTGCAACCTGTGCGGTTCGCAGGAGCAGCTCGAACGCAAGGCCGTGCGGCGCATGCTGGACGAATGGGAGCGTGCGCATCCGGGCCGTGCCGAGACGATCTTCCGCGCGCTCGGCAACGTCGCGCCCTCGCAGCTGCTCGACCGCGCGCTGTTCGATTTCGCTGCGCTCGGCGCGCGCGAGGGGGCGACGCGCGCCGATGCGCACGCCTGGCTGGGCGGCAACCGGGCGGCATCGGCCTGATGGCCGTGCGGACGTCTATACTGCCAAAGGTTTTTTGGCATTTTTTCCTGAAGGAGCGAAAGCGCCGTGTCCCTGTTTACCCATGTCGAAGCCGCGCCGGGGGACCCCATCCTCGGTCTCACCGAACAATTCCTGGCCGACCCGCGTCCGAACAAGGTCAATCTCGGCGTGGGCATCTACGTGGATGAACAAGGCAAGGTGCCGCTGCTCGAATGCGTGCGCGAAGTGGAGACACGGCTGGCCCGCTCGCCCGCGCCGCGCAGCTATCTGCCGATCGATGGCCTGCCGGCCTACAACCGCGCCACCGGGAAGCTGCTGTTCGGTGACGATTCACCGCTGCTCGCCGCCGGCCGGGTGGTTACCGCGCAGACCATCGGCGGCAGCGGCGCCTTGCGGGTGGCGGCCGACCTGCTGCGGCAGATCTTCGGTGCCCAGGCCCGGATCGCGATCAGCAACCCGAGCTGGGGCAATCATCATGTGATCTTCCGCAGCGCCGGTTTCGAGCTCCTCGAATACCGCTACTACGATCCGGCCAGCAAGGGCATCGACGAGGCCGGCCTGCTCGCGGATCTGGAAGTCTTGCAGCCCGGCACGGTGGTGCTGCTGCACGGCTGCTGCCACAACCCGACCGGCGTCGATCTCGATGCCAACCAATGGCATCGCGTCGTCGCCGTGCTCAAGGAGCGCCGCCTGCTGCCGTTCATCGACCTCGCCTATCAGGGCTTCGATCGCGGTACCGCGCGCGATGCGCTGGCGGTGCGTCTGCTCGGCGAGGCGGGCGTGGAAAACTTCGTCGTCGCCAATTCCTACTCGAAGTCGTTCTCGCTCTACGGCGAGCGCGTCGGCGCGCTGTCCTTCGTGGGTGCCGACCGCGACGAGGCCGCGCGGCTGCTGACGCGCATCAAGGCCACCATTCGTGCCAACTATTCCAGCCCGGCCACGCACGGCGCGCTGCTGGTGTCCGGCGTGCTGGAAAGCGACGATCTGCGCGCCCGCTGGGAAGAGGAGCTCGGCCACATGCGCGGGCGCATCCACGCCATGCGCGCGGCGCTGGTGGAAAAGCTCGCCGCGCGCGGCGCGCCGCAATACGGCTTCTTCGTGCGCCAGGCCGGCATGTTTTCCTATTCGGGTCTCACCAAGGCGCAGGTTGATCGCCTGCGCGAGGAATACGCCATCTACGCGCTCACTTCCGGACGCATCTGCATCGCCGCGCTCAACGAGGCCAACCTCGACTACGTCGCCGATGCCATCGCCGCGGTGAGCCGATAGGCGCGGAGCTGCCCATGCACGTTGCCATCTACCACAACCCCGCCTGCGGCACCTCGCGCAACGTGCTCGGGCTGATCCGCAACAGCGGCATCGAGCCGGCCATCATCGAATACCTCAAGACGCCGCCCGATCGCGCCACCCTCGAGGCGCTGATCGCGGCCATGGGCATCCCGGTACGGGCGCTGCTGCGCGAAAAGGGGACGCCCTATGCCGAGCTCGACCTCGGCAACCCGGCCTGGAGCGATGACGAACTCATCGATTTCATGCTCGCGCATCCCATCCTGATCAACCGGCCGATCGTGGTGACGCCGCTCGGCACCCGGCTGTGCCGGCCTTCCGAGATCGTGCTCGACATCCTGCCGCAGCCGCAGCGCGGCACCTTCAGCAAGGAAGACGGCACGCCGGTGATCGATGCGGAGGGACGCCGTGTCTGAGCCCTTCGCCGACCTGCCGCAGCTGGATCCGGCGCTGTTGCCGCCGATCGATCCCGCGCGACTGTTCGCGCCGGTGCGTGCGACCCATCCGCCGCGCTTCCTGCTGCTCTACGGTTCCTTGCGGCAGCGCTCCTACAGCCGCTATGTGGCCGAGGAAGCCGCGCGCCTGCTGCGCGCGCTCGGTGGCGAAACGCGGCTGTTCGACCCGACCGGGCTGCCCTTGGTCGACGAAGTGCATCACGAGCACCCCAAGGTGCGCGAGCTGCTCGCCCTGGTGCAGTGGGCCGAGGGCATGGTCTGGAGTACGCCCGAGCGGCACGGCGCGATGACCGGGGTGATGAAGACCCAGATCGATTGGATTCCGCTGTCGCTCGGCGCGGTGCGTCCCACGCAGGGCAAGACGCTGGCACTGATGCAGGTCTGTGGCGGCTCGCAATCGTTCAATGCGGTCAACCAGATGCGGCTACTCGGCCGCTGGATGCGCATGTTCACCATTCCCAACCAGTCCTCGATCGCCAAGGCACACCAGGCATTCGACGAGGCCGGGCGCATGCGTCCCTCGCCCTATTACGAGCGCGTGGTCGATGTCGTCGAGGAACTGATGAAGTTCACCCTGCTGCTGCGCGACGTCGCGCCCTATCTCGTCGACCGCTACAGCGAGCGGCGCGAAAGCGCGCAGGACCTCAGTCGGCGCATGCAGCAGTCTTCGTTGTGAACGTCGGCAAGCTTTGCCGCCTGGGGGCGGAGCGATGAGGGTTTATAATCCGCCTGGCGGAGTCGGTCGGGCAGTCGCGGCGTTCTTTTAAGGGCGCCGAGGAAAGTCCGGGCTCCACAGGGCAGGGTGCCAGGTAACGCCTGGGCGGCGCGAGCCGACGGAAAGTGCAACAGAGAACAGACCGCCGAACGGCGACCGCAAGGTCGCGCGTGGCAAGGGTGAAACGGTGCGGCAAGAGCGCACCGCGTGCGGGGCCAACGCCGCACGGCACGGCAAACCCCACCCGGAGCAAGACCGCATAGGGGAACGATGACGTGGCCCGCGTCAGTTCCCGGGTAGGTCGCTGGAGCCAGGCGGCGACGCCTGGCCTAGAGGAATGACTGTCACGCCGCGAGGCGTACAGAACCCGGCTTACAGACCGACTCCGCCCCATCGCATGCCGGACGACTGCCCGCCAGGGCGGTCGTCCGGCGTCCATGAGTCGCCAAAGGCGCGTGCAGGCGCCGTAAAAAAGCACCATCTTTCAATGACCTTGCTGCGCTTCCTCGAAGCCTCCGCAAGCGCTGGGCGCCATGCGCTTTGTCCTTGATTCACAAAAGAAAATCCGCTTGACAGTCGCAGAGGCTGAGACTAAGGTGGCTTTCAGTGTGAAATCGTGGAATTTAGTGGGAGCGCATCGGCCGTGTTCCAGGGCGAGACCGCCATCACCATCGATGACAAGGGCCGGCTCGCCATTCCCACGGCTTACCGGGAGCTCGTCGCCGGCGCCTGCGCCAATCGCCTGGTGATCACCTACAACCCGTTCGAGGCGGGCTGTCTGTGGCTGTTTCCGTATGCCGAGTGGGAGCAGGTGCGCGACCAGGTCAATGCCCTGCCCAAGGTCAAGGCCGCCCATCGCGACCTGCAGATGAAGCTGGTCGGCGCGGCGGCGGTGGTGGAGCCCGACAGCGCCGCGCGGCTGCTGTTGCCGGCCAGCCAGCGCGCCACCACCGGCATCGAGAAAAAGGCGGTGCTGCTGGGCATGGGCAACAAGTTCGAGTTGTGGAGCGAGCAGGCGCATCTGGCCAAGATCCGCCAGACCATCGGCGAGGACGAGATCACCGAGGACATGGCGCAGCTGCGTCTTTGAAGGTTCGTGCAGTTGATTGACTTGGGACGGGAGCGGGGTGCGGCAATGGCCGAGTACGGGCGGCACATCCCGGTGATGCTGGACGAGGCGGTGGAGGGGCTCGCGGTGCGGGCTGACGGTCGATATCTCGACGGCACCTTTGGACGCGGCGGTCACGCCCGCGCCGTGCTCGCGCGCCTGGGACCGCAAGGCCGGTTGCTGCTGATGGACCGCGATCCGCAGGCGGTCGCCGCCGCGCAGGCGGCATTCGGTGCCGATCCACGGGTGGCGATCCGTCACGCCGATTTCGCCGACATGGCCGCGTGGGACGAAACCGCCGGCGGGCTGGACGGCATCCTGCTCGACCTGGGCGTCTCCTCGCCGCAGCTGGACGAGGCCGCGCGCGGTTTCAGCTTCATGGCCGACGCGCCGCTGGACATGCGCATGGATCCCACCCGTGGCGAGAGCGCGACCCAATTCCTCGCCCGGGCCTCGGAAGAGGCCATCGCCGAGGTGCTGTGGACCTTCGGCGAGGAACGCTTCAGCCGCAGGATCGCCCGTGCCATCGTCGCGCAGCGGGCCGAGCGGCCGGTCGCCCGTACCGGCGAGCTCGCCGCGCTGATCGAGCGCGTGATCGGCCGGCGCGAGCCGGGCAAGCATCCGGCCACGCGCAGTTTCCAGGCGCTGCGCATCGCGGTGAACGGCGAGCTTGCCTCGCTCGAACGCGGGCTCGACGCCGCGCTGGGCCTGCTCAGGCCCGGCGGCCGCCTGGCGGTGATCAGCTTCCACTCGCTGGAGGATCGCGCGGTCAAGCGCTTCATCCGTGGCCACGAGGGGCGGGTGCAGGGCAGTCGGCGCGGTCCGCCGCCCGTGGCCGGCGCCGCCCGCCTGCAGGCGGTGGGCAAGGCGCGCTTTCCTTCGGAAGCCGAACTCGCGCGCAACCCGCGCGCCCGCTCGGCGGTGTTGCGCGTGGCGGAGAAACTCGCATGAGGGCGCTGGGCACGCTGGCCCTGGTCGCGCTGCTCGCGGCCGTGCTCGGCAGCGCGCTCGCCGTGGTCTGGACGCGCCACGAGAGCCGTGCGCTGTTCATCACCCTGACCACGCTGCAGAACCAGCGCGACGAGCTCAACATCGAATTCGGCCGGCTGGAACTCGAACAGGCGACCTGGGCCGAGCCGCGGCGGATCGACGAGGAGGCGCGCGGCAAGCTCGGCATGCTCATGCCGCGTCCGCAGGACGTCGTGCTGGTGCACCGATGACCTTGCGTCCGCATCCACTGGCCCTGCATCGATCCACCCGCCGCGGCTCCGGTCCGCGGCCGCGCCGGCGACTGCTGCTGGTGGCGGGCGTGCTCGGCCTGGTGGCGCTGGCCTTGCTGGCGCGCGCGTTCGACCTGCAGGTGGTGCGCAAGGAGTTCTATCAGGAACAGGGCGACGCGCGCTTCCTGCGCGAGATGCCGATCGCGGTATCCCGCGGCACCATCTTCGACCGCAACGGCGAGCCGCTGGCGGTGTCCACGCCGGTGGTGTCGATCTGGGCCAACCCGCCGGAGGTGCTGGAGAACGCCGAGCGCATTCCCGAGCTCGCCCAGGCGCTGGGTCTGGATGCCGGGGAACTCAAGGAGCGCCTCGCCCAGCGCGCCGACCGCGAATTCGTCTATCTGCGTCGGCAGCTGCCGCCGGAAATGGCGCAGGCGGTGCTCGATCTGGGCATCCCCGGCATCAACGGCCAGCGCGAATACAAGCGCTATTACCCTTCCGGCGAGGTGACCGCGCACGTGCTCGGCTTCACCAACGTCGACGATCACGGCCAAGAGGGTCTGGAGCTGGCCTTCGACGACTGGCTGGCCGGCAAGCCCGGGGTCAAGCGGGTGATCCGTGACCGCATGGGCCACGTGGTCGAGGACGTCGAGCTGGTGCGTGAGCCCAAGCCCGGCAAGAACCTCACCTTGAGCCTCGACCGGCGCATCCAGTTTCTCGCCTACCACGAACTCAAGAACGCGCTGGAGGAGTTCCAGGCCGAATCCGGTTCGATGGTGATCCTGGACGCCCGCACCGGCGAGGTGCTGGCGATGGTCAACCTGCCCACCTACAACCCCAACGCGGTGCGCGCCAGCACGCCGGCACAGCGGCGCAACCGCGCGATGACCGACGTGCTGGAGCCGGGCTCGACGATCAAGCCGGTGCTGATGACCGCGGCGCTGTCCAGCGGCAAGTTCACGCCGAACGGTCCGCTGATCGACACCGGCGGCGGCCATTGGTTCTTCCAGGGCCACGACATCCACGACACCCACAACTGGGGCGTGCTGACGCCCACCGGGGTGATCACCAAGTCCAGCAACGTCGGCGCGGCGCACATCGCCATGCAGCTCGACACGCCGCTGATGTACGACACCTATCGCGCTTTCGGATTCGGCAACAGCACCGGCAGCGGCTTTCCCGGCGAGGCGTCCGGCTATCTCAAGGTCGGGCGCGATTGGCGGCCGCTGGAAAAGGCCATCATGGGCTATGGCTACGGCCTCAACGTGACGCCGCTGCAACTGGCCAACGCCTACGCCACGCTCGCCGATGGCGGCGTGATGCATCCGCCCACCTTCGTCAAGGGCGCGCTCAACGAGTCCCGCGCCATCGTCGCGCCGGAGATCGCCGCGCAGGTGCTCAAGATGATGGAGACCGTCACCGCGCCGGGCGGCACCGCCACCGGCGCGCAGGTGGCCAACTACATCGTCGCCGGCAAGACCGGCACCGCGCACAAGGCGGCCGCGGGCGGCTATGCGAAGAACAACTACACCGCCGCCTTCGCCGGCATCGTGCCGGCCAGCGCGCCGCGCCTGGTCGGCATCGTCATCATCGACGACCCGAAAAAGCGCAGCTACTACGGCGGCATGGTCTCGGGGCCGGTGTTCGCCAAGGTGATGGAAGGCGCCCTGCGGCTGCTCGACGTGCCGCCGGACAACATCGGCCGCTGGTATGCCGGCGGCCCGTTGCAGGGTCAGGGCGGGCTGGTCGGCGCCAAGCCCAGGGACGACGTGTCGATCGACAACGAGCCGGTCGAGGATCCCAATCCATGACCGCGCGTGAACTGGCTTGCCTGCTCGATGGCATCGCCGATCCGGCCGGCTTCGGCGCGGTGGCCGTCGCGGGTCTCGCGCTCGATTCGCGGCAGGTGCGCGAAGGCGAGGCCTTCATCGCCCTGCGCGGCACGCAGGCGCATGGCGTGGACTTCGCTGCCGAGGCGGTGCGCCGCGGCGCGCGCGTGGTGCTGGCCGAGGCGCCGGCGCGGGCGGTGGCCGGGATCGACGTGCCACTGTTGTGGATCGACGATCTGCACGCCCGGCTCGGTGAGCTTGCCGCGCGCTTCTACGGCCGGCCGTCGGCCTCGCTGCACGTGATCGGCGTCACCGGCACCAACGGCAAGACCTCCATCGTGCAATTGCTGGCGCAGGCGCTGGAACGCTGCGGCCGGCGCGCCGCCACCATCGGCACGCTGGGCGCCGGCCTGCACGGCGCGCTGCGCGAGGGCGAGCGCACCACGCCCGATGCGATCCAAGTGCAGCGTCTGCTTGCCGATTTCCGCGCGCAGGGCGCGAGCCACGTGGCGATGGAGGTGTCCTCGCATGCGCTCGAACAGGGCCGCGTGGGCGCGGTGGCGTTCGAGACCGCGGCATTCACCAACCTCACCCGCGATCATCTGGACTACCACGGCAGCATGGCAGCCTACGGCGCGGCCAAGGCCAGGCTGTTCGCCTGGCCGGGCCTGCGCACGGCGGTGATCAACATCGACGATGCCTTTGGCCGCGATCTCGCCGCGACCCTGGCGGCGGACGTGCGCCTCCTGCGCTACAGCGCCGCGGGCGAGGAGACGGCGGAGCTTGCCGCGCGCGACGTCGTCACCACCGCCGCCGGGCTGGCCTTCACCCTGCGCACGCCGTGGGGCACGGCGCGGGTGCAGAGCCCGCTGCTCGGTCGTTTCAACGTCGCCAACCTGCTGGCGGTGGCTGCGGTGCTCGGTGACCAGGGCGTCGCCTTCGCCGATCTGGTCGCGGCACTTTCGGACCTGCAACCGATCGCCGGGCGCATGAACCGTCTCGGCGGCGAGGCCGGCCGGCCGCTGGTGGTGGTCGACTACGCGCACACGCCCGATGCGCTCGAACAGGCGCTCACCGCGCTGCGTGCGCACTGCGCGGGACGACTGATCTGCGTGTTCGGCTGCGGCGGCGAGCGCGACGCCGGCAAGCGTCCGCAGATGGGCGCGATCGCCGAGCGCCTGGCCGACGTGGCGATCGTCACCGACGACAATCCCCGCGGCGAGGACGGCGATGCCATCGTCGCGCAGATCCTCGCCGGCATGAGCGCGCCCGCCACGGTGCTGCGCGATCGCGCGGCGGCGATCGGTCATGTGCTGGCCATGGCCGGGCCGGAAGACGTGGTGCTGATCGCCGGCAAGGGGCACGAGACCTACCAGGAGGACGCCCGCGGCAAGCATCCGTTCGACGACCGCGCGGTGGCACGCGCCTGGCTGGAGACGCACGCATGATGCGCCTGGCGGATATCGCCGCCTGGACCCACGGTCGCCTGCTCGGTGCCGACGCCGAGATCGCCGGCGTGGCGATCGACACCCGCACCTTGCGCCCCGGCGAGCTGTTCGTGGCCCTGCGCGGCGAGCGCGCGGACGGCCATGCCTTCCTCGCCGAGGCGCTGGCGCGCGGCGCGGCCGGCGCGCTGGTCGAGCATCCGGTGGACGTCGCCTTGCCGCAGGTGCTGGTCGACGACGGCGTGCGTGCGCTCGGGCAGCTCGCCGGCGCGGTGCGTGCCCGCCGCGCCACGCGCGTGGTCGGCATCACCGGCTCCAATGGCAAGACCACGGTGAAGACGCTCGCCGCCGCGATCCTCTCCCGGCACGGCCGCACCCACGTCAATGCCGGCAACTACAACAACGAAATCGGCCTGCCGTTGACACTGCTGGCGATGCCGGCGGATGCCGAGTACGCGGTGCTGGAGATGGGCGCGGGCAAGCCCGGCGACATCGCCTATCTCGCCGCCATCGCGCGGCCCGAGATCGGGCTGGTCAATGGCGTCGCGCCGGCCCATCTGGAGCGCATGGGCAGCCTCGAGGGCGTGGCGCAGACCAAGGGCGCGCTGTACCAGGCGCTGCCTGCCGACGGCGTGGCGATCATCAACGCCGACGATGCCTTCGCCGGTTATTTTGCCGGCCTGGCCGGGGCGCGTCGCACACTGCGCTTCGGTCTCGGTCAGGCGGTCGAGATCGGCGCCGACATCCGCACGCTCGGCGTGCACGGCTCGCGGTTCGTGCTGCGCACGCCGCAGGGCGAGGCCGAGGTGGAGCTGCCGCTGCCCGGCCGCCACAACGTCGCCAACGCGCTCGCCGCGGCGAGCATCGCGCAGGCACTCGACGTGCCGCTGGCCACCATCGTCGAAGGGCTGGCGCAGGCCCCGGCCGTGGCCGGCCGGCTGCGTGCCGTGCCGATGCCGGGCGGCTGGACGCTGATCGACGACAGCTACAACGCCAATCCCGGCTCGACCGGCGCGGCGATCGACACCCTGGCGCTGGCCGCGGGCGAGCGCTGGCTGGTGCTGGGCGACATGGCCGAGCTCGGCCGCGACGCGCGTGCCCTGCACGCGGACATCGGCGCGCGTGCGAGGGCGGCCGGGATCGAGCGCCTGTTCACGGTCGGTCCGCTGGCGCGGGCCGCGGCCAAAGCCTTCGGCGCCGGCGCCGCCCATTACGCCGACCAGCCGGCGCTGATCGCGGCGCTGCGCAGCGGGTTGCGCGAGGGCGTCACCTGTCTGGTCAAGGGGTCGCGTTCGTCGGCGATGGAACGCGTGGTCGAGGCGCTCGTGCGCGGCACACCGGAGGATGCGACCGATGCTGTATGAACTTGCGCAATGGCTGGCGCGACATGTCACGCCCTTGCATCTTTTCCAGTACATCACCTTCCGCACGATCATGGCCGCGCTCACCGCGCTCGCGCTGTCGCTCGTGCTGGGGCCGCGCATGATCGACGGGCTGGCCGCGCTCAAGGCCGGCCAGGTGGTGCGCAAGGACGGCCCGCAGAGTCATCTCGCCAAGGCCGGCACGCCGACCATGGGCGGGGTGATGATCCTGCTCGCGGTCACCGTCAGCACGCTGCTGTGGACCGACCTGCACAACCGCTACGTGTGGGTGGTGCTGGCGGTGCTGATCGCCTTCGGCGCGATCGGCTTCTACGACGACTACAAGAAGCTGGTGCTCAAGGACAGCCGCGGGCTGGCCTCGCGCTGGAAGTATTTCTGGCAGTCGGTGTTCGGCCTCATCGCCGCCCTGTTCCTGTATGTCAGCGCCCCGCATGCGACCGGCGCCGTGCCCGCGCCGGAGACCGCGCTGTTCGTGCCGCTGTTCAAGCAGGTGGCGATTCCGCTCGGGCCGTTTTTCGTGGTGATCGCCTACTTCATGATCGTGGGCTTTTCCAACGCGGTGAACCTGACCGATGGCCTGGACGGCCTGGCGATCATGCCGAGCGTGCTGGTCGCCGGTGCGCTCGGCGTGTTCGCCTATCTGGCCGGCAACCGGGTGTTTTCCGAATACCTGGGCATTCCCTCGATCCCCGGCGCCGGCGAGCTGGCCATCATCTGCGGCGCGCTGGCCGGCGCCGGGCTCGGCTTTCTGTGGTTCAACACCTATCCCGCGCAGGTGTTCATGGGCGATGTCGGCGCGCTGGCGATCGGCGCCGCGCTCGCCACCATCGCCGTGATCGTGCGGCAGGAGATCGTGCTGATCGTGATGGGCGGCGTGTTCGTGATGGAGACGGTGTCGGTGATGCTGCAGGTGGCCAGCTTCAAACTCACCGGCAAGCGCATCTTCCGCATGGCGCCGATCCACCATCACTTCGAGCTGAAGGGCTGGCCCGAGCCGCGGGTGATCGTGCGTTTCTGGATCATCAGCGTGGTGCTGGTGCTGATCGGCCTGGCGACGTTGAAGGTGCGCTGACGATGCTCGGTTTCGATACCTCGCAGGCGACCAAGCGCACCGGCCCGCGCGGCCGGATCGACCTGCCGCTGCTGCTCGCCCTCGTCGCGCTGGCGAGCATGGGCGTGGTGATGGTGGCCTCCAGCTCGATCGCGGTCGCCGACAGCCAGCACATCGGTGCGTTCTATTACCTGAAACGCCACCTGGTGTTCCTCGCCCTCGGCCTGGCGCTGGCCGGCCTCGCCCTGCGCACCGAGCTCAAGCGGCTGGAAAAACATGCCCACGTGCTGCTGATGCTCGGTATCGCGATGCTGCTGGCGGTGTTCGTGCCGCACCTTGGCATGCGCATCAACGGCGCGCGGCGCTGGGTCAACCTCTTGGTCACCAGCTTCCAGCCGGTCGAGGCGGTCAAGCTGATCCTGGTGATTTACCTCTCCAGTTACCTGGTGCGCCACCGCGAGAGCGTGGAGCGGCGTTTCCTCGGCCTTTTCAAGCCGCTGCTGGTGGCCAGCATCTTGGTGCTGCTGCTGCTCGCGCAGCCGGATTTCGGTTCGGCGATGCTGGTGATCGGCGTGACCATCGCGATGGTCTGGCTGGGCGGCGCGCGGCCGATCTTCCTGTGCCTGATGGGGCTGCCGCTGATGCCCGCGCTGGCGTTCGCGGCGACCAGCCAGAGCTACCGCATGAAGCGGCTGACCTCGTTCCTGGATCCGTGGAAGGACCCGTTCAACGACGGCTTCCAGCTCACCCAGTCGCTGATGGCGATCGGCCGCGGCGAATGGACCGGCGTAGGCCTGGGTTCGAGCGTGCTCAAGCTGTCCTACCTGCCCGAGGCGCACACCGACTTCATCCTGGCGGTGATCGGCGAGGAGCTCGGCCTGGCCGGCATCGCGCTGGTGCTCGGCCTGTTCGCGCTGGCGGTGTGGCGCGGCCTGGCGATGGGCCTCAAGGGCATCGAAAGCGGCCTGCCGTTTCCCGGCTATGTCGCCTGCGGCATCTCGCTGATGCTGGCCCTGCAGGCGCTGGTGTCGGTCGGCGTCAATCTCGGCGTGCTGCCGACCAAGGGCCTGACCCTGCCGCTGATCAGCTCGGGCGGTTCCTCGGTGCTGCTCACCTGCGCCATGGCCGGCGTGCTGCTGCGCGCCACCTTCGAGATCAACCGCGCGCTCGATGCGCGACGCATGGCGGTGCGCCAGCCGGTCGCCGCCACGCAGGAGCAGACGGCATGAGCGGCGCGCGACCGGTGCTGATCATGGCCGGCGGGACCGGCGGTCACATCTTCCCCGGGCTGGCCGTGGCCGAGGTGCTGCGCGCGCAGGGCGTGCCGGTGGCCTGGCTCGGCGCGGCCGGCGGCATGGAGACGCAGGTGGTGCCGGCGCACGGCATCGAGCTGCACGTGGTGCCGGTGAGCGGACTGCGCGGCAAACGGCTGCAGGCGCGGCTGCTCGCGCCGCTGATGCTCGCGCGCGCGCTCGTCGCCTCGCTCGGCGTGCTGCGCAGGCTCAGGCCGCGCAGCGTGCTGTCGATGGGCGGCTACGTGGCCGGGCCCGGCGGCATCGCCGCGCGTCTCTCCGGCATCCCGCTGGTGGTGCACGAGCAGAACCGCGTGGCCGGTTTCACCAATCGCAGGCTCGCCGGCTTTGCCCGGCGCGTGCTTGCCGGGTTCGCCGATGCGCTGCCGGGCGCGCAGTGGGTCGGCAATCCGGTGCGTGCGGCGATCGCCGCCTTGCCGCCGCCGGCCACGCGTCTGGCCGGCCGCGACGGCCAGACGCGGCTGCTGGTGCTGGGCGGCAGCCTGGGCGCGCGGGCGCTCAATCAGGCCCTGCCGCAGGCATTGGCCCGGTTGCCGGCCGAACGCCGGCCGGACGTGCTGCACCAGTGCGGCCGACGCGGCGTGGACGAGGCGCGGCAAGCCTACGCGCAGGCCGGCGTCGAGGCCCGCGTGGTGCCCTTCATCGAGGATATGGCCGGCGCCTACGCCTGGGCGGATCTGGCGGTCTGCCGCGCCGGCGCGCTCACCCTGGCCGAACTCACCGCCGCAGGCCTCGGCGCCGTGCTGGTGCCTTTCCCGCATGCGGTGGACGACCACCAGACCCGCAACGCCGAGGCGCTGGTCGCCGCCGGTGCCGCCGAACTCATCCAGGAACGCGATTTGGATCCCTCACGACTCGCCCAGCGCCTCGATGCGCTGCTGCATGACCGCGCGCGATCGCTCGCCATGGCCGAGGCCGCGCGCACGCTGGCCAAACCCGAGGCGGCGCAGACCATCGCCCGCGCCTGCCTGGAGGTCGCTGCCGCATGATCGCGCTCAAGCGGCTGCTGCCGCACGAAGACCTGATGAGCCTCTTCCGCCGCGTGCATTTCATCGGTATCGGCGGCGTGGGCATGAGCGGCATCGCCGAGGTGCTGCACAACCTGGGTTATACGGTGTCCGGCTCGGACCGGTCCGATTCGCCCACGGCGCGGCGGCTGGCCCGGCTGGGCATCGTGGTGCGCATCGGCCATGACGCCGCGCACGTGGCCGATGCCGACGTGGTGGTGACCTCCAGCGCGATCCGCGCCGACAACCCCGAGCTCACCGCCGCCCGCGCCGCGCGCATCCCGGTGATCCCGCGCGCCGAGATGCTGGGCGAGCTGATGCGGTTCCGCCGCGGCATCGCGATTGCCGGCACCCACGGCAAGACCACCACCACCAGCCTGGTCGCCAGCGTGCTGGCCGAGGCCGGCTACGACCCCACCTTCGTCATCGGCGGCCAGCTCAACGCCGCCGGCGCCAACGCGCGGCTCGGCACCGGCCAGTATCTGGTCGCCGAGGCGGACGAGTCGGACGGCTCGTTCCTGCTGCTGTCGCCGGTGATCGCCGCGATCACCAACATCGACGCCGATCACCTGGAGAACTACCACGGCGATTTCGCCGAGGTGAAGAAAGCCTTTGCCGACTTCCTGCACCGGCTGCCGTTCTACGGACTGGCGGTGCTGTGCGTGGACGACGCCGAGACGGCGGCGCTGGCCAGGGACACCACGCGCCGGGTGATGACCTACGGCATCGAGGCGGCCGACGCCGACGTGCGCGCCGAGCGCATCGAGCAGCACGGCTTCCGCATGCACTTCGAGCTGTGCCTGCCCGGCCGCGAGCGCGGTTTGCCGGTGGAGCTCAACCTGCCCGGGCGGCACAACGTGCTCAATGCCCTGGCCGCCGCGACCATCGGCTGGCAGCTCGGCGTCGAGCCGGTCGCCATCGCCCGTGCGCTCGCTAATTTCCAGGGCGTGGGACGGCGCTTCCACCGTCGCGGCGAACTTTCGATCGACCACGGCAGCGTGCTGCTGGTGGACGACTACGGCCACCATCCGCGCGAGCTCGCCGCCGTGTTCGCCGCCGCGCGCGGCGGCTGGCCGCAACGCCGGCTGGTGGTGGCGTTCCAGCCGCACCGCTACAGCCGCACGCGCGACCTGATGGACGATTTCGCCAACGTGCTGGCCGAGGCCGACGTGCTGGTGCTGACCGAGGTCTATCCGGCCGGCGAGGCGCCGATCGCGGGTGCCGACGGCCGGGCGCTGGCCCGCGCGGTGCGTGCGCGCGGCAAGGTCGACCCGGTGCTGATCGAGCATCCGCGCGAACTCAAGGACACCCTGCCGGCGCTGCTGCGCGACGGCGATCTGCTGCTGCTGCTCGGCGCCGGCGACATCGGCGCGACGGCGGCGGAACTGGCCCAGGCCGGACAACTGAAGACGAGCCAGTCATGAGCATCACCATCACCGATCCCGCCGATTTCGGTCGCGTCGCCGTGGTCATGGGCGGCAGCTCCGCCGAGCGCGAGGTGTCGCTCGATTCCGGCCGCAACGTGCTGGCCGCGCTGCGCTCGCGCGGGGTGGACGCGCAGGCCATCGACGGCATCCCGGCCCTGCTCGATGCGCTGCGCGCCGGCCATTTCGCCCGCGTGTTCAACATCCTGCATGGCGGCGGCGGCGAAAACGGCGAGCTGCAAGGCGCGCTGGCCTCGCTCAAGGTGCCCTATACCGGCTCGGGCGTGCTGGGTTCGGCGCTGTCGATGGACAAGGTGCGCACCAAGCACGTCTGGCGCTCGCTCGGCCTGCCGACGCCGCGTTTCGTCGCCCTGCCGCGCGGCGCGGGTGCCGCGGCCGTGCATGCCGCCGCGCGCGAGGTCGGTTACCCGTTGATCGTCAAGCCCGCCTGCGAGGGCTCGAGCGTGGGCGTCACCCGCGTGTTTGAGGAGGCTCAGCTGGATGCGGCGGTGGCGCTGGCGGCGCGCTATCCCGGCGATCTCCTGATGGAGACGCTGATCGAGGGCGAGGAGATCACCGTCGGCATTCTCGGCCGCCAGGTGCTGCCCTCGATCCATATCGTGCCGGCCGGCGCGTTCTACGACTACAACGCCAAGTACGTCGCCGAGGACACTCGCTATCTGTGCCCCGGCCTCGCCGGCGAGGCGGAGGCGGCCGTGCGCGCGCTCGCGCTCGCCGCCTTCGATGCGCTCGACTGCTCGGGCTGGGGGCGCGTGGACCTGATGCGCGACCGCGCGGGCCAGGCCTGGCTGCTCGAGGTCAATACCGCCCCGGGCATGACCTCGCACTCGCTGGTGCCCAAGGCCGCCGCCGCGGCCGGCATCGACTACGCCACGCTGTGCTGGCGGGTGCTGGAGACCAGCTTCCCCGGGCAGCGCATGGGTGCGGTGAGCGGACAGGCTCAGGCCGCGGCCACGGGCCAGCCGGGAGGCACGCAATGAGGGCCATCGTGCGCCCGCTCGCCTGGTGCCTGGCGCTGGCGCTGCTCGCGCTGCCGGTGGTCGGCGTGCTGCGGGGCTGGTTCGCCGCCACCCGCTGGCCGGTGACCCGGCTCGTCGTGCAGGCCGATTTCGTGCATCTAGAGCCGGAGGCGCTGCGCCAGGCCGTGCGGCCCACACTCGCGCGCGGCTTCTTCGCCCTCGATCTGGACACCGTGCGCCACGCGGTCGCGGCCCTGCCGTGGGTGGAGTCGGTGGAAGTGCGCAAGCGCTGGCCGGATACGCTGATCCTGCGCATCTACGAGCGCCAGCCGTTCGCGCGCTGGAACGATGCGGAGCTGATCAGCCGCCGCGGCGAGGTGTTCCGGGCGTCGGCCGCGGACGTGGCCGACCTGCCGGCGTTGCGCGGTCCGGCCGGACACGTGGCCGAGGTGGTCGGTTTCTATGCGCAATCGCTCAAGGCCTTCGCCGGCACCGGGCTCAAGGTCAGCGGCGTCAGCCTGAGCGAGCGCGGCAGCTGGACGCTGGCCGTCGCCAACGGCGCGCAGATCATGCTCGGCGACCGTGAACAGGCCGGTCGCCGGCTGCAGCGTTTCCTCACCGTCTATCCGCAGGTGATCGCCGGTCACGCCGACGGCTTCCTCTATGCCGACCTGCGCTACAGCAACGGCTTTGCCGTGCGCTGGCCGTCCGCGACGCCCGCCGTTCCGCCGCCTGGAGGCACGCCCCGCACATGAAGACGCGCAACGACAAGCAACTGGTGGTGGGCCTGGACGTGGGTACCTCCAAGGTGACCGCGATCGTCGGCGAATACGCGCCGGGCGAGCCGATCGAGGTGATCGGCCTGGGCTCGCACGTCTCGCGCGGCCTCAAGAAGGGCTCGGTGGTGGACATCGAGTCCACCGTGCACTCGATCCAGCGTGCGGTGGAGGAGGCCGAGCTGATGGCCGGCTGCGACATCCGCTCGGTCTACGCCTCGATCGCCGGCAGCCACCTGGAAACGCGCAACTCCCACGGTACCGCCGCGATCCGCGACCGCGAGGTGACCCCGGGCGATCTCGAACAGGTGCTGGAGGCAGCCAGCGCGGTGGCCATTCCCGCCGACCGCAAGGTGCTCTACAAGGAGCCGCAGGAATACCGCATCGACGGCCAGGACGGCATCCGCTCGCCGGTCGGCATGAGCGGGGTCAGGCTGGAGGCCTCGGTGCACCTGGTCACCGGCGCCGCCGCCGCGGTGCAGAACATCAGCAAGTGCATCCAGCGCTGCGGGCTTTCGGTGGACGAGCTGGTGCCTTCGGCGGTGGCCTCGGCGCGGGCGGTGCTCACCGACGACGAGCGCGAACTCGGCGTGTGCCTGGTCGATCTGGGCGCCGGCACCACCGACATCGCCATCTACACCCAGGGCGCGATCCGCTACAGCAAGTCGCTGCCGGTCGGCGGCGATCAGGTCACCAACGACATCGCCTACGGCGTGCACACGCCGACCGCGCACGCCGAGGAGATCAAGATCAAGTACGCCTGCGCGCTGGCCCAGCTCGCCCATGCCGAGGAAACCATCCAGGTGCCGAGCGTGGGCGACCGCCCGCCGCGCCGGCTCGCCCGCCAGGCGCTCGCGCAGAGCGTGCAGGCGCGCTACGAGGAAATCTTCGAGATGGTGCAGGACGAACTGCGCCGCTCCGGTTACGAGAGCCTGGTCGCCGCCGGCGTGGTGCTCACCGGCGGCGCCGCGCGGATGGAAGGCGCGCTCGAGCTGGCTGAGGAGATCTTCCACAAGATGGTGCGCATCGGCGTGCCGCAGCACGTCAGTGGCCTGGGCGAGGTGCTGGTCAACCCACTGTATGCCACCGGCGTCGGCCTGCTGCTGCATGGCGCGCGCGCCGGCGGCATGCGTGCCGGCCCGGGCGCAGGCCAGGCCGGGGGGCTGATCGGCCGGCTGCGCGGCTGGATCACGCGCAATTTCTAGGGGAAGCGCCGATGTATTCGGCGCTTCCCGTCCGGGGCAGGAAGCCCCGGCATGCGGCAAGGGCGCGGTCAGCCCTTGCCGCACCCCAGGGAGGCGAGGAGCGCCGCCACGGGCGAAGGAGACTCGCCCGACCACCCCGACCTGGCCAGGCAAAGGCCGCCCACGCCGGGGAACACAACGACAACACAGGTTTTTTTAAGGAGGACGGGAAATGTTCGAACTGATCGAGAAACTGGCACCCAACGCGGTCATCAAGGTCATCGGCGTGGGCGGCAGCGGCGGCAACGCGGTCGCGCACATGCTGAATGCCAACATCGAAGGCGTCGAGTTCATCGTCGCCAACACCGACTCGCAGGCCATGAAGAGCTGCGCCGGGCGGGTCACCCACCTGCAGCTCGGCGCCAACGTCACCAAGGGCCTGGGCGCCGGCGCGAATCCCGAGGTCGGCCGTCAGGCCGCGCTCGAGGACCGCGAGCGCATCGAGGAAGTGCTGAACGGCGCCGACATGGTGTTCATCACCGCCGGCATGGGCGGCGGCACCGGCACCGGCGCCGCGCCGGTGGTGGCGCAACTGGCCAAGGAACGCGGCATCCTCACCGTGGCGGTGGTCACCAAGCCGTTCCCGTTCGAGGGGCGTCGGCGCATGCAGGTGGCGCTCAAGGGCATCGAGGATCTCTCCCAGCACGTCGATTCGTTGATCACGGTGCCGAACGAGAAGCTATTGTCCGTGCTCGGCCGCGAGGTCACCCTGCTCAACGCCTTCAAGGCTGCCAACGACGTGCTGCAGGGCGCGGTGCAGGGCATCGCCGATCTCATCACCTCGCCGGGCCTCATCAACGTCGACTTCGCCGACGTGCGCACGGTGATGAGCGAGATGGGCATGGCGATGATGGGCTCGGGCACCGCCCGCGGCGACGACCGTGCCCAGGCCGCGGCCGAGGCGGCGATCAACAACCCGCTGCTCGAGGACGTCAACCTGAACGGCGCCTGCGGCATCCTGGTCAACGTCACCGCCGGTCCGAACCTCACCATGCGCGAGTTCGACGAGATCGGCCGCGTCATCCACGACTTCGCCAGCGAAGACGCCACCGTGGTGATCGGCACCGCGCTCGATGCGGAGATGCAGGACGACGTGCGCGTCACCGTGGTCGCCACCGGCCTCAACCGTGCCAATGCCGCCCGCCAGCCGATCCGTCCGGTGGGCACGCCGAACGTCGAGATGCGCCAGCGGCCGCGCCCGGTGGTGCTGCGCACGGGGACCGGTGGCGAGGTGGCCGACTACGCCCAGACCGAAAGCGCACCCGCCCTTCGCGGAGAGCCGGCCAAGAGCGGCGGCGGTGACGCCGGCCTCGACTACCTGGACATCCCGGCCTTCCTGCGCCGTCAGGCCGATTGAGGGGGAATGCAAAAAAGCGGATAGAAAAAAGTGAAATCCGATTGAACAAACCGTCGCGGCACCGGTCACAGGCAAGACGGCGGCGAAACCAGCCGTTGGCGTGTGGTGCCAGAGCGGGCGGTAGCGGGTCAGCCGAAGGGGTTGACCCTTGAAGGCATCCTGCTCCCTTCCCCGTCCTCGAGGGGGCAGGCGCCTTGCGGGCAGAACACGCGATGCAACTGAAAAAAGCATGAAACGTTTAACAGACTGTACCGTGTGGTTTGGTTTTTCTTAAGTTAAGACCGTGTTAGTATGCCTGCCGTTGGCCGTTTGCCTTTAACGAGAATCTACCGAAATGATCAAGCAACGTACGCTCAAGAACGTGATCCGGGCGACCGGCGTTGGCTTGCATACCGGTGACAAGGTCTACATGACGCTGCGACCGGCGGCGCCCAACACCGGTATCGTCTTCCGCCGCGTCGACCTCACCCCGCCGGTGGAGCTCAAGGCGCGCCCGGACAACGTCGGCGACACGCGTCTTTCCACCACGCTGGTCAACGGCGACGTGCGCGTGGCTACGGTCGAGCATCTGCTCTCGGCCATGGCGGGCCTGGGCATCGACAACGCCTACGTCGACCTGTCCGCACCGGAAGTGCCGATCATGGACGGCAGCGCCGGCCCCTTCGTGTTCCTGCTGCAGTCGGCCGGCATCGAGGAACAGAACGCCGCCAAGCGTTTCATCCGCATCAAGAAGCCGGTCAAGGTGCAGGACGGCGACAAGTGGGCCCGGTTCGAGCCGTTCGACGGTTTCAAGGTCGGCTTCTCGATCGAGTTCAACCATCCGCTCATCAGCAAGCGCACCTCGCGTGCCGAGATCGACTTCTCCACCACCTCCTTCGTCAAGGAAGTCAGCCGCGCGCGCACCTTCGGCTTCATGCGCGACATCGAGATGCTGCGTGAACACAACCTCGCGCTTGGCGGTTCGATGGACAACGCGGTGGTGCTGGACGACTACCGCGTGCTGAACGAGGACGGCCTGCGCTACGAGGACGAATTCGTCCGCCACAAGATTCTCGACGCCATCGGCGACCTCTACCTGCTCGGCCACAGTCTGATCGGCGCCTATTACGCCCACAAGTCGGGCCACGAGCTCAACAACAAGCTCCTGCGTACGCTGATCGCCCAGCCGGATGCGTGGGAGGAAGTGAGCTACGAGGACGATCAGGCCACCGCGCCGATTTCCTACGCCCATCCCGCGCAGGCGGTCTGAACGCCACGGCGGTTTCTCAGTCCGCCGGCGGCTGGGCCCGTGCCGCCAGCCGGCGGAACAGCGTGCGCAACTCCTGATCTTCGGTCGCCAGCGCGGCCTGCTCCAGATGCAGCGCGGCAGCGGCCGGCAGTGGCTTGGCCGCAGGCTCGGGCGGCAAGGGCCGTGGCCAGGGCGTCACCTTCACGACCAGCGCAGTCGCGGGCATACCGAGCGACTGCGCGGTGGCGAGCAAGGGCCCCTGCAGCAACCGCAGGCGCGAGGCCCAGACCGGCGATGCGGCCAGAAAGACGAGCCGATGCTGACGCACGTCGGCGAAGCGTACCTGCGCCCGCACCGTCGCCGGCAAGGTCTGTCGCAGGGCGCGGTCGATCGCTTCGCGCTCGGCGGCGCGCGCGGCGAGGTCGGCAAAGGCCCGGCATGCACTCAAGGCGCTCGGGCCGTCGCGGTGGGAAGGGTTGTCCGCCATGTCGGGATCTGCTCCTTGAGATTTGCGAGTCGATGACCGCCCTCGAGCTTAAAGGCTTCCCGGGTCCACGGCTTGAATCCGCATGGCGCCGGCGCCATTCCGGGAAGGGTCGGAAATCGAGCTGTAGTACCATGCCCGATTGGCCGCTAGGCGGCCATTTTTCTTTGCCTATCGTGGATGATCGATGTTCAATCGTGCCCTGACCCGCCTGTTCGGCAGTCGCAATGAGCGCGTACTGCGCCAGCTTTCGCAAACGGTCGCGCGGATCAATGCGCTGGAGCCGCAGATCCAGCCCCTGACGGATGCCGAGCTGCGCGCCAAGACCGATGCCTTCAAGCAGCGCCTGGCGGCCGGCGAGACCCTCGACCAACTGCTGCCGGAAGCCTTCGCGGTGGTACGCGAGGCCGCGCGGCGCACGCTGGGCCTGCGCCATTACGACGTGCAGCTGATCGGTGGCATGGTGCTGCACATGGGCAAGATCGCCGAGATGCGCACCGGCGAGGGCAAGACCCTGGTGGCGACGCTGCCGGTGTATCTCAACGCGCTGGAAGGCAAGGGCGTGCACGTGGTCACCGTGAACGACTACCTCGCCAAGCGCGACGCGACCCAGATGGGGCGGCTCTACAACTTCCTCGGCCTGTCGGTGGGCGTGGTGTATCCGGGCATGGACCACGCCGACAAGCACGCCGCCTATGCCGCCGACATCACCTACGGCACCAACAACGAGTTCGGCTTCGACTACCTGCGCGACAACATGGCGCTCAGCAAGGAGCAGCGCTACCAGCGCGGTCTCCACTACGCCATCGTCGACGAGGTGGACTCGATCCTGATCGACGAGGCGCGCACGCCGCTCATCATCTCAGGTCCCGCCGAGGATTCCCCACAGCTCTACATCGCGGTCAACAAAATCGTGCCGCACCTCGTCCGGCAGCAGGCCGAGGACGGCCCCGGCGACTACTGGGTGGACGAGAAGCAGAAACAGGTGCACCTGTCCGAGGAGGGCATGTCGCATGCGGAGGAGCTGCTGCGTCGCGCCGGGGTCATCGAGGCGGACAGCGCCCTCTACGACGCCAAGAACCTGGCCGTGGTGCACCACCTCAACGCCGCGCTGCGCGCCCATGCGCTCTACCATCGCGATGTCGACTACATCGTGCGCGACGGCGAGGTGATCATCGTCGACGAGTTCACCGGCCGCACGCTGCCGGGCCGGCGCTGGTCCGACGGCCTGCACCAGGCGGTGGAGGCCAAGGAGGGCGTGCCGATCCAGCGCGAGAACCAGACGCTGGCCACCATCACCTTCCAGAACCTGTTCCGCATGTACGGCAAGCTTGCCGGCATGACCGGTACGGCGGATACCGAGGCCTACGAGTTCCAGCAGATCTACGGGCTCGAGGTCATCGTCATTCCCACCCACCGGCCGATGATCCGCAAGGACCATCCGGACATGGTCTTCCTGACCCAGCAGGCCAAATACGCCGCGGTGATCGAGGACATCAAGGACTGCCACCGCCGCGGGCAGCCGGTGCTGGTCGGCACCACCTCGATCGAAGTCTCGGAATTCCTCTCCGGGCTGCTCAAGAAGGAAAAGATCCCCCACGAAGTCCTCAACGCCAAGCAGCACGAGCGCGAGGCGCACATCGTGGCGCAGGCCGGCGCGCCCGGCGCGGTGACCATCGCCACCAACATGGCCGGCCGCGGTACCGACATCGTGCTCGGCGGCAGCCTGGAGGCGGCGCTGGCCGCACTGCCGGAGGACGCCAGCGAGGCCGACCGCGCGCGCGTCAGGGCCGAGTGGGAAAAGCGGCATGCGCAGGTGGTGGCCGCCGGCGGCCTGCACATCATCGGCACCGAACGGCACGAGTCGCGCCGCATCGACAACCAGCTGCGCGGCCGCTCCGGCCGTCAGGGCGACCCGGGTTCCTCGCGCTTCTACCTGTCGCTGGAGGACAACCTGCTGCGCATCTTCGCCGGCGACTGGGTCGGGCGCTGGATGCGCATGTTCGGCATGAAGGAAAGCGACGCGCTGGAAGATCGCATGATCAGCCGACAGATCGAGAAGGCGCAGCGCAAGGTCGAGCAGCACAACTTCGACATCCGCAAGCACCTGCTCGAGTTCGACGACGTCGCCAACGACCAGCGCAAGGTGATCTACGCCCAGCGCAACGAGTTGCTGGAGGGCGAGGACATCGCCGAGGCGATCGCGGACATCCGCGACGACGTCATCGAGCAGGTGGTGCGCCGTTACGTGCCGGCCAACAGCATCGACGAGCAATGGGACATCGCCGGCCTCGACCGCGAGCTGGAGAGCGAGTTCGGCCTGGCGCTGGATCTGCCGCACTGGGTCGAACGGCAGCATGAACTCGACGATGCGGCCATTCTCGCGCATGTGCGCGAGGGCATGCGCGAACTGTTCGCGGCCAAGGAGGCGCAAGTCGGCGCCGAGACCATGCGCCAGCTCGAAAAGCACATCATGCTGAGCGTGCTCGACAACGCCTGGAAGGAGCACCTGGCGAGCATGGATTACCTGCGCCAGGGCATCTACCTGCGCGGCTATGCGCAGAAACAGCCCAAGCAGGAATTCAAGCGGGAATCCTTCGAGCTGTTCTCGGCCATGCTCGAGCGGATCAAGCTGGAGGTGGTGCAGATGCTGGCGCGCATCCGCATCCGCAGCGAGGAGGAAGTGGCCGCCATGGAGGCCGAGCAGCAGCGGCTGGCCGAACGCCTGCAACGACAGATGCTGGCCAGCGGCGGCGGCGCGCCCAATGCGCCCGTCGGAGCCGATGCCGAGGCCATCGCCACCGCCGCCCTGCAGGTGCCGAAGGCCGCGCCTTACGAGGGGCCGAAGGTCGGCCGCAACGATCCTTGCCCGTGCGGTTCGGGCAAGAAATTCAAGCACTGCCACGGACAGTTGAGCTGAAGCTGCGTCCTGCGCACCGTTGCGGCGGTGCGCGGGTTTTTCGGTCGGTCCTTCGCGCTTCAGTCGCCGCCGCCGGGCGGGCGTTTGCGATGCGGCTCGGCGGGCACGCCGACGTAGTGCGGTTCCTCGTCGTCCAGACGCAGCGCGGTGAGCGTGCCGCCCCATACGCAGCCGGTGTCGATCGCATAGATGCCGAGCCCGGCGAAACGGCCGAGCGCCGACCAGTGCCCGCAGACGATGCGGGTGTCGCGCCGGCGCATGCCCGGCACCTCGAACCAGGGGTAGAGCCCGGGCCTTTGCGAACCGGGCACGCCCTTGCTCTCGAAATCGATCCTTCCCTCGACGTCGCAGTAGCGCATCCGCGTCATCATGTTGATGCCGGCGCGCAGGCGGTCGATGCCCTGCAGGCGGTTGGACCATTGCCCCGGACGGTTGCCGAACAGGTTCTTGAGCAGGCGCCCATGCTGCGGTCCGGTCAGCGCGCGCTCGATGTCGGTGGCGATGCGCTGGGCCTGGCGCAGCGTCCAGCTGGGCGCGAGCCCCGCATGCACCATGGTCCAGCCGAGCGCGGCGTCGTGATGCAGCAGCTTCTGGTTGCGCAGCCATTCGAGCAGGACCGGCGCGTCGTCCGCGAACAGGACGGCGCGCAGCTCCGGGTTCACCTTGGCTTGCGCTTCGGGCCTGCGCTGGGCCACCGCCAGCAGGCTGAGGTCATGGTTGCCCAGGGTGACGATGACGTTCTCGCGCAGGGCATGGATCAGTCTCAGTGTTTCCAGCGATTGGCCGCCGCGGTTGACCAGGTCGCCGCAAAACCACAGCGTGTCGCGCGCCGGATCGAAACGGAGTTTGTCCAGGAGACGCTGCAGTTCGGGATAACAGCCCTGCACGTCGCCGATCGCATAGGTTGCCATCAGTGGAAAGGCGGTCGGGGCGATGCCAGCAAGCTAGACGCCGCATGGCGCACGTCGCTGGCGCAGGAAAGAAGGTCCGCCTGAGCGGTCGGGCGCACGCCACCGTGCCGCCCATGGGGCGCGGCGCATGGGTTTTCCAAGGGGAAGCGCCGCATGTGGCGTGACGGCTGGCCTGCATGAACGTCCATGGCCGGATTGTAAGCCGCGCGTGCCGTCTTTGTGGCGTAAAGACGCCCAATCAGTCCACTTGCGCCAGACGTACGAAATCCTCGGGATCGAGAGTCTCGGCGCGCGCCTTGGGGTCGATGCCGGCGCGCTCGATCGCGTTTGCATCGAGCACGCCCTTGAGCGTGTTGGCCAGTGTCTTGCGCCGCTGCGCGAAGGCGGCCTTGACAATGGCGTGCACGCGCGCCGGGTCGGCGCGATGTCGCGCCTCGGCCGGCAGCGGCGTCAGCCGCACCACGGCCGAATCCACCTTGGGTGGCGGGCGGAACGCGCCGGGCGGCACGTCGAACAGCGGCACCACCGTGCAGGCCAGTTGCAGCATCACCGACAGCCGTCCGTAGATCTTGCTGCCCGGCGCGGCGGCCATGCGCTCGACCACTTCCTTCTGCAGCATGAAGTGCATGTCGGCGATGACGTCGGCATGCGCGAGGCAGTGGAACAGGATGGGACTGGAGATGTAGTAGGGCAGGTTGCCGGCCAGGCGCAGGCGCGGCACGCCGAGGCGGCGGGCGAGCGCGGCGAAGTCCACCGTCAGCACGTCGGCGCGGATCACCTCGAGCCGGCCGACGGCGGCGGCGCGCGCCTGCAGCGCCGGGATCAGTTCGTCGTCGAGCTCGATCGCGGTCAGCCGTCCGGCGGCGGCGAGCAGCGGCAAGGTGAGCGCGCCCTCGCCGGGACCGATCTCGACCACCGCATCCTCCGCACGCGGCGCGACGGCGGCGACGATGCGCTCGACATAGCGCTTCTCGTGCAGGAAGTGCTGGCCGAAATGCTTCTTCGGGCGGGCCGGTGCGGACATGCGGCGACGTCAGCGCAGCGCCGCGTCGCGGCGCGCGAGAAGCTCGATCGCCATGCGCGCGGCGACGATCAGGCTGGACGGATCGGCGCGGCCGCTGCCGGCCAGATCGAGCGCGGTGCCGTGATCGACCGAGGTGCGGATGAACGGCAGGCCCAGGGTCAGGTTCACGGTGCGGTCGAAGGCTTCGCTCTTGAGCACCGGCAAGCCCTGGTCGTGGTACATCGCCAGCACGGCGTCGTAGTGCGCGCGTTGCGCGGGCACGAACGCGGTGTCGGCGGGCAGGGGGCCGCGCAGGTCCAGGCCCTCGCCACGCAGGCGTTCGAGGAGCGGGATGATGATGTCCTTTTCCTCGCGACCGAGATGGCCGCCTTCGCCAGCGTGCGGATTGAGCCCGAGCACGGCGATGCGCGGACGGGCGATGCCGAACTTGGCGATCATGTCGCCGTGCACGATGCGCAGCGTGCGTTCCAGCGACGGAGTGGTGATCGCCGCCGGCACCGCCGCCAGCGGCAGATGGGTGGTGGCGAGCGCGACGCGCAACTCGGGACTGGCCAGCATCATCACGACGTCGGCATGCGTGCGCTCGGCGAAGAATTCGGTGTGGCCGCGGAAGGCGATGCCGGCGTCGTTGATCGAGGATTTCTGCAGCGGTGCGGTGACCAGCGCGTCGTAGCGCCGTGCCATGCAGCCGTCGGCGGCCTCGGCCAGCGTGGCAATGACATAGGCGGCATGACGGGGATCGGGCTGGCCCGGTCGTTCCGGCGCGCCGAGCGGCATGTGGCGGATGCGCAGGAGGCCGGGCCGCGGCTGCGTATCGACGCTGCCATCGTCGTCCTGCAGTACCAGCGCCACGCCGCAGCGGGCGGCGGCGCGGGCGAGCAGATCGCGATCGACGATCGCAACCAGCGTGGCGGAGAGCGCCTGGTGGGCAAGCTTGACGACGAGCTCGGGACCGACACCGGCCGGCTCGCCGGCAGTGACTGCGAGCCGGGGCAGGACGGGTCGTGGCACGGCCATCGGGTTTCTAGGAGGTCTTGCCCGCGTTGTCGGGCTCGCGCAGCTCGGGCACCAGGATCTCCACGTAGGCATCGGCGCGCAGCTGGCGCAGGAAGTCGTCGTAGACCTGCTCGGCCTTGCGGTTGCCGATCGCCTGGCGGGCCTGATTGCGCTCGAGGTCCGCCGTGCGGTCCTGCTGGCGGGTCGCCTCGAGCTTGAGGATGTGCCAGCCCGCCTCGCTCTGGAACGGTTGCGAGACCTGTCCCGGCTGCAGCTTGTCGAGTTGCTGGGCGATCGTGGAGCCCCAGTCGTCCTTCAGGAACCAGTCCATGTCGCCGCCGGCATTGGCGGTGGTCGGATCCTTGGAATACTCCCTGGCCAGCTTGGCGAAGTCCTCATGCTTGTTGACGATGCGGTCGTAGAGGTCGCGCGCCTGCTGCTCGGCCTGCGCCGGGGTGACCAGTTCGCTGGGCCGGATCAGGATCTGCCGGGCGTGGTATTCGGTGACCACCTGACGGCTCGGCTGCCGGCGTTCGATCAGCTTGAGGATGTGAAAGCCGGTCGGGCCGCGCAGGGCGGGCGTCACCTCGCCGGGCTTCAGGTTGGCCACGGTGTCGACGAAGGCCGGCGGAATCTCGTCCAGCCGGCGCCAGCCGAGGTCGCCGCCGTCGAGTGCATCCGGCGCGTCCGAGTAGCGGATCGCGGCGGCGTTGAAGTCCATGCCGCCCTTGATGGCGTTGAGCGCCTGCTCGGCCTTGGCCTGCGCCGCCTGGATGTCGGCCGCCGTGCCGCCGGCCGGGATGCTGATCTGGATGTGCGCCAGATGCACTTCGCCGGCCTTGTAGGTGGGGCTGGCGAGGAGGTTGTTGATTTCGCTGTCGGTGATGCTGACCTGGTCGCGGATGATGCTGTCGTGCAGCCGCTGCACGGTGAGCTGGTCGGCGAGCTGGGCGCGGAAGGCGGCGAACGAGCCGCCCTGCTGCTGGATCGCGGCGCGCAGCTGGTCCGGCGTCATCTTGTTCTGCTGGGCGACGCCGGCCACCGCCTGGTCGATGTCGGCGTCGGAGACGCGGATGCCCTGTTCCTCGGCCTTCTGCACCTGCAGGCGCATCAGTATCAGGCGGTCGAGCACCTGCCGGCGCAGCACGTCGAGCGGCGGCAGCTGGCCGGGGTTGTCGGCATACTGCTGCTGCACGGAGCGCACCGCCTCGTCGAGCTCGCTCTGCAGGATGACATCGTCGTTGACCACCGCGACGATGCGGTCGAGCACGCGGTCCGAGTCGTTCTGTTGCGGCAGCAACTGCGCCGGTGCGGGCAAGGCAAAGAGTGTGGCGAACGCCACCAGGACCAGCGCTAGGAAGGACTTCATCGATCGGGAACCTTGAGGCCGCCGGCAGTGGCGGCGATCGGGGGTTTCATTGATAGCCGAGAATACCACGGCGCAGGACGTCCTCGAGTTGGCCGTTGAAGGTGCCCAGGCCCTTGAACTCGATCTCGAACATCACCGCGTTGTTGGCGTGCGCCTGGCTGACCACGTAGTTGTAGCTGTCCACGTAGTGGCGGCCGACGAGGCGTACGGTCATGCAGCAGCCTTCGTATTCCACGCCGCCCAGCACCTCCACGGTGCGCTTCTCGAGTTCCGAATACGTCCAGCGGCCGAGCAGGCGCCACGCGGCACTGACCGGATAGACCGCCGAGGCGTCGTATTGTTCCAAGAGGCCGCGCCGGTAGCGGTAGGAGAAGTTGACGATGCCGTCGCCGCCGATCCGGCGCTGGATCTGCAGGGCCGCCATGTCGGTGTTGTGGCCGGCATAGATCGGGTCGCCCAGCACGTCGTTGCCGACGTAGGTGCGCTTGTGCGGGTTCCACTGGTAGCTGCTGTCCAGTCGCCAGTCGTCGTTGAGCTGGATGCCGAGCTGGGCCACGTAGTTGGAGCCGGTCCAGTCGGTGGCCGGCGTCGTCGTGTTCTGCCCGTTGGGCAACTGCACGCGCTGGTGGCTGAAATAGCGGATCTGGCCGATGCTGGCGGAGACGCGCTCGACGCCGTTGTCGTCCAGCAGCCGGGTGGTGAGCGCGGCGGTGAGGTTGTTGGCATCCATCTGGCGGTCGGCGCCGGAATAGCGGTTCGGCGCGAACAGCTGCCAGTAGTCGAAGGTCATCAGGTTGGTGTCGAACAACGGCAGGTTGTTCTGGTTGCGATACGGCACGTAGAGGTAATAGAGCCTGGGCTCCAGGGTCTGCGTGTAGCTGTTGCCGAACAGCGAGGCCGCGCGGTCGAAGATGAGGCCGGCATCGACGCTGGCGATGGGCAGCGAGCGGCTCGGCGAGTCGCTGGTGAAGGGCGTGGCCGCGCCCGGCGACAGCCGGCCGTAGTAGCCATAGATCCCGCGGTCGTTGCTGAAATCGTAGGCGGTGTAGCGGTAGGCGATCTTCGGCCGCACGAACCAGGCGGCCCCGCGGAAATCGGCGCCGAGATAGGGGTAGAGATCGAAGCGCTGACCTTCGATGTTGTCGTCCTTGCGGAACGCGACGGCCTCGGAAGTGAGGCCGACATCGAGCCAGCGGGTGAGCGGCACGGTCATGCCGAAGGTGGCCCGCGGCCAGCGCTTGTACTGCACCACGCTGTCGGACAGGTACGGATCGGTGTTCTGGTAGCTGTCCACGCCGAAGGAGGCGTTCCACCAGTTGCCGCCGCCGTGCACGTAGGTGCTGGAGGTGAGCGTGCTGGTCGCCGAGGTGTACATGTCGTTGCCGAAATCGCGCAGGTAGTTCTTGTCGGAAACGCGATTGATGTTGGCATCCAGCGACCACGGCCCCCACAGGTGGGTGCTGTCGTTCAGCTTGAGCAGCCAGCGGTCCTGGCCCTGCGTGTTCTCGACCGCCGGATCGCCCTTGCGGAAGGTGCCGCGGTCGTCCGGCAGGTATTCGAAATTGAGCTGTCCGTGGCTTTGCGGCAGCAGATAGCGAAACTCGCCGCCCAGCATGTCGCCGCGCGAGGTGTAGATGCGCGGGTCGAGCGTGGCGTCGTAATTGGGCGCCAGGTTGAAGTAGTAGGGCAGGCTCGCCATCAGCCCGGTGTGGGTGCCGTTGGCGATGGTCGGATAGAGAAAGCCGCTCTTGCGGCGATCGTCGAGCGGAAAGCTGAAGCGCGGCAGGTAGATGAGCGGCACCCCGGCCAGACGCATCGTCGCGCTGTGCGCCACGCCCTCGCCGGTGGTCTTGTCGGTGACCAGATCCTTGGCGCGCACCTCCCACAGGTGATGGCCAACGTCGCAGGTGGAATAGCTCACCTGGGTGTAATGGTTGTGGTCCGCGTCCAGCGCCTCGCCGCGGGCGGCGGTGCCGTTGCCGTGCGAGTTGAGCAGCTGGAAGCGCACGTTGTCGGCGATGCTGCGGCTGGCCTGCTGGTTGCCGCGCATGTGGTCGGCGGCGAGCAGCTGGCTGGCGTCCTGGTAGCGCACGCTGCCCAGCGCGTCGTAGTCGGTGGTCTGGTCGTTGTAGACGGCCTGATCGGCGCGCAGCCGCTGGTCGGCGCGCACGATGTCGACGTCGCCGGTGAGCCGGTATTGGGTTTGGCTGGAGCCGTCCACGTGACGGGCGTTGACGTAGGTGAGGGCCGCGTCGCGCAGGGTGCTGTCGGTGGGCAGCGTGGGATCGTAGAACTCGAGCAGCGCGTTGGGCCGGCACATGGCGAAGCTGAGCGGACGCGGCGGGCAGCGGAAACTGCCGAGCGGACAGCGTTGCGGCGCGGTGGCGGGGCTGCTCGGCGCCGGCGGCGTGGCGGCGAACGACGGCAGGGCTGGGGTCAGGGCGAGCGCAGCGGCAATCGCGAGCAGGCGGCGTGGCGGCAGGGGCGAGGCTGGGCGCTTGGGCGTCACGGTGGCGGTTCTGGCGGCTGCAAAGGCCGTAAAGCTAGCAGAAAAGGCCACGGCCCCGGCACGCGCCGCAAGCGTTCCCGCGCCCGTTTTCGCGGTCTCTTGCGGTCTTATCCGGCCAGCAGCGCTTCCACGTGTGCCGCGGTCGAGGCGGCGAGCGCAGCCAGCGCGTATCCACCCTCCAGCGTGGACACCAGCCGGCCGCGGGCGTGCCGGTCGGCGATGCCGACGAGCCGCGCGGTGATCCAGGCATAGTCCTCGGCGGTGAGTTTGAGGTCGGCCAGCGGATCGTCGCGGTGGGCGTCGAAGCCGGCCGAGACCAGCACCAGCTGCGGCCGGAACGCCTCGATGCGCGGCAGCAGCACCTCGTCCCACAGCGCACGGAAGGCGTAGGAGCCGTCCCCGGGCGCGAGGCAGCCGTTGAAGACGTTGCCGATGCCGTGCTCGTCCTCGCCGCCGGTGTCGGGATACAGGGGCGACTGATGACTGGATGCGAACAGGACCCTGGGTTCGCGCTCGAAGATCGCCTGCGTGCCGTTGCCGTAATGGACGTCGAAGTCGGCGATGGCCACGCGCTCCAGCCCGTGGACGGCAAGCGCATGCGCCGCGCCCACGGCCACGTTGTTGAACAGGCAAAAGCCCATGGCGCGGTTCGCGGTGGCATGGTGGCCGGGCGGGCGCACCGCGCAGAAGGCGCGCCCACCGCCGGCCATCACCGCGTCCACCGCGGCGGCCACGGCGCCGGCCGCCCGCAGCGCGGCCTCGGCCGAGCCCGGCGACATCGCGGTGTCGTCGTCCAGCCAATGGATGCCCTCGGCCGGCTCGGCGCCGAGGATGCGTTCGATGTGTGCGGCGGTATGCACGCGGCCGAGTTGCGCGGGCGTGGCACCGGGCGCCTCGATGTAGTCCAGTGCCGCGAAGCGGTCGCGGTCCAGCGCCTTGAGCACGGCGGTCAGCCGCGCCGGCCGCTCCACGTGTGCCGGACCCGGATCGTGCAGCAGACAGGCGGGATGGGTGTAGAGACGCAGCATGGTTTTAGTCCCGGCGTCGCCGTTCGGCATGCCACAGCACCTCGCCGTGGCCGCTCGCGCGCGCGAGCACGCGGCAGAGCACGAACAGCAGGTCGGACAGCCGGTTGAGGTAGCGCAGCGCCTGCGGACGCACGTTTTCCGCGCGCGCCAGGGTCACCAGCTCGCGCTCGGCGCGCCGGCACACGGTGCGGGCGAGGTGGCAACAGGCCGCGGCCATGCCGCCGCCGGGCAGGATGAAATCCTTGAGCGGCGGCAGCGCGGCGTTGAAGCCGTCCAGCGTGCGTTCCAGCCGCTCGACATCGGCCTCCTCGATCAGCGCCATGCCGGGCACGCACAGCTCGCCGCCGAGATCGAACAGTTCATGCTGCACGCGGGTCAGCACCTCGATCACCGGGTCCGGCACCGCCGCGCAGGCCAGCACCATGCCGATCACGCTGTTGAGCTCGTCCACCGTGCCGTAGGCGCTTACGCGTCGGGCATCCTTGGGCACGCGCGAGCCGTCGCCCAGCCCGGTGGAGCCGTCGTCGCCGGTGCGGGTGTAGATCTTCGAGAGCCGGTTGCCCACGGGCTTTTAGCGGACGCGCTGGGTACCGGTGTGCTCCAGCAGGCGTGCGAGCTGCGTCATCAACCCATGCAGCAGGGTGCCGATGCCGACATAGAAGGCCGTGGTCTCCAGGAACGGCAGATACCAGTCGCCGAGGTTGGTCAGCCATGCGCCCACGCTGCGCGGCGTGGGCACGCTGGCGCTCAACCAGTAGAAGCTGCCGTTGGAGATCAGATAGCAGACGCTGACGCTGGCCAGCAGCACCAGGGCACCCAGTCCCAGCGTGGGCATGAGGGCGGCCGGCCGGTGCCGCGCCAGCCAGCGTCCGCCCAGCCACAGGCTGCCGTAGGCGGGCAGCAGGAAGACATAGGCCGGCGACAGGCAGTAGTGGCTCCAGAACGCCAGGCCCTGACCGCTGATCACCAGGTAGTCGACCAGCACGGCCTCGGCGATGAGCAGCGGAAACGCCCAGCGCGATCGCCCGGCCAGCCAGAAGCCGCCCAGGAAGAACACCGCCCACGAGGCGTCCCGCACGTCGTGCTGGAACAGCGACAGGTGGATGCGCGTGACCGCCATGGTCAGCGCCAGGCCGATGAAAATGCCCAGCCGCTGGGTTTGCGTCTTGCTCATGCTGAAAGCTCCGGCAGGTGACTTCCCGAGCCGCAAGTCTAGCCCAAGCAGGCGCGCCGGCGGCCGTGGCGCGTATCATCCAAGGCATGTCCTTTGCCCAGATTCCCGTAAGCGACGGCGGCGTGCTGATCGTCGGCGGCGGCCTGGTCGGTGCCAGCCTCGCCATCGCGCTGGATGCCGCCGGCATCGACGCCATCCTGGTCGAGGCCGCCGCGCCGCGCGTCGATACGCTGCCCAGCCACGACGAGCGCAACCTCGCGCTCGCCCGCGCCACCGTCAATGGCCTCACGCGACTGGGCGTGTGGGCGCACGCGCGGGATGCGGCGGCGCCGATCCGCCGCATCCACGTGAGCCGTGCCGGCGAGTTCGGCGCCGCACGCCTGGATGCGCGCGAGGAAGGCGTCGATGCGCTGGGCTGGACGCTGCCCGCGCGTGCGCTCGGCGCCGCCTTGCTGCGGCGGCTGGATGCCTGCACGCGACTGCGTCGCCTCGCGCCGGCGCGGCTGATCGGTATCGAGCCCCGTGCCGACGGCTGGCAGGCGCGCATCGACATCGGCGCGGGCGAATTGCGCGTGGATACGCCACTCCTGGTTGGCGCCGACGGCACCGATTCGCAGGTGCGCGGCTGGCTCGGCATCGAAGCCGACGTCCACGACTACCGGCAGAGCCTGATCGTTGCGACGGTGGCGAGCGAACGCCCCATCGAGGATCGGGCCTTCGAGCGCTTCGACGACGGCGGTCCGGTGGCGTTGCTGCCGCTTGCGCAGGGCCGCTGCGGGCTGGTGCTCAGCGTGCCGGCCGATGAGGCCGCGGCGGTCGCGGCGCTGGACGATGCGGCCTTCGCCGCGCTGGCGCAGCGCCGCTTCGGCTGGCGCCTCGGCCGGCTGTCGCGGCCGGGGCGGCGGCACGTGTATCCGATCCGCCGTGTGGTCGCCAGGCGCTTGACGGCCCCGTACGCGGCGCTGGTCGGCAACGCCGCGCAGACCATCCATCCGATCGGCGCGCAGGGGTTCAACCTCGGCCTGCGTGATGCGCTGACCCTGGCCGAACTCATCGCCGCGTCCGCCGCGACCGGCGATGCGGTGCGGCTGCACGATTACGCCGCGCGCCGCGCGCCCGATCGCGAGGGCACGCTGGCGATGAGCCACGGCCTGATCCGGCTCGCCTGCCTGGCCCAGCCCGCGCTCGCGCCGCTGCGCTCGCTCGCCTTGCTGGCCTGGGACCGGCTGCCGCCGCTGCGCCACGCGCTGGCCCGGCGCGGCATGGGCTTTCGCGGCCGGCCGCCGCGCGCGGTGCTGGAGGACTGGACATGAACAGGCCGATGCCAACGTCGCCGCGCCGGCGCGGCCCGCTGCTGGACGTCGCGGTGGTCGGCGGCGGCATGGTCGGCGCCGCTGCCGCACTGGCGCTGGCGCGTGCCGGCTTCGCCGTCACCCTGCTGGAGGCGCGCCCGCCGACGCCCTGGCGCGCCGAGGACGAGATCGACCTGCGCGTGGTCGGCCTCGCGCCATCGTCCATCGACCTGCTCGAGGATTTGGGTGTCTGGACGTCCATCCGTGAGTCCCGCGTCGGCCCCTATGCGCACATGCACGTCTGGGACGCCGCCAGCGGTGCGGCGATCGATTTCGATGCCGCCGACGAGGGCCGCGCGTGGCTGGGCCATATCGTCGAGAACCGGCTGGTGCAGTGGACGCTGTGGCAGGCGCTGCTTGCCGCCGGCGTGCACTGCCGGTGCCCGGCCGAGGTCGTCCGCCACGAAGTGCGCGCCGACCTCGTGCACCTGGTGCTGGCCGATGGCGACGAGCTCGCCGCGCGCTTGCTGCTGGTCGCCGATGGCGCTGATTCGCCGCTGCGCATGCAGGCCGGCATTGCCGTCCGTGGGCACGACTACGGCCAGCGCGCGGTGGTCGCCCACGTCGCCACCGCGCGGCCGCATGCGCAGACCGCCTGGCAGCGTTTCCTGCCGAGCGGTCCGCTCGCCTTGCTGCCGCTCGATGACGGACGCAGCTCGATCGTGTGGTCGCTGCCCGAAGACGAAGCCGCGCGCGTGCTGGCGCTGGACGATGCGGCGTTCTGCCATGCGCTCGGCGTGGCTTGCGATTTCCGCCTCGGGCCGATCCTCGCCACCACCGCGCGCGCGGCGTTCCCGCTGCGCCTGCGGCTGGCCGAGCGCTACCAGTCCGAACGTCTGGCGCTGCTCGGCGATGCCGCGCACACCGTGCATCCGCTCGCCGGGCAGGGCGTGAACCTGGGGTTGCGCGACGTGGCGGAACTGCGCGAGGTGCTGCTCGCCGCGCGCGTCGCCGGCACCGACATCGGCGCATCGCACGTGCTGCGCCGCTATGCGCGCCGCCGCCGCAGCACCGACACACTCGATGCGCTCGGCTTCGATGCGCTGGCCCGCGTCTACGCCTGGCGCGCGCCGCCGCTGGTTGCCGCGCGGGCGCTCGGCGTGCGTTTCATCGACCGCTGTCTGCCGCTCAAGCGGCGCCTGGCCGCGCACGCGGCAGGGCGTTGAACGCGCGAAAGCGACGGCGGCGCGCGATGATCCCGTCCGTGCGTCCGGTCACGCGAATGCGCTTTGCGTGACTCGCCGCGCATCCCTCGCAACGTCGCCATCGGAGGAACCGCCATGTCGATCATCCGCTACTGCATTGCTCTGCTGGGGTTGTGCGCGAGCTGCGCCGCATCGGCGGCGATGGTGCACCAATCCGTGACGTGGAGCGATGCCGGCACCACCTTCCACGGCGTGCTGGTGTACGACGATGCGGCCGCCGGCAAGCGCCCGGGCCTGCTGATGGTGCCCAACTGGTACGGCGTGAACGATGCGGCGGTCAAGAAGGCCGAGGGCATCGCCGGCCGCGACTACGTGATCCTCGTCGCCGACCTCTACGGGGAGAAGCTGCGGCCGCGCAACGACGACGAGGCCGCGGCTGCGGTCAAGCCGTTCTATGCCGATCGCGCGTTGATGCGGCGGCGGGTGAACCTGGCGCTGGCGCAGCTGAAGGGGCAGGTCCGCGATGCGCCGATCGACTCGGCGCGGATCGCCGCGATCGGCTTCTGCTTCGGCGGTTCGGCGGTGCTCGATCTCGCCCGCAGCGGCGCGGACGTGGCGGCGGTGGTGGCCTTCCACGGCGCGCTGGACACCGACGATCCCGCGCTCGCGCGGCGCATCAAGGCGCGCGTGCTGGCGATCAACGGCGCCAACGACAGCTGGACCATGCCCGCCGCGGGCAAGTTCATGGACGAGATGCGTGCGAGCCCCGCCGACTGGCAGTTCGTGGTGCTCGGCCATGCCGTGCACTGTTTCACCGAGGTCGACCAGCACAAGCCCGGCTGCATGTACGACGCGCGTGCCGCGGCACGCAGCGACAGGTTGATGCGCGACTGGCTGCGCGGCGCCTTCGACGGCACGCCGTGAGGCGGCGTTTTCAGTGGTCGCGCTGCACCGAGTAGTCGGCGAGTGCGATCAGGGCGTCGCGGCACGCCGACGGCGGCAGGGTCTCGATCGACGCGCGCGCGGCATCGGCGTGGCTTCGCGCGCGCGCGTGCGTGCGCTCCAGTGCGCCCGAGTCGCGGATCGCGGCGACGATCTGGTCGAGCGCATCCAGGCCGCCGTGCTCGATCGCCTGGCGCAGTGCTCGCGCCTGCCCGGCATCGGCGCCCTGCAGCGCGTAGATCAGCGGCAGCGTCGGCTTGCCCTCGGCGAGGTCGTCACCGATGTTCTTGCCGAGCGTGGCGGCGTCGCTCACGTAGTCGAGCAGGTCGTCGGCGATCTGGAAGGCGTAGCCGAGTTCCAGGCCATAACGACGCAGCGCCGCCACCTGTGTTTCCGGCAGGCCGCCGAGCAGGCCGCCAAGCTCGGCGGCGGCGGCGAACAGCACCGCGGTCTTGCGCTCGATCACCGCCAGGTAGGCGGCCTCGTCCACGTCCGCGTTGCCGATGTTGAGCAGTTGCAGCACCTCGCCCTCGGCGATGGTGTTGGTGGTGTCGGCGAGGATGCGCATCACGCGCATGTCGTCGAGCTCGACCATCAGCTGGAACGAGCGCGAGTAGAGAAAATCACCGACCAGCACGCTGGCCGCATTGCCCCACAGCGCGTTGGCGGTCTTGCGGCCGCGGCGCAGGTCCGATTCGTCGACCACGTCGTCGTGCAGCAGGGTGGAGGTGTGGATGAACTCGATGATCGCGGCGAGCTTGATGTGCGCTTCGCCGCGATAGCCGGCCGCGCCGGCGGCCAGCACGTGCAGCATCGGTCGCAGCCGCTTGCCGCCGCCGGCGATGATGTGCTCGGCGATCTGGTTGATCAGCACCACGCCGGAAGCGAGCCGGGCGCGGATCAGCGCGTCCACGCGCTGCATGTCGTGGGCGGCGAGTGCGCGCACGCGCTGGAAGGCGGCTTGGGGGCTGGCGGCGTCGGCGTACATGGAGGTTTTGGGAAAGCCCGGCGAAACGTCGTCCACCAAGTATAGGGAACCGTCGATTCAACCGCGGTCCTCGCGCCGGCGCGGGATGCCACGGCGCGCATCGATGGCCCTTCGGCCGAGGGCTTGCGGCGCGTTTCACGCCGGCGAGCTCGAGCATTCCCGGGGCGGATTTTCCCCCGCCTTGCCATGGGGCGGACCGCCGGCCAGCCGGCCCCCTCGACACCGACCGTATAATCCAGCGCTTTCAATCCGCATGAGTGATCCGGTGAGCACGCTCTCCAGCCTCGAACGGCGCAGTGCGCTGACCCTCGCCTGCGTGATCAGCCTGCGTCTGTTCGGCCTGTTTCTGGTGATGCCGGTGTTTTCGCTCTATGCGCGCCAGCTGCCGGACGCGACGCCGGCGCTGATCGGGCTGGCGCTCGGCGTGTACGGCCTGGGCCAGGTGCTGCTGCAGATTCCGCTGGGCCTTTTGTCCGACCGCATCGGCCGCAAGCCGACGATCACCCTGGGCCTGCTGGTGTTCGCCCTCGGCGGACTGGTCGCCGCGCTCTCGCACAGCCTGCACGGCATCGTCATCGGCCGCGCCCTGCAGGGCATGGGCGCGGTGGCCGGTGCCGGTACCGCGCTCGCCGCCGACCTCACCCGCGAGGAAAACCGCGGCAAGGTAATGGGCATCATCGGGGTGTCGATTGGCGTCGCCTTCCTGCTCGCGTTGATCCTGGGCCCGCCCCTGGAGGCACTCGGCGGCTTGCCGGGGCTGTTCGCCGCGACTTCGCTGCTGGCGCTTTTGTCGTTGCTGCTGCTGTGGCTGCTGGTGCCCACCCCGGCGCAGAGCCGTGCACCGGCTTCCGCCGGGCTGGCCGACGTGCTCGCGATGCTGCGCGATCGCCGCCTGATCCTGCTCAACGGCTCGGTGTTCTTCCTGCATTTTCTGCTCACCGCGAGCTTCGTCGGCCTGCCGCTGCTGCTCGCCGACCGCCTGCAGCTGCCGGCGAGCCGGCACTGGGAGCTCTACCTGCCGGTGATGACCATCGCCGCCTTCGTCATGGGCGCCTGTCTGCACCGCATGCGCGACCTGCGCCAGAGCCTGCGCATGGTGTTCGCGTGCATCGTCGCGCTCGGCCTCGGCCTGCTCGGCTTTGCCTTGCCGGGGCGCCACCCGGCCTGGCTTGGACTGGCGGCCACGGTGTTCTTCTCCGCCTTCAACCTGCTGGAGGCCGCGCTGCCCAGCCTGGTGTCGCGGCTGGCGCCGGCGGCGCTGCGCGGCGCGGCCATGGGCGCCTATTCCACCAGCCAGTTCATCGGCGCCTTCGTCGGCGGTGCGCTCGGTGGCCTGGCGCTCGGCCGGCTCGGCACCGGTGGCGTCTTCGTCGGCGCCGCGGCGGCGGTCCTGGTCTGGCTGCTGCTGGTGCTGCAGGCCCGACGCTGGCTCGATGCCGAGGTCGCGCCGCCGCCGGCGGCTTGATGCAAGGCTCGTCCCTGGCCTCCGCGGGCGGCGACCGCCTTGCCGCTATGATGGTTTTTTCAACCGTCATTCCGGGCCGCTGCCTGCCGCGGCGGTTTTGCACCCTTCAAGAAGCGAGGAACCCCAACCATGGCCCGTGGCGTCAACAAGGTCATCCTGATCGGCAATCTCGGCGCCGATCCCGAAGTCCGCTACACCGGCAGCGGCACCGCGATCACCAGTCTGCGTATCGCCACTTCCGAGCAGTGGACCGACAAGCAGAGCGGCGAGCGCCAGGAACGCACCGAATGGCATCGCGTGAAACTGTTCGGCAAGCTCGCCGAGATTGCCGGCGAATACCTGAAGAAGGGCCGGCAGGTGTACATCGAAGGCTCGCTGCGCACCGACAAGTACACCGACAAGGACGGCATCGAGCGTTATTCCACCGACATCGTCGCCAGCGACATGCAGATGCTGGGCGGCATGGGTGGCGAGGGTGGTGGCCAGGGCGGCCAGGGTGGCTTTCGCGAGCGCGCGCCCGCCGGTCCGCGCGGGCCGGCGGCACGCGGCGGCGAGGAGCGCGCTCCGCGCCCGTCGGCCCCGGCGCCTGAGAGCACCGGCTTCGACGACGACGACATCCCGTTCTGAAAAACACGCCCGGGCAGGCCCACGGGCGGCCCGGTTGCAGTCACGGATGACGGCGTTTCCTCGCGGCGCTTGGAGTGGCAGCGGTCGAACGGCTAGCATCCGCCATGGCCATGAGCAACGGGGAATCCATGATCGAGCGCAGCGTTCGGCGGTTGGCCGAGTGGTCCGCCCGCCTGAAGCGTTCCGGGCTGCGCCGCTGGCGGCTGCTGGGCCTGCTCTCCGCGATGGTGGTCGTGGTGGCCTTGCCCTATCTCATCGTGCGGGCCAGCACGGCCGACGTGCGTGAGGCGGAAGCCTGGGTCACCCATTCGGCCGAGGTGACTTCGCTGGTCTACCGGATCGCCTTCGAGGTCCGCGACAGCGAAGCCGCCATCTATCGCCTCTTGGATGGCGAGGACAGTGCCAACCTTCGCCAGCGGGCGAGCCTGGCCGCGGCCGATACGCCGGCACTGGTGCTGCGGCTGCACGACATGACTGCCGACAATCCGGCCCAGCAGGCCGCTGTCGGCGCGCTGGACCGGCGCGTCAACGGCCGGCTGGCGCTGATCCGACAGGCGCTGCTGCGCTATGAGGAAGGCGACCGCGCCGGTGCGCTGGCCGCCTTGCGCGACGCCGACGTGCTCTACCGCTTGACCGACCAGATCGGCACCATCCTCGGCAACGAGGGCAAGCTGCTCAGCGAGCGGCGCGCAGCATCCGCCCAGCGGGCTTTCCGCAGTAACGTCATTCTTGGTGTCACCTGTGTAGCCCAGCTTCTGCTGTTGGCGATCATCGTGCTGGTCTCGGAGTGGCAGATCGGGCGCCGTATCGAGGCAGAGGCGGCCGAAAATCGAGCGGTGCAGCGTGCGCTGATGATCCTCGAGGCGGTGCGCGAGCCGATCGCGCTGCTCGACGATGAGCTACGCATTCTTCTGGCCAACGCCGCCTTCCGCGAGCTCTACGGCCTGCCGGAGGGCGTGCGTCCCACCCTGATGGAGGCTGGCGACGGCGCCTGGGCCGACAATGGCCTGCAGCAGCGGCTGCGCGACGTGCTGCTGCGCGACCGCGAGCTGTGGGACTACGAACTCACCCAGCGCACGATGGACGGCATGGAGCGCCGCGTGGTCATCAATGCACGACGCGTGGAGCAGGAGGGCGACACCGCGCCGGTGCTGCTGCTCACCGCCAGCGACGTCACCGCGCGCGCCCTGGTCGAGCAGCAGGTCAAGGAACTCAACCGCCAGTTGAACGGCAAGATCGAACAGATTTCCGACGCCAACCGCGAGCTGGAAGCCTTCAGCTATTCGGTCTCGCACGACCTGCGCGCGCCCTTGCGGCACGTCGCCGGTTTCATCACCAAGCTGGAGCGGCACCTGGGCGACGGCGTCGATGCCACCGCCCAGCATTACCTCAACGTGGTCCGCGACGCCGCCCGGCGCATGGCCGAGCTGATCGACGAACTCCTGGTCTTCTCGCGCCTGGGCCGCGGCGCGATGCGATTGCAGACGGTGGACATGCAGACCCTGGTCGACGAGGCGCGCGCGCTGGCCGAGTCGGAGGCCGGTGAACGACGCATCGTCTGGAAGATCGCGCCGCTGCCGGTGGTGGTGGGCGATGCCAACATGCTGCGTACGGTGTGGCAGAATCTGCTCGGCAACGCGGTCAAATACACCGGCCAGCGCGAGGTCGCCCACATCGAGGTGAACGTGCAGCGCGACGAGGAGGGCGGCTGCACCTTCAGCGTCTCCGACGACGGTGTGGGCTTCGACATGGCCTATGCCGACAAGCTGTTCGGCGTGTTCCAGCGGCTGCACAAGCCGACCGAATTTCCCGGCAACGGCATCGGTCTGGCCAATGTGCGACGCATCATCGTCCGCCACGGCGGACGCGTCTGGGCCCATGCCGAACCCGGCAAGGGCGCCACTTTCTACTTCTACCTGCCCCCCGCCGACCGCATCGGCGAGGAGCACAGCCCGGCGGTCGCCGCCCGAGGATCGACATGAAGCACCAGGACATCCGCACCATCCTGCTCGTCGAGGACAGCCCGGCTGACGCCGAGATGACCGTCGACGCCCTGCGCGAAGCCAAGCTGGCCAATCCGGTGGTGCACGTCGAGGACGGCGTCGACTGCCTGGACTACCTGCTCTATCGCGGCGCCTGGGCCGACCGTCCGGTCGGCAATCCGGTGGTGGTGCTGCTCGACATCAAGATGCCGCGCATGAACGGACTCGACGTGCTGACCCACATGCGCGAGCACGACGAACTCAAGCGGGTGCCGGTGGTGATCCTCTCTTCCTCGCGCGAGGAGCGCGACCTGGCCCGCAGCTGGGACCTGGGCGCCAACGCCTACGTGATCAAACCGGTGGACGTGGAGCAGTTCTTCGATGCGGTGCGTACCCTGGGCCAGTTCTGGGCGGTGCTCAACCAGGCGCCGGAAATCGAGTGATCCGCTGCCATGGAGTATGGAGGCAGGCATATGGCAGGTATGCCGCATAGACGCAACGGCGCCTTGCCGAAGATACGCGTCCTGCAGGTCGAGGACAGCGCGCTCGATGCCGAGCTCATGCTGGACGAGCTCGCGGCGGATGGCATCGTCTACGAGGCGCGGCTGGTTGACAACGAAGCCGATTACCTCGCCGCGCTCGATGCCTTCGAGCCGCACATCATCCTCTCCGATCTCAGCATGCCGGGCTTCTCCGGTCGCCGCGCGCTCGAGCTTCTGCGCGCACGCGACAGCGATACGCCCTTCATCTTCGTCTCGGCGGCACTGGGTGAGGAAGCTGCGGTCCAGGCCCTGCGTGACGGCGCCACCGACTACATCCTCAAGCAGAATCCGGCGCGGCTGGCGAGCGCCGTGCGCCGCGCGCTGGCCGAGGTCGCGGCCGAACGCGCACGCCGGCATGCCGAGGCCGAGCTCATGCGCGCGCAGCGCTTCGAAAGCCTGGCCCTGCTCGCCGGGGGCCTGAGCCACGACCTGCGCAATCTGCTGCAGCCGCTGCTGCTGGCCGGCGAAAGCCTGCAGGACTACAAGGACGATCCGCGCTTGGCCCGGCTCGGCGCCCTGGTGCGTGATTGCGGCCGGCGCGGTCTGCAGATGGTGCAGTCGATGCTGTCCTTCGCGCGCGGCGCCCAGCGCGCCGAACGGATCAAGCTGGGTGCGCTGCTGGAAGCCCTGCAACTGCTCCTGCAGGGCAGCGTGCCTTCGACGGTGGACATGCAGATCCACGCGGTCGACGCCGAGCTGATCTTCGAAGGCAACCAGACCGAACTGCAGCAGAGTCTGCTCAATCTCTGCCTCAACGCGCTGCAGGCGATGCCCGAGGGTGGGCGTCTGACGATCGACAGCGCAATCGTCGATCTCGACGCGGATTTCTTCGCCGTCGATGAAGACGCGCAGCCGGGCCGCTACCTGCGCATCACCGTTGCCGACACCGGCGTGGGCATGGACCAGGCCACCCTGGACCGGCTGTTCGAGCCCTTCTTCACCACCAAGCCCGACGGCACCGGGCTCGGCCTGCTTTCCTGCAAACGCATCATCGACAACCACCACGGCGTGATGCGCGCGGAAAGCCAGCCCGGACAGGGCACGCGGTTCCATCTTTACCTGCCGCTCGAGCAGCCGGTCGAGGGCGCGATCGAAGGCGAGAGCGGTACCGAGAACCTTTATGGCAACGCCGAGCGCGTGCTGGTGGTGGTGGAGGAGGGCGCGCTGTTGTCGCTGCTCATCGACGCCCTGGACAGCTACGGCTACCAGCCGGCGGGCAGCCAGAGCGGCGCCAGCGCACTGCAATGGATCGAGGCCAACGGCCTGCCCGAGCTCGTCATCCTCGATGCCGACATGTACCTGCTCACCGGGGTGCGCACGCTCGCCGCGCTGATCGAGCGCGGCTACCGCGGGGCCGTGTTGCTGCTGACACGGCCCGAGGCGCCGCCCGATCCGGCGGAACTGCCTCCGCTCGAGCACCTGTACCTGATCGACAAGCCGGTGTCTGCCCGCGCCCTGTTGCGTGACGTGCGCCGGGCATTGACGGAGACGCGCACGCGTCCGTGACGAAAAACGGCGGCGGCCGGACGTCCGCGTGGACGCGAAGCGACGGGCAGCCCCCGGCGATCTTCCCTGGCCGCGCCGCCCGTCGCCGCGCCGGCCGCTGCTCGTGGCCGCCAGCTCCGTCAGTGGGGGGCATGGCCTTGCGAATACGCCGGCTCTGCGCTGCCACCGCGCCGTCTGCCGGCGCCGCGACGGCTGGGTGGGCAAGGCGGGTGGCGCTCAGTCGATACCGAGCTTTTTCAGCTTGTAGCGCAGCGCGCGGAAGGTGATGCCGAGCTTGCGTGCCGCCGCGGTCTTGTTGTAGCGCGACTCTTCCAGCGCCTTGATGATGGCGCTGCGTTCGAGGTGGCTGATGTAGTCCTCGAGCGGGACGCCGGGCACGCCGGCGGCATCCACCGGCGTCACGGTGGCGGCCGTCGCGGGCGTGGCGCTGGCAGGGGCCGTCGGCGCGGCGCTGCGCTGCGGCAGCATGAGGTCGGCGACGGTGATTTCCTCACCCTCGCACATCGCCATCGCGCGCTCGAGGATGTTTTCGAGCTCGCGCACATTGCCCGGAAAATCGTAGGCCTCGAGCGCCTGCAACGCTTCCTGGGTGAGCCGTCCCGGCGGCGTGCCGTTCTTGGCGGCGAGCTGGCGCAGGATGTGGGCCGCCAGCCGGGGCACGTCGCCGCGCCGCTCGCGCAGCGGCGGCACGCGCAGCTCGATCACGTTGATGCGGTAGAACAGATCTTGGCGGAACTGGCCCTGTTCGACCAGGGCGGCGAGGTTCTTGTGCGTGGCCGAGAGGATGCGCACGTCGACCGGCACTTCCTCCCGCGCACCGATCGGGCGCACCGCCTTTTCCTGGATCGCACGCAAGAGCTTGACCTGCATGTGCAGCGGCAGCTCGGCGACCTCGTCGAGAAACAGCGTGCCGCCGTGGGCGGCCTGGAACAGGCCCTCCTTGTCCGCATGCGCGCCGGTGAAGCTACCGCGGCGGTGGCCGAAGAACTCGCTTTCCATGAGTTCGGCGGGAATCGCGCCGCAGTTGACCGGCACGAACGGCCCGGCCGCGCGCGGGCCCTGCTCGTGGATGAGCCGGGCGACCAGCTCCTTGCCGACGCCCGATTCGCCGGCGATGTACACCGGCGCCTGGTTGCGCGCGAGCTTGCCGATCGCGATCCGCACCTGCTGCATGGCCGGCGAATCGCCCACCAGGCGCTCGTCGCCGCGGGCGGCCGGTTCCTGGCCGGCGCCGCGGCGTTCCTCGGCCAGCTTGAGCGCCGTACGTACCAGCCGGCGCAGCATGGCGATGTCGACCGGCTTGGAGACGAAGTCGAAGGCGCCGGCCTTGAGCGCGTTGACCGCGGCATCGACGTTGCCGTAGGCGGTGATCATCGCCACCGGCGTTTCCGGATGCTGCGCGGCGATGAGTTCGACGAGCGTCTGGCCGCTGCCGTCGGGCAGTCGCATGTCGGTAAAGCAGAGGTCGAAGCCGCGTTCGGCGAGCGACTGCCTGGCTTCCGCGAGGGTGCCGACCGCGCGTACCGAGAGATCCATCCGCCCGAGCGTGATGGTCAGCAATTCGCGGATGTCGCATTCGTCGTCGACGACCAGGACGGATTGTTGACTCATCGGAATTTGAAGGCCGGATGAACGGGCAGCGCAAGGATACTCGCCGCATGCGCGGGCGGCCAAGCGTCGTCCGTCACAGTCAGGCCGGCCGCGCGTCGGGGCGTGGCGGCGGCACCTCGCCGGCGCCCGTGCGCGGCAGCACGCGCGCGGGGGTCAGGATCAGCCGGAAACAGCTGCCGCCGCCGGCCACGCGCACATATTCGAGCGTGGCCTGGTTGGCCTCGGCCATTTGCCGCGCCAGGTAGAGCCCAAGGCCGGTGCCGTACTCGTGCGTGGTGTAGAACGGCTCGAAGATCTGCGCGGCGACCTTGGGCGCGATGCCCGGGCCACGGTCGATGACCTCCAGTGTCGGCAGTCCGCGCTCGCCGTGCCGCACCACCACCATCACCCGCGCCGGCTCGCCCGGCATGCGGCCGTAGCGCAGCGCGTTCTGCACCAGGTTCCAGACCACCTGCTGCAGCTGCTGCGGATCGGCCATCGCCGTCACGGGCACCTGGCTGTTGGCGATGACCCGCAGCGAGTCGTTGCCGAGGTCGTTGCCCTGCCGGTATTCCTCGACGAAGGTATGCGCCCAGCGGCCCAGATCCAGGGTTTCCGGGCGCGAGCGTTCGCGCCGCGAGAGCTGCAGGATGTTCTCGATGATCTCGTTCAGCCGCACGCAGTGGTTGTTGATGATCTCCACCATGCGCGCGTCGGCCGGACTGAGCTCGGTGGATTCGGCCAGCAGCTGCGCCGAATAGCGGATCGCCGCCAATGGGTTGCGGATCTCGTGCGCGATCGACGCCGACAGCCGGCCGAGCGAGGACAGCGTGAGCTCCTCGGCGCGGCGCGAGATCATCGAGGTGTCGCCGAGGAAGATCAGCACCAGGGCATCGTCGTTGGGCGCGAGCCGGGTGAAACGCGGCACGATTTCGGGCATGCCGTCGGCGAGCTGGGTGGGGGTTTCGTCGGTCTTGCCGGAGGTGATCCAGTGATACAGCCGTCGCGACAGCTCCGGCGCGAGGCGGCCGAGATCGCGCCGGTCCGCCGCGGGACTGCCGAGCAGCAGCCAGGCCGCCTCGTTCATCTGATGGATGCGGTTGGCATCGTCGACCAGCAGCACGCCGGTCTTCATGCGGCGGATGATGAGCTCGTTGATCTGGGCGAGATTGGCCAGGTCCACGCCGCGCTGCTCGGCCAGCGCCTCGGAAGCGCGCAGCTGGCGGCCCAGCACGTGGCAGAGGACGACGCTGGCGAAATAGGCCAGTCCGAACAGGCCCGATTCGAGCAGCTCGTGGGCGACATCGGTCGGCGTGAACAGCGCATGGCCGAGCATGCCGAGGGTGGCGACCGCGGCGAAGAAACACGACAGCCGGAGCGGCAGCAGCAGGGCGCCGGCGGCCAGGTTGACCGCCAGCATCATGGCGATGCCGATCCGCGCGTCGTGCATGGCGCTGGCCGCCAGCACCGCGGCGGCGATGTCGGCGAGAAGTCCCGCGGCGGTGATCAGGCGCTGGCGGACGAGTAGGCGGCGCGTCGCCCCCAGCATGGCCAGCGCGAACACGAGATAGCCCAGCGCCAGGGCATGGGCCAGCACCGGTCGGTTGAGTCCCGGACCGTCCAGGCCGGGCAGGCCGAAAGCCAGGGCCAGATAGACCAGCGCCTGCGCCACGCGGAAGCCGTGCAGGAAATAGAGTTCATGGCGGGCCGCGTTCGGTGACTGCTCGCGGGAGGCGGGGGTCGCGCTGCTGGCCACGGGATCCTCCGTCGTGGGAATCGCAAGGCTAAGGCGGGCTTGCCGTTGCCGCATGTCCGGTGCCTGGCCGGCATGCCGCCGCTTGGCCTACCGCGTCGCCCATGCCGTCTCCCGAGTATAGGGCGCGGCGCGCGGCCGTAGCGCACGCCCCTTTCCATCCACGGGCGCTTCCGCGAAAATGCGCGGCTGTAACGCGCATTGACTTGCGCTTCCCCATGTCGGCCGTCCCTTCCGGCTGTCGGCTCTCCCGCCCGCGCCGCGGCGTTTTCCCGTCGGGCGTCCCGCAAAGCTTTCCCACCGCTCGAGGTATCGCATGAATTTCCACGAGTACCAGGCCAAAGAACTGTTCGCCCAATACGGCATCCCCGTGCCGCCGGGCCAGATCGCCCATTCACCCGAGGCCGCGGTCGAGGTCGCCAAGACGCTCGGCGGCAGCCAGTGGATGGTCAAGGCGCAGATCCACGCCGGCGGACGCGGCAAGGCCGGCGGCGTCAAGTTCTGCAAGAGTCTGGAGGACGTGCGCGAGGCCGCCGCGTCGATGCTCGGCACACGCATGGCCACCTACCAGACCGCCGGCCGCGCGCTGCCGGTCAACCTGGTGCTGGTCACCGATGCCAGCGACATCGCCCGCGAGCTGTACCTGTCGGTACTGGTCGACCGCGACGCCAAGGCAGTCACCTTCATCGCCTCCAAGCACGGCGGCGTGGACATCGAGCAGGTGGCCCGCGAAACGCCCGAGGACATCCACAGCGTGGTGGTGGATTTCGTCGAGGGGCTGCAGCCCTACCAGTGCCGCCAGGTCGGCTTCGCGATGGGGCTCAACCTCAAGCAGGTCAATCAGCTGACCCGCATCATGCTCGGCCTGTTCAAGCTGTTCAACGAGAAGGATCTCTCGCTGGTCGAGCTCAATCCGCTGGCGGTGCTCGCCGACGGCAACCTGGCCGCGCTCGACGGCAAGGTCAATTCCGACGACAACGCCGAGTTCCGCCATCCGGAACTGGCCGCCATGCGCGACCTCACCCAGGAGGACCCGGCCGAGGCCGCGGCCGTGCAGCACAACCTCAACTACGTGACCATGGACGGCAACATCGGCTGCATGGTCAACGGCGCCGGCCTGGCGATGGCGACGATGGACGTGATCAAGCTCGCCGGCGGCGAGCCGGCCAACTTCCTCGACGTCGGCGGCGGCGCCACCAAGGAGCGGGTGATCGAGGCGTTCAAGCTGATCACCTCCTCCGACAAGGTCAAGGCGATCCTGATCAACATCTTCGGCGGCATCGTCCGCTGCGACATGATCGCCGAGGGCATCATCGCCGCGGTCAAGGAAGTGGGCCTCAAGATTCCCGTGGTGGTGCGCCTGCAGGGCACCAACGTGGAGCGCGGCCGCGAGCTGCTGGCCAAATCCGGTCTGGCCATCACGCCGGCCGACGATCTCAACGACGCCGCGCAGAAGGCCGTCGCCGCCGCCAAGTGAACCTGCCGGACGCCTGCGCGGCGCCATCGCAAATCCAGCCGGGTGGCGCGCCGGGCGTCTCTCAAGCAACCGACACAGGACATCCCCATGAGCGTTCTCGTCAACAAGAACACCAAGGTCATCGTGCAGGGCTTCACCGGCCAGCAGGGCACCTTCCACGCCGAGCAGGCGATCGACTACGGCACCAAGGTGGTCGGCGGCGTCACCCCGGGCAAGGGCGGCACCGAGCATCTGGGCCTGCCGGTCTTCAACAGCGTGGCCGAGGCGGTCGCCGACACCGGCGCCGACGCTTCGGTGATCTTCGTGCCGCCGCCGTTCGCGGCCGATTCCATCCTCGAGGCCATCGATGCCGGCATCCGCGTGGTGGTGGCGATCACCGAGGGCATCCCGGTGCTGGACATGCTGCGGGTCAAGAACGTGCTGGCCAAGCATCCGGAAACCGTGCTGATCGGTCCCAACTGCCCCGGCATCATCACGCCCGGCGAATGCAAGATCGGCATCATGCCGGGGCACATCCACCAGCCCGGCAAGGTCGGCATCGTCTCGCGCTCGGGCACGCTCACCTATGAGGCGGTGTTCCAGACCACCAACGAGGGCCTGGGCCAGTCCACCTGCATCGGCATCGGCGGCGACCCGATCAACGGCTTGAGCTTCATCGACTGCCTGAAGCTGTTCCAGGACGATCCGCAGACCGAGGGCATCATCATGGTCGGCGAGATCGGCGGCAGCGCCGAGGAGGACGCCGCCGAATTCATCGGCGAATACGTCACCAAGCCGGTGGTCGCCTTCATCGCCGGCGCCTCGGCCCCGGCGGGCAAGCGCATGGGCCACGCGGGCGCGATCATCTCCGGCGGCAAGGGCACCGCCGCGGCCAAGTTCGCCGCGTTGGAGAAGGCCGGCGTCACCACGGTGAAATCCCCGGCCGATCTCGGCAAGACGCTCGCCGGCCTGCTGAAATAAACCGGTCAAGGGTTTCCGTGCAGGGCAAGCCGAAGGGCCGCAGCGATGCGGCCCTTCGCTCATCCGGCGGCGGCTTTTTTGAACCGAATGCCGGTCCGCCGGCGCGTGCGTCGGCCAGCACGCCTTTTTGAGCGAGACAAGGCCCAAGACGGCGGCGACGGGCCGGCGGGTCATGATCCCTCGGCGCGGGCTTGCGACATGGCCGCGACGCCGGCCGGGCTATCATCGCCAGCCATCCGTCGACGTAGCCATTTTTCGCATGACCACTCTCCGCCTCGCGCTCGCGCAACAGGATTTCCCGGTCGGTGCCGTCGCCGCCAATGCGCGCAGGGTGCGCGAGCTGATGCACGAGGCGCACGCCGGCGGCGCGGACGTGCTGGTCTGTCCGGAACTCACGTTGAGCGGCTATCCGCCAGAGGATCTGCTCCTGCGGCCGAGTTTTCTCGCCGCCTGCCAGGAGGCGATCGAAGCGCTCGCGGCCCCGTCCGCGCAGGTCGCCGCGGTGGTCGGCTTCCCGCACAGCGAGGGCGAGGTGTTCAACGCCGCCGCGTGGCTGCAGGCCGGGCGGATCGAGCGCATCGCGCACAAGCAGGCGTTGCCCAATTACGGCGTCTTCGACGATCAGCGCTATTTCCGTCCGGGGCGTGTGAGCGAGGTGGTCGAGCTGCGCGGGGTCAAGGTCGGCCTGCTGATCTGCGAGGACGTCTGGCTGCCCGAACCGGCGGCCGGTGCCGCGGCCCAGGGCGCCGAGCTGCTGGTGGTGATCAATGCCTCGCCGTGGGACGGCGCCAAGCCGGCCGCGCGCGAGGCGGTGCTGGTCGAACGCGCGAAGGAGACCGGCTGCGCGATCGTCTATCTCAACCTGGTCGGCGGCCAGGACGAGCTGGTCTATGACGGCGGCTCGCTGCTGGTCGACGGCGATGGCCGCATCGCCGCGCGCGCGCCGGCCTTCGTCGATGCGCTGCTGTGGGCCGATTTCGATGCCGCCACGCGCACCCTGCACGCACGCGACTGGCCGCGCGCGCCGGGCACGCCCGAAGCGGTGCTGTACGCGGCACTGGTGCGCGGCCTGCGCGACTACGTCCAGAAGAACGGTTTCCCCGGCGCGCTGCTCGGCCTTTCCGGCGGCATCGACTCGGCGCTGACCCTGGCGCTGGCGGTCGATGCCCTCGGTGCCGAGCGCGTCACCGCGGTCATGCTGCCGGCCCGCTACACCTCCGCCGTTTCGCTCGAAGGCGCGCGCGCGCAGGCCGGCCGGCTCGGGGTCGAGTATCACGTCATCGACATCGAGCCGGTCTTCGAGCGCTACCTTGCCGCGCTTGCCCCGGTCTTCGCCGGCAAGGCGCCGGACACCACCGAGGAGAACCTGCAGTCGCGCATCCGTGGTGCGATGTTGATGGCGATTTCCAACAAGCATGGACGCCTGCTGCTGGCCACGGGCAACAAGAGCGAGATGGCGGTCGGCTACGCCACGCTCTACGGGGACATGTGCGGCGGCTATGCGCCGCTCAAGGACGTCTACAAAACCGTGGTCTATCGCCTCGCGCGCTGGCGCAACGACGAGGCCGCCGCCCGCGGCCAGGCGCCGGTGATCCCGCCGGCGGTGATCGAGCGGGCGCCGTCGGCGGAGCTGCGCGAAGGCCAGACCGACCAGGATTCGCTGCCGCCCTACGAGGTGCTCGATGCCATCCTCGGGCGTTTCATCGAAGGCGAGGAGGCGCAGTCGGACATCGTTGCACGCGGATTTCCGGCCGACATCGTCCGCCGCGTGGTGCACCTGGTGCTGGCCAACGAATTCAAGCGTCGCCAGTCCGCGCCGGGGCCGCGCGTGACCACCCGCGCCTTCGGCCGCGAACGCCGCTATCCGATCACCTCCGGCTGGCGTTGAGGCAGAACGAAAAAAAGCCGGCGAGGCGCCGGCTTTTTTCCCGGGGTGAATCTTTTTCAGTGATGGCCGGAGAAAGGCACCAGCTTGCGCAGCAGCGAGGCGCCGTGTGGCCAGTTGGGATCGGTCAGGTAAGGGTGATCGGGGTAGTTGAGCGCGAGCACCTTGCGCGTCTGCGCGGCGAGGTCGTCCTGCTTGAGCGCCAGATAGCTGCGGGTGAGCAGGGCCAGTGCGTCGGCGGTCTGCGGCGACTGCTGGTAGTGCTCGATGACGTACTGGGCGCGGTCGGCCGAGGCGATGTAGGCCTGGTTGCGCATGTAGAACCAGGCCACGTTGATCTCGAACTGGGCCAGCGTGTTGCGCAGGTAGATCATGCGCTGACGTGCGTCGGCGGCGTAGGCGCTGTCGGGGAAGCGGCGGGTGAGTTCGGAAAAATCGTCGAACGCCTGCAGGTTGTAGCCCTGGTCGCGCCGCGTCTGCGCGCCTTCGCGCGAGATGTAGCGCTCGATGAAGCCCGCGGTGCGGTCGAAATCGATGAGACCGCGCAGGTAATAGGCATAATCGACATGCGGATGCGTCGGATAGGTCTTGATGAAGCGGTTGACCGTCGAGTACGCATCATCCGGCTGGTTGTCCTTGTACTGCGCGTAGGCCAGCTCGAGCTGGGCCTGCTCGTTGTAGGGACCGGACGGGAAGCGGGCGATCAGGCGCTGGTAGGCCTTGACCGCCGCGGCATAGTCGGCATGGGTGAGATCACCGTGCGCCTTGGCGTAGAGCCGGTCCACCGGCATCGTGTCGATGGTGTCCTTCTTGTGACCGAACATCGAACAGGCGCCCAGCGACAGGGCGAGCGCGACGACCACGAGCAGTTTGAAGGCAAGACGCATGGCGGATTCTGCACGGCGAACGAACGGGCATGATAGCCCAAACCCGGTGGCGGGCATGACCGTCAGTCAGCAGGCGACGGTGCCGCTCGAGGCCGCGGGCCAGCGTTTCGACCAGGCGCTGGCGGCGCTGTTCCCCGCCTATTCGCGCTCGCGCCTGGCCGACTGGATCAAGCGCGGCCAGGCCACCCTGGACGGCCGCAGCGTGCCGCCGCGCACCCGCGTCCATGGCGGCGAACGGGTGGCGCTGGCGGCGGCGCTCGAGATCGAAACGCCGGCTTGCGCCGAGCCGATCGCGCTTTCCATCGTCCATGAGGACGCGCATCTGCTGGTCATCGACAAGCCGGCCGGCCTGGTCGTGCATCCCGGCGCCGGCAACCGTGACGGCACCCTGCTCAACGCCCTGCTGCACCATGCGCCGCAGCTCGCCGCGCTGCCGCGGGCCGGCATCGTGCACCGGCTGGACAAGGACACCTCCGGCCTGCTGGTGGTGGCCAAGACGCTGCCCGCGCATACCGCGTTGGTGGCGATGCTGGGCCGGCACGCGGTGGAGCGCCGGTACGCGGCGGTGGTCGAGGGCGTGCTCATCGCCGGCGGCACGGTGACGGCGCCGCTCGGCCGCCATCCGGTCGATCGCCTGCGCCGCGCGGTGCGCGAGGACGACGGCAAGCCCGCGGTCACCCATTACCGGCTGCGCGAGCGTTTCCCCGCGCATACCTACATCGCCTGCCAGCTCGAAACCGGCCGCACCCACCAGATCCGCGTGCACATGGCGCACATCCATCATCCGCTGGTCGGCGACCCGCTGTACGGCGGCGGCCTGCGCCTGCCGCGCGGCGCCGGTGCGGCACTCGCGGCGGCGCTGCGCGGCTTCCGCCGCCAGGCCCTGCATGCCGAGCAGCTGGCCTTCGTCCATCCGCTGACCGGGCAGGCGCTGGCCTTCCAGGCGCCGCTGCCGGCCGATTTCCAGGGGCTGCTCGCGGCCTTGCGGGCGGATGCCGCCGGGGCGGACCGATGAGCCGGGAGCCGGCATGGCTCGAACCCGATTGGCCGGCGCCGCCGACGGTGCGCGCGGTGGTGAGCACGCGCTTCGGGCCGGGCGTGTCCGCGCCGCCCTTCGACCGCTGCAATCTCGGCGACCGCTGCGGCGACGATCCGGCCGCGGTCGCGGCCAACCGCGCCGCGTTGGTGCGCGCGCTCGGCCTGCCGCGGCCGCCGCACTGGCTGACCCAGGTGCACGGTACCGCCGTGGTCGATGTCGATCGTCCGCACGAGCCCTTGCCGCGCGCCGATGCCGCGGTGAGCCGGCGGCCGGGTCAGCCGCTCGTCATCCTCACCGCCGACTGCCTGCCGGTGTTGCTGTGCGAACGTGAGGGCCGCGCGATCGGCGCCGCCCATGCCGGCTGGCGCGGGCTGGCCGCCGGCGTGCTCGAACGCACCGTGCAGGCGCTGGGCGTGCCGCCGGCGCGTCTGCTCGCCTGGCTCGGGCCCTGCATCGGCCAGGCGTCCTACGAAGTGGGCGAGGAGGTGCGCGCGGCGTTCGTCGCCGGCGATGCCGGGGCGCAGCAGGCCTTCGCGCCGTCGCGTCCCGGCCACTGGTGGTGCGATCTCGCGCTGCTGGCCCGGCGCCGGCTGCAGGCGCTGGGCGTGACCGCCGTCCACGGCGGCGGCTTCGACACCCGCACGGATGCGCGGTTCTATTCGTGGCGGCGCGACGGCGCGGCCAGCGGGCGCTTCGCCACCTTGCTCTGGCTGGAGGATGCCCGCGGCGCCGGAGCTGCAGCGGGCGGCGCGGACTGAGCCGAAGGCGGCGCGGCGGCAGGCGCTTGCGCGGGTGAGGGGGCCTGCACCAGGCGGGTGGCGTAGAGCGCCTCCAGGAAGGATTCGCGCCAGGCGGTGAGGTCGTGTTTCTCGAGCACGTCCATCATGGCCCGCCAGCGCGCCTTGCGCTCGCGCAGCGACATCGACAGCGCGCGCACCAGCGCCTCGGTGACTTCGGTGAGGTCGGCCGGATTGACCAGCAGCGTGTCGCCGAGCTCCTGCGCCGCGCCGGCGAAGCGCGACAGCACCAGCACGCCCGGGTCTTCCGGGTTCTGGCTGGCGACGTATTCCTTGGCGACCAGGTTCATGCCGTCGCGCAGCGGCGTGACCAGGCCCACGCGGGCGGCGCGGTAGTAGCCGCTCAGCACCTCATGCGGGAAGGACTGGTTGACGTAGCGGATCGGCACCCAATCGGGCGTGGCGTACTTGCCGTTGATGTGTCCGGCGGCGCGTTCCAGCTCGCGGCGCAGGTTGCGGTATTCGGGCACGTCGCTGCGGCTGGGCGGGGCGATCTGCAGATAGATCACCTGCTGGCGTAGCTCGGGCGTCTCCTCGAGCAATTGGGCGAAGGCGGCGAAGCGCTGCGGCAGCCCTTTGGAATAGTCCAGCCGGTCCACGCCGATGATCAGCGCGCGGTCCTGCACGCTTTCCTTGAGCTGCTGCACCGCCGGCAGCTTGACCGAGTCGCGGGCGGCCTGCGCGACCGCCGCGGTGTCGATACTGATCGGAAACACGCCGGCCTGGAACACGCGGCCGTCGGGCGCGCGCAGGCGGCCGCCGGGCCGCATCGCGCCGCCGATCTCGTGCAGGAAGTAGTTCTCCAGCGCGCGCAGGTCGCGCACGGTGTGCAGGCCGACCAGGTCATAGCTGGCCAGGGTGCCGAGCAGCTCGCGATGCCGCGGCAGCACGATCAAAAGCTCGGCGGCCGGCAAGGGAATGTGCAGGAAGAAGCCGATGCGGTTGCGCACGCCGAGCTCGCGCAGCATCGCCGCCAGCGGAATCAGGTGGTAATCGTGCACCCACAGCACGTCGTCGGGCCGCAGCAGCTTGGCGAGCTTCTGCGCGAACAGCCGGTTGACACGCAGATAGCCTTCCAGATGGCTGCGCTGGTAGTCGACCAGGTCCGGTCGATAGTGGAACAGCGGCCACAGCGCGCGGTTGGCGAAACCCGCGTAGTAGTCGCAATAATCGGCGCGGTCGAGGTCGATGGTGACGTAATCGATGCCGCCCTCGTGGCTGCGGTGCATCTGCGGGCGCTCGGTGACCTTGCCGCTCCAGCCGAACCACAGGCCGCCGCGCTCGGCCAGCGCCGCGCGCATGGCCGAGGCCAGGCCACCGGTGGCCACCTCGCGCGGCATGGCCACGCGGTTGGACACCACCACCAGCCGGCCGCCGGAAGCCTGCGCAGCATTCATGGCGCGCCGCCTCCGGCCTGCAAGGCCAGGCCGGCGCGGATCGGCGCCATGCCAGCTGTGTTTTCAGCGCGAGGCGGCAGGATGGGTGGCATCGGGCGGGGCTCCTCGGTTGAGCGCGTCGAGCAGTGCGTTCAGCCAAGCCTGCACGGCGGCCGGATGAGGCAACGTGAAGAGCGCATGACTGGGTGTGCGGTCGCCGACCCGCACGCTGATGCCACCGGCCGCGTTGACGGCGGCGAAGGCGTGCTCGTCGGTGAGGTCGTCGCCGACGTAGACCGGTCGGCGGCCGGCGAACGGCGGCACGGCCAGGAGATCCTGGACGGCGCGGCCCTTGTCCATGCCGGCCGGCTTGAATTCCATCACCAGGTTGCCCGGCTGCAGTTCATAGCCCGGCAACCGTCGGGCCAGGGCCTCGGCCGCCGCGCGCAAGCTGGGCAGCATGGCCGGCGCTCGCCGGCAGTGCAGGGCCGCGGCGACGCCCTTGTCCTCCCATTGCACCTGTCCCAGGCGCGCGGCGAGGGCGGCAGTCTCCCGGCGCATGCGTTCGACCGCCGCGGCATCGAGGGCCGGTCGCTGCACCGCGCCGCCGTCGATGCGCCGTTCCAGTCCGTGCAGGCCGATCAGGGTCCAGCCCGGATCGCCGAACAGCCGTGCAAGATCGGCCAGGGCCCGGCCGCTCACCAGCGCCAGCGCGCCGCCCAGTGCGGCATGCAGACGGTCGAGCGTGGCGCATAGGCCTGGATCGACGATGACCGCGGCGGGATCGTCGGCAAATTCGAGCAAGCTGCCGTCGACGTCGAGGAAGAGCGCCCAGCGCTCACCCGGGGACGGTAGCGGCGGCGGTGGCAGCCGGTCTTCAGCGGAGGACGGAGGCATCGCGTGCATGCGCCAAGGGTGCCTGGAGTGACGTGAAACGCGCATGCGGCGGCGGTGATGCGCCGGTCGATGGCGAGCTTGTGATGGATGCGGGACAGGCGCCGACCCGGGTGAGGTCGAGGTCTTCGTAGTCGGCGCTGACATCGCCGTGCGGATCACGCTTGGCCAGGGTCAGCCGCATCGGCGCGGCGGCGTGGAAGTCCAGCCAGGCATCGGGATCGATGCTGCGATCATCCCAGCGCACCAGGTAGCGGCCGTGGTCCTCGACGACGAGGCCGGCGAGTCGGGGCGACTTGTCCGCACGGAAATGTACCGTGCCGTCCTGCGCGCAGACGGACACCGTGCCGAACCACGGATCGCGATAGACGCCCAGACGTCCGGCCATCCGTTCCGGGTTCGCCGGCGGCAGCGTCGCGCTGTCGGGCAAGGCCGTGTCGGAACGCGCGCCCTTGGCCGCTGCGGCCTCATCCAGCAGTGCGGCATAGCCGGCCACGCCGCGCGTGTCGGCCGGGTCGGTGAAGAACTTGAGCAGCGCCTCGCCGAGCACGGTGCGCGCCGCGCCGCCATTGCCGTTGATGAGCAGCACGAAGCCGCCGCGCCGGTCCGGCAGCAGCATCAATTCGGAATACATGCCGGCCAGCGTGCCGGTGTGCCACACCGTCCATTGGCCATCGACGTCGGCCATGCGCCAGCCGTAGCCGTAGGCCATCACGTGGCTGTGGTCCCATTGTCGGCGCAGCGCCGGCAGCGGTATCGGCATGTGCGGCGATTGCAGCACGACGCGCTGCGCGGGCGTGAGCCATTGCAGCTGCGCGGGCGTGGGTGCGAGCCAGTTCATCGTCCAGGCCAGCAGGTCGTTCAGGCTGCAGCGGATGCCGCCGGCGGGGTCGCCGGCGCTGGCCGGTATCTGTGCGCCGTCGATGCGGATCGGCTGGTTGCGCCCGTCGATCCAGCCGTGCGGCTGGGCGACGTTGCCGACTTCATCGCGCTGCCACGCGCCGACCTGGCAGCGTGCGAGGCCGAGCGGCGCGAACACTTCGCGGCGCATCAGCACGTCGTAGGGCGCGCCGCCCGCGGCGGCGGCAAGCTCGCCGGCGACCACGTAGAGCAGGTTGTCGTACTGGTATTGGCTGCGGAAACCGTAGGCGGGCTTCAGGTAGCGCAGCGCGTGGATGATGTCGGCGCGCGTGAAGTCATTGGGCTCGGGCCACAGCATCAGGTCGCCCGCGCCCTCGCGCAGACCGCTGGAATGCGTCAGCAGGTCGCCGACCTGCATCTCGCGCGTCACCCACGGGTCGTACATCCGGAAATCGGGCAGGTACTGGGTGACCTTGTCGTCCCAGCGCAGCTTGCCCTGGTCGACCAGCCGGCCGAGCAGCGCGGTGGTCATCGCCTTGCTGTTGGAGGCGATCTTGAACAGCGTGTCGGCGTCGATCTTCTCGCCGCTGCCGGCGACGCGCTCGCCGAGCGTGCGCACGTAGGCGACCTTGCCATCGACGATCACGCCGACCGCAAGGCCCGGCAGGTGATAGCGCGCGAAGGTCTCATCGACCTGGCGGTCCAGATAGGCCTGCTGTTCCGACGTGAGCGTCGTCTCCGGTTGCGCGGCGGCAGGCGAACTCGCGCCGACCAGCGTCGCGGCGACGGCGGCGATGCACGCGACGGCGTGGTGGTATCGGCGCGGCGGCATCGGTGCGTGCATGGGTTCTGTATCCTTGCCGTGGAGTCCGGCCGCCGATGGCGTGGCATCGGCCCCGCGGAGATCTCGTGCGCATTCTGTCCTTTGCATTCTGCCTCGCCTGCGCGCTGTGTGCCCGTCTGGTCGCGCACGATGCGCCGCCGGCCGCGCCGTCGCCTTCCGCGGCGGCGATCGGCGTCGACGATGCCATGCTCGCGCCGGCGTTCTGGATCGCCCAGGTTCGCGACCCGGACCGCGTGCTGCTCGCGCCGACGGAGATCGCCGCGCTGAATGCGCGGATCCTGCGCGACGATCCCTCCATGCACGACCTGCGCGCGTTGCCGGCCATGCTGAGCGCGTCGCAGGTGCGTGGCTGGATCCAGGCGCGCTCGGCGCGCCCGACGCGCACGCTCTACGACGCGCAGGGCCGCCCCGTGCCGGCGGCGACGCTCGATGCCCTGCACGATGCGCTGGCGCTGGCTGCGATCGCAGCGGAAACGCCGACGCGCTATGGCCTCATCGTGCGCCGCGCCGCGCTGCGCACCTTTCCCACCGAGCTGCGCGTGTTCAGCCGGCCGGGCGACGCCGACATCGACCGCTTCCAGGAAACCGCCGAATATCCGGGCACGCCGGTCGTCATCGCGCACGCTAGCCGCGACGGGCCATGGCTGTTCGTGGTGAGTCCGCGCTATGCCGCCTGGACGCGCCGCGAGAACGTCGCCGCAGGCAGCGCCGCGCAGGTGTTCGGCTATCTCGATCAGCCTTATCGCGTGGTCACCGGCGCGAAGGCACGCACCGTGTACACGCCCGAGCGGCCGGAACTGTCGCAGCTCGAACTGGACATGGGCACGCGCGTGCCGCGCCTCGTCGATTGGCCGTCCGGACAACCGGTGAACGGGCAGGGCGCGGAGGCCGCCTACGTGTTGCAGCTGCCGTATCGGCAGGCCGACGGCACGCTCGCCTTCGCGCCGGCCTTGCTGCCGAAGGTCGCCGACAGCGCGGACGCCCAGCTGCCGCTCACGCCGGCGAACCTGATCCGCCAGGCGTTCAAGTTCCTGGGCGAGCGCTACGGCTGGGGCAACGACTACGACGGCCGCGACTGCTCGGGTTTCGTCGCCGACGTCTACCGCAGCATGGGCGTGGAACTGCCGCGCAACACCGGCGATCAGGCCGCGAGCCCGGCGCTCGCGCATCGCGCCTTCACCGCCGCCGACGATCATGCCGCGCGCATGCGGGCCATCGCCGCGTTGCGCACCGGCGATCTCGTCTACATCCCCGGCCACGTGATGATGGTGCTCGGCTGGTATCGCGGCGCGCCCTACGTGATCCACGACACCGCCGGCATCGTCTATCGCGACGGCGCGGCGCTGCGCGCGCGCAAGCTCAACGCGGTGGCGGTGACGCCGTTGTTGCCGCTCTCGTTCGCGGACGGCAGCGCTTACGTCGACCGCATCACCAGCATCGTGCACATCGGCCATTGAAGGATGGGATCCAGCAGCATGCGCGCATCGACCCTGGCACGGCTTGCACCGGCACGGCGTGGCACGTTTCGGCGCTGGTGGATGCCGGCCTGCGGCGCGCTGATCGGCGCGCTCTCGGCCATTGGCCACGCCGCCACCGCCGAGGCCTGGCGCGATGCGCGGCAGATGGTCGTGGTGGTGACGGACGGCTGGAACGCCGATCGTGGCTCCTTGCAGGCTTTCGCGCGCGAAGGCGACGGCCGCTGGCGGCCCGTGGGCGCGCCGGCGCCGGTGACGATCGGCCAGCACGGCGCGGCCTGGGGGCTCGGCCTCGCTGCCACGCATCCGGCGGACGGGCCGCTCAAGCGCGAGGGCGACGGCCGCAGCCCGGCCGGTGTGTTCCGCATCGGCATGGCCTTCGGCTATGCGCCGCGGGCCGACACCGCGCTGCCTTACCGCGCGCTCGGCGCGGACGACTGGTGCGTGGACGTCGGCACCTCGCCGCACTACAACCGCATCGTCGATGCCGCGGTAGTGGGCAAGGCCGCGGTCGCGGGCGCCAGCGAGCCGATGCGCCGCGACCTGCACTTTGCGGGCGACCAGCGCTATCGGCTCGGCTTCGTGATCGAGCACAACGCGCAGCAACGGCCGAACGCCGGCAGCTGCATCTTCGCGCATCTGTGGGCCGCGCCCGACGACGCCACCGTCGGCTGCACCGCGATGGCCGCCGACACCATGCGGCGCCTGCTCGCCTGGCTGAAGCCGCAGAAGCGGCCGGTGTTCGTGCTGCTGCCGCGCCGGACGTATGCGGCCTTGCAGGCGGACTGGCAGCTGCCCGTCTTGAAGGATGATCGATGAACGCCACCGCTCGCGTATTGACCGGCCTGGCTGCCGGCGCGCTCGCCGGACTCTTGCTTGCGGCGACCGCGCCCGCCTTCGCGTCGCGCGCCGCCGCCGTGGTGCAGCCGTTTGGGCGGCTGTGGCTGGAAGCCTTGCAGATGCCGGTGGTGCCGCTGGTGCTGGCGCTGGTCGTGGTGGGCGTCAATACCGCCGCCGACGCGGCCGCCTCCGGACGCATCGCACGCCGGGCGCTGGTCGTGTTCCTTGCCCTCCTGGCCTTCGGTGCCGCGCTGGCGGCGCTGCTCGCTCCGCTGCTGTTCGGGCTGTTTCCGCCGCAGCCCGCATTGGCCGACGTGCTGCGTCATGCCGCGCCCGCCACCGTGCCGGCGGCGCCGGTCGGCTGGGCCGATGCCCTGCTCGCCGTGATACCGACCAATCCACTGAACGCCGCCGCCCAGGGGGCGATGTTGCCGCTGGTGGTCTTCGCGCTGTTCATGGGGTTTGCCGTCACCCGGCTGGAGCCGGCGCGGCGGCAGGGCTTGGTCGAGTTTTTCCAGGCGCTGGCGGCGGCGATGACGGTGATCGTGCGCTGGGTGCTCGCCGTCGCGCCGCTTGGCGTATTCGCGCTGATGTTCGCGCTCGGTGCGCGCGCCGGAGCCGGCATGCTGGGTGCGCTCGGCCTGTATGTGCTGGTCGAGAGCCTGATCTACCTGCTGGCCGGCCTGGCCATGCTGCCGATCGCGGTCTATGGCGGCCGACTGGGCTGGCGGCGCTTCGTCTCCGCCGCCGCGCCGGCGCAGGCGGTGGCGGCCAGCACGCAATCCTCGCTAGCCGCGCTGCCGGCCATGCTGGAAGGCGCCGGCCGTCTCGGGCTGCCGGGTCAGGTCGGGGCGCTGGTGTTGCCGATGGCGGTCTCGCTGCTGCGCCTGACCAGTCCGGTGCAATACCTGACCAGCGCCGCTTTCATCGCCTGGGCACTGGGCGTGCCGCTGGCCCCGGGGACGCTGGTGGCCGGGGCCGCGCTGGCGGTGGTGATCAGCCTGGGGTCGATCGGCCTGCCGGGCCAGGTCACCTTCATCGCCACCAACCTGCCGGTGGCGCAGGCCATGGGCGTGCCCACCGCGCCCCTGGGCCTGATGCTGGCGGTGGACGCGCTGCCGGACGTGCTCGCCACCGTCGGCAATGTCACCGCCGATCTGGCCGCCGCCGCCCTGGTGGCGCGTCGCTCCGCGCCCGATGCTGAGGCCGTGCCGGCCGCTCGCTATCATGCCGACAACGTGTGATCCATTCCCAGGCCAAGCCGCCATGCTCCTGATGATCGACAACTACGACAGCTTCACCTTCAACCTCGTGCAGTACCTGGGCGAGCTCGGGCAGGAGGTGCAGGTGGTGCGCAACGATGCGCTGGACGTGGCCGGCATCCGCGCGCTCGCGCCTTCGCACATCATGATCTCGCCGGGGCCGGGCACGCCGGATGATGCCGGCGTGTCGCTCGCCGTGTTGCGCGAGCTGGCTGGCGAGGTGCCGATCTTCGGCGTGTGCCTGGGCCATCAGGCGATCGGCCAGGCCTTCGGCGGCAGGGTGGTGCGCGCCAAGCAGATCATGCACGGCAAGACCTCGCCGATCCGCCATCGCGGGCAGGGCGTGTTCGCCGGGCTGCCTGATCCGTTCGAGGCCACGCGCTACCACTCGCTGGTGGTCGAGCAGGCCACGCTGCCGGATTGCCTGGAAGTGACCGCATGGACGGAACATGCCGACGGCTCGATCGACGAGATCATGGGCCTCAAGCACCGGACGCTGCCGGTCGAGGGCGTGCAGTTCCATCCCGAATCGATCCTGACCCGGCACGGCCACGACCTGCTGGCCAATTTTCTCGGCCTGCCGCGGCGCAAGCTCGCCGCATGAGCGGGCGCGAGATCACCATCACGCCGCAGGAAGCCCTGCAGCGCACGATCGAGCATCGCGAGATCTTCCACGACGAGATGATCGCGCTGATGCGCCAGATCATGCGCGGCGAGGTGAGCCCGGTGATGACCGCGGCGATCCTCACCGGCCTGCGGGTGAAGAAGGAAACGGTGGGCGAAATCACCGGCGCGGCGCGGGTGATGCGCGAGCTGGCGGCGAAGGTGCCGGTCGCCCGCGCATTTGCCGCCGCCGGCGTTCCCGCCGACGGCATGAAGCACCTGGTCGACATCGTCGGCACCGGCGGTGACGGCGCGTCGAGCTTCAACATCTCCACCGCGGCGATGTTCGTCGCCGCCGCGGCCGGGGCGCGCGTGGCCAAGCACGGCGGGCGCAGCGTGTCGTCGAAATCCGGCAGCGCCGACGTGCTGGAATCGCTCGGCGCGGCGATCGAGCTCGCCCCCGCGCAGGTCGCGCAATGCCTGGCCGAGACCGGCATCGGCTTCATGTACGCGCCCAATCACCATCCGGCGATGAAGGTCGTCGCGCCGGTACGCCGCGAGCTCGGCGTGCGCACGCTGTTCAACATCCTCGGGCCGCTGACCAACCCGGCCGGCGCGCCGAACATCCTGCTCGGCGTGTTCCATCCCGACCTGGTCGGCATCCAGGTGCGCGTGCTGCAGCAGCTCGGCGCCGAGCGCGCGCTGGTGGTGTGGGGGCGCGACGGCATCGACGAGATTTCGCTCGGCGCGGCGACCCTGGTCGGCGAACTTCGCGACGGCGAGGTGCGCGAGTACGAGATCGAGCCGGAGGATTTCGGCCTCGCCATGGCTTCCAGCCGCAACCTGCGCGTGGCCGACGTCGCCTCGTCCAAGGCGATGCTGCTGGAGGCGCTCGACGGCCGGCCCGGCGTGCCGTTCGACATCGTCTGCCTGAACGCCGGCGCGGCGTTGTACGTGGCCGGCGTGGCCGCCAGCATCGAGGAAGGCATCGCGCGGGCCCGGGCGGCGATCTTGAGCGGCGCGGCGCGTGCCCGCATGGCAGCCTTCGTCGCCGCCACCCGCCGCCTGGCGGATGCGGGCGGTTGATTTCCATGGCGCAAACGCCGGTTTCTTCGCGGGCATCGACGTGCGGCACGCCGTCCGGCAAATCCAGGGTGCGGTGATTCGTCCAGCGCGGCAAGGTACCTTGTGGTTGCCTGCCCAAAAGCTGGACGGCATCTTCGGCGTTTCCTCCCAAGACCCCAAGCACGGTTTTCCCCATGCCCGACATCCTGCAACGCATCCTCGCCCGCAAGCGTGAGGAACTCGACGAGCGCAGCGCCCGGCTGCCGCTCGCCGAACTCGCCGCGCGCGCGAAAGATCTGCCGCCCACCCGCGGGTTCGCCGCCGCGATCGAGGCCAAGGTGGGCGCCGGCGACAGCGCGGTGATCGCCGAGGTCAAGAAGGCCAGTCCCAGCAAGGGCGTGATCCGCAGCGAGTTCGACCCGGCCGCGATCGCGCGCAGCTATGCGCAGGCCGGTGCGGCCTGCCTGTCGGTGTTGACCGACAAGGATTTCTTCCAGGGCAGCGAGGAGTTCCTGCGCCAGGCCCGCGAGGCGTGTGCCTTGCCAGTGCTGCGCAAGGATTTCGTCATCGATCCCTACCAGCTGTACGAAGCGCGCGCGATCGGTGCCGATGCCGTCCTGCTGATCGTCGCCGCGCTCGGCGATGCGGCGCTGGAGGAGCTCGCCGGACTGGCCGCGGAACTTGGCCTCGACGTGCTGTGCGAGGTGCACGACGCCGAGGAGCTCGAGCGCGCGCAGGCGCTGCCGGTGTCGCTGATCGGCGTCAACAACCGCGATCTGCGCACCTTCAAGACCTCGCTCGACACTTCCATCGAGCTGCAGGCGCTGGTCGATTACGATCGCATCCTGGTCGCCGAGTCGGGCATTCACACGCCCGAGGACGTGGCGCGGCTGCGCGAGGCGGGCATCCACGCCTTCCTGGTCGGCGAGGCGTTCATGCGTGCCGCCGATCCCGGCCAGGCCCTGCGCCGACTGTTCGACGACGCCTGAAGCGATGATGGAACTGATGGCCGGCGCGGACCTGCCGGGTGCCTGCGCCATGCCACGCGTGGTGGTCTTCGATTTCGACGGCGTACTCCATCGCGGCGACGCCTTCGTTCTGTTCGTGCGCGAGCGTTACCGGCGCGCGCCCTGGCGGCTGGCGGGCCTGCTGCTGTGCCTGCCGTGGCTCGTGCCGTTGCTGCTCGTCGCCCGACCACGGGCGATCCGCGCGCTCATCCATATCGGCCTCTGGGGCATGCGTCCGGCACGCTACCTGGCGGCAGTGGACGCTTTCGCGATGCGTCGCGCCCGTCAGCCGGGCAGCTTCATCCGCGAGGGGCTGCGCACCCTGCGCCGGCACCAATGCGCCGGGGCGCGGGTGATCGTCGCCACCGGCTGCGAGACCACCCTTGCCAAGCGCCTGCTGGAGGAGCTCGGCCTGCCGGACGTCGAAGTGATCGGCTCGGAACTGCGTGCCGGCTGGTTCGGCATGCGCGCGCACTATCACAACTATGGGCCGCGCAAGGCCCAGGCGCTGGCCCGTGCGGGCCTTGCCGGGTGGCACGTGGCCTACACCGATGCGGCGGAGGATCTGCCGCTGCTGCGGTCGGCCGCCGAGTGCGCCGTGCTGGTCAACCCCGCCCCCAAGACCCGCCGGCGTCTGGAGCGCGCGCTCGGCACGCGTCTTCGTGTGGTGCATTGGGCCTGAACGGACGTTTTCCTCTTTCGCAAGGCGGCCGCCGCCGCCATGCGTCCATCCCGAGCCATTCAACCGAGGTCGACATGCTTTCCCAGCCAGCGTCGGATGACGCATCCCATGCACCGATCGAGATCGTGTCCTATCGGCCGGCACTGGCCGAGGCCTTCTGGCGTTTGAACGTGCAATGGCTCGAGCGTTATTTCCAGCTCGAGGAAGTCGATCGCGTCATGCTCGCCGATCCCGAGCACCACGTGCTCGCACCGGGCGGCGAACTGCTGTTTGCCTGCCGGGCCGGCCACGCGGTCGGCACCTGCGCCCTGCTCAAGGCGGGCGAGGGCGTCTTCGAGCTGGCCAAGATGTGCGTGGACGAGCGCTGCCAGGGCCAGGGCATCGGCCGCCGGCTGCTCGCCGCCGCGATCGAAACCTTCCATCGCCGCGGCGGCCGTGAACTGTTCCTGGAATCGAACAGCCGCCTGACGACGGCGCTGCGCCTCTACGAGGCGGCCGGCTTCGTGCGTCAGGACGGTCCGCGGCCGGGCTCGCATTACCGGCGCGCGGACGTCTACATGATCTACCGGCCGACGCGTTGAGTAGCGGCCGGCGGTGGAGTTCAGCGCGTGCCGCGCACCACGATGGTCTTGCCAGAGACCTGGATCATGCCCTGCTCCTCCAGCTGCTTGAGCACGCGGCCGACCATCTCGCGCGAGCAACCGACGATGCGGCTGACCTCCTGCCTGGAGATGCGGATCTGGGTGCCTTCCGGATGGCTCATGGCGTCGGGTTCCTGGCACAGGTCGATGAGCGTGCGTGAAATCCGCCCGGTGACGTCCATGAAGGCCATCCGGCTCACTTGGCGCGAGGCACGCAGCAGGCGCTGGGTGAGCTGGGCGCCGATGGCGAACAGGATCTTGGGGCATTCCTCGCGCAGCGGCCCGGCCAGCAGCTGGAACAGCCGCTCGTAGCTGACTTCCGCCATCTCGCAGGGCGTGCGCGTGCGCACCACCGATTCGGGCTGCGCCTGTTCCACGAACAGGCCCATTTCGCCGATGAACTGGCCGCGGTTGATGTAGGCCAGGATGAGCTCGCGGCCCTGTTCGTCCTCGGTGCACACGGCGAGCGAGCCGTCCATCACGTAGTACAGCGTGTTGGCCGGATCGCCCGGCCGGATGATCGCGGTCTTGCCCGGATAGCGCCGGCGATGGCAAAGCGCGAGGAAGCGTTCCATCGAGGCCGGATCCGGCGCAAAGCCGAGCGGTGCCTGCGAACGTTCGAAAGCCTGCTGAAGTTGATACTTGAGTTGCACCACGAGCTGCTTCCCCGCCTGATGGCCGCTGACCATCGCGTTAGATCCCCTGAATGCCCCCTGGGCGCCGATTATGGCAAAGCCGCGGCTGGACGACAGTTTTTATGTTGTAACGAGCTTGCCGCATAATAGCCGGCCTTCGGCGCCGTTCTCGGGGCCGAAGTTCCATCCAGGGTGCGAGGGATGAGGGTCCTTCGTCGCCGTTTCCGTATCGCGGGGACCCTTAAAGCTGCTAACCCGCCTCATCTGCTGGCCGTCCCTCGGCCATGGAGAGTCGCCGTGGTGAAACCGCTCCCGCGCCTGCGCCTGCAGGGCTTCAACAACCTGACCAAGGCCCTGAGCTTCAACATCTACGACATCTGCTACGCAGTGTCCGAAGACCAGCGCCAGCGCTACATCGAATACATCGACGAGCAGTACGACGCCGACCGGCTGACCCAGATCCTCACCGACGTGGCCGAGATCATCGGCGCCAACATCCTCAACATCGCGCGCCAGGACTACGACCCGCAAGGCGCCTCGGTGACGATCCTGATCTCCGAGCAGCCGGTGGTGGAGAAGCTCGGTCGCGACTCGATCTCCGGCGCGGTGGTGGCGCACCTGGACAAGAGCCACATCACCGTCCACACCTATCCGGAAACCCACCCGCACAACGGCATCGCCACCTTCCGCGCGGACATCGACGTCGCCACCTGCGGGGTGATCTCGCCGCTCAAGGCGCTCAACTACCTGATCGACAGCTTCGAGTCGGACATCGTCATCTGCGACTACCGCGTGCGCGGCTTCACCCGCGACGTCAAGGGCAAGAAGCACTTCATCGACCACAAGATCAATTCGGTGCAGGACTATCTGGCCCGCCACATCAAGCAGAAGTACGAGATGTTCGACGTCAACGTCTATCAGGAGAACATCTTCCACACCAAGATGCACATCAAGGACTTCGACCTCGACACCTACCTGTTCGAGGCGCATGCCGACGATCTCTCGTTCAAGGAGCGCCAGCGCATCGAGTCGCTGCTCAAGCGCGAGATCGAGGAACTGTTCCACGGCCGCAACCTGATGTGACCTGGCCGGGCACCCGCCGCCGAGGCGGGTGCGGGTGCTGGGGGAACCACCGCATTGCGGCGTGGCGCGTCAGGGCTCGATGCGGTCAGAGCCGGTAGGCCAGGGTCTTCATCACCTGCGAGGCCAGCCGCATCAGCGGCGGGATCGGGAAAGGCAGCTCCACGCCGCCGCGCGCACGGGCGGCATCGGCATGCCGGGCCTCGTCGCGCTGCATCTGCGTGAGGATCGCGCGGGACCGCGCATCCTGTGCCGGCAAACGCTCCAGATGCTCGGCCAGATGCGCCTCCACCTGGCGCTCGGTCTCGACCACGAAGCCCAGGCTGACCGCGTCGCCGGCGAGCGCGGCGGCGGCGCCGATGGCGAAGCTGCCCGCATACCAGAAGGGATCGAGCAGGCTGGGGCGGCCGCCCAGCTCGCGCAGCCGCTCGGCGCACCAGGCCAGATGGTCGGTTTCCTCGCGTGCCGCCGCCGCCAGATGCGCCTGCGTGGCCTCGTCCCGGGCCAGCGTCGCCTGGCCGTCGTAGAGCGCCTGGGCGCAGACCTCGCCGGCATGGTTGACACGCATCAGGCCGATGACATGGCGCCGCTCGGCGGCGGTGAGTTCGGCCTCCGGCAAGTCCGCCGCCGGCGAGGGACGGCTGGCCACCGGCGCGCCGGCAAGGGTTTCCAGGGCATGTTCCAGCCCGCTCAGCAGGCGATCGAGCGGGCTCAAGGTGCGTACGGGCACGGAAGGGGTCATGGGCGGACTCCGGGCGATGGTTCCAGCTGTCGGGCGAGCAGGGTCAGCGGATGCAGCGAAGGCGGCAGGGCCGCGTCGCCGGCGCCGAGATGCAGACGGCAGCCGATGTTGGAGGACAACAGCAGTGCCGGCGCGCGCTCGGCCAGTTGCCGGCGCAACGGTGCGCGCAGCTGCGCGGCGCGCTCGGGGAAGGTGAGCACGTGGCTGCCGGCGGCGCCGCAGCAGGTGTGGGTGCCGAGCGTCTCGATCGAAAGCCCGGGGATGCGTTCCAGCAGGGCGCGCATGGCGGCGTCGCTGCGCGCGACATGGCGTTGCGTACAGGGCACGTGCAGCATCACCCGCGCATGCAGCGGGCGCAGGCGCCAGTGTCCGGCGTGTGCGGCCAGGAGCGCCCAGCCGTCGTTCACCGGCACGTCCGGCAAGGCGGCGCGCAGCGTGTCGAGGCACCCCGGCGTGATGCAGATCAGCTCGCTGGCGCCGCTCGCGCGCCAGGCCCGGCGGACCCGTTCGGCGGCGGCTTCGGCGTGCGCGGCGTCGCCGTCGTGGGCGTCCAGGGCGCCGCAGCACAAGGCCGGCAGCACGCTCGCCGCGATGCCGCAGGACTGCAGCAGTGTCCACAGGGCGCGCTGCGCATCGGCATCCTCCACGCTCGCCACGCAGCCGGGAAAGATCGCCACCCGGGCCGCCGCGACGCGGCGCGTACGCAGCGGTTTGCCGGGCGGCTGACGCGGCACGAGGTCCAGCGCCGCGCGCAGAACCGACGAGGGCAGGTATTTTCGCAGCATGGCCGGGGGGCGCCAACGGCCCAGGCTTCGCCGCAGCAAACGCAGCAGGCGCGGGTGCTTGAGCAGGGCGAGCAGGCGATGCGGCCGGCGCGGTGAAGGACCCAGCAGGGCACGGGTTTGAAGCAGGAGTGCGTCGTAGCGCACCTGCGCCGGACAGACCCGTTCGCAGGCCAGGCAACCGAGGCAATGATCGAGCGGCAGGCGGTTGTCGGCCGTGATCGCAAGCTCACCGGTCGCGGCGGCCCGCGCCAGGGCGATGCGCCCGCGCGGGGATTCGGTCTCGCGCGCATCCAGCGCATAGGTCGGGCAGACCGGCAGGCACAATCCGCACTGCACGCACTGGTCGGCGAGCGCGACGATCGAGGCGGCGAGGGGCTTTTCAGGCGCCATGCCGGCCATGCTAACATTGCCGGCCCGCGAACCGCCGAGCGGCGGTTCTTGCGCGATGGAGCGGGCTTCGGCTATGCTCTCGCGCCTTTATTCCACGCTTTTGCCCACCGCCAACGCGGCGGCAGACTAGGTATCCACGCATGAAAACGTTCAGCGCCAAGCCGGAAAGCGTCAAGCGCGACTGGTATGTGGTCGACGCCGCGGGCAAGACGCTCGGCCGGCTCGCCACCGAGATCGCCCGCCGCCTGCGCGGCAAGCACAAGCCCGAATTCACCCCGCATGTCGATACCGGCGATTACATCGTCGTCATCAACGCGCAGCAGGTGGCGGTCACCGGCCGCAAGCTGGATGACAAGCAGTACCACCGTTTCACCGGCCACGTCGGCAACCTGAAGACGACCTCGCTCAAGGATCTTTTGGCCACGCACCCGGAACGCGTCATCGAGATCGCGGTCAAGGGCATGCTGCCGAAGAATCCGCTGGGGCGGGCGATGTACAGCAAGCTCAAGGTCTATGCCGGCGCCGAGCATCCGCACGCGGCGCAGCAGCCGCAGCCGCTGGACGTCTGATCCGCACGATGTGACTGAAAGCGGCTGCATCCAAGCCGCGTCTTCGAAATAAGCAACCGGAAAACCTATGGCAATCCAGCAGAACTACGGCACCGGCCGCCGCAAGACCTCCGCCGCCCGCGTCTTCCTGCGCAAGGGCAGCGGCGCGATCGAGGTGAACGGCAAGCCGCTCGACCAGTTCTTCGGCCGCGAGACCTCGCGCATGATCGTGCGCCAGCCGCTCGAACTGACCCAGAGCAGCGAGAAGTTCGACATCAAGGTCACCGTCGCCGGCGGCGGCATCACCGGCCAGGCCGGCGCGATCCGGCTCGGCATCGCCCGCGCGCTGGTCGAGTACGACGAGACGCTCAAGGCGCCGCTGCGCAAGGCCGGCTTCATCACCCGCGACGCCCGCGAGGTCGAGCGCAAGAAGGTCGGTCTGCACAAGGCCCGTCGCGCCACCCAGTTCTCCAAGCGTTGATCACCCGAGGCCTTTGCACGGTTAGAATGTGCAAGCGCCTGCCGCTTCGTTGGGAGATCGTCTAATGGTAGGACAACGGACTCTGACTCCGTTTATCTAGGTTCGAATCCTAGTCTCCCAGCCAAATCTCAAAGCCCCGCCGAGCGATCTGCGGGGCTTCTTATTTGTTGCAGGGACGACTCGATTCCGAGCAGCCGGCGGCGCCCTGCATCGGTTGGGCCATCGACCGCGGGAGGGTTTTCATCATCGGCGCTGCCGTGGATGCAAAGGCCGGCGTCTGCCGGGCATCTCTCGTCAACGGTAGCGCTCTTCGAGCAGATCGATTTCGCGGACGAGTCGGCGTGCGGTTTCGTCGGAAATGCGCCGTTGCCTGGCCAGGCGGAAGATTTCCTGCCGTTCGGCCTGCAGGGCGGCAAGTCGCAGGGCGATTTCCGCGGCGTCGGCCTTGCGCAGTTCCTCGGCATGGATGTCCCCGCCGGATTTGCCGCCGCCGAGGCGGCGCTGATAGCTGCTCATCACCCGGCTGGCCGCATTGGTGTAGAGGTCGGCATCGGCAGGGTTTTTCTCGGCCAGGGTGTGCTGGGCCTGTTCGATCGCCGCGATCGCCTTGGCCGCCGCCTCCCGTCGTGCCAGTTCGATCTCGCGCCGCTCGCTGGGTTCTTCCGGAATCTGCAGGCCCTCAAGGAGATAGGGCAGGCCGATGCTGGCGGCGATGAGGGAGACCAGGATCACCGCCGCGGCCAGGAAGATCGCCAGGTTGCGCGCCGGGAACGGCGCGCCCTGCGGCAGGGTCAGCGGCAGGGTGAGTACGCCGGCCAGGGTGACCGCGCCGCGTACGCCGGCGAGCGAGGTGGCGATCACCAGACGCCACGGCGGTCGCTCGACCTTTTCGCCGCGCCGGCGCGAGCGGAACAGGTTCCAGTGCATCGTGGTCCAGACCCACAGCAGGCGCAGCAGGGCCAGGGCGAGATTGATGGCCAGCACGTACAGCAGCAACCACCATGGGCTGTGGCGGCCGCTTTCCTTCAGCGCGATGTAGGCGTCGCGCACGATGCCGGGCAACTGCTCGCCGAGCAGCACGAAGACCAGGCCGTTCAGCGCGAACTGCAAGGTATCCCAGACCACCGCGCGATGTACCCGGGTGGTCGCCAGTGCCCTGCCGCTGAGTTCGACGAAGCTCATGCTGACGCCGGCCGCCACCGCGGCGAGGATGCCCGAGGCATGGAGGTGCTCGGCCAGCAGGTAGGCGCCGAACGGTATCAGCAGGCTGACCAGGATCGACGAGCCGCTCTCCTCGCCGAAGCGGCGCGATAGCCAGCGCTGCGCGAGACTGGCGCCCCAGGTGACGCCGACGCCGACCGCCGCGCCGGCGAGCGCCACCCAGAGAAAGGTCAGCGATGCGGAAACCAGCGAGAAGCCGCCGGTCAGCGCCGCCGCCACCGCGAAGCGGAAGCAGACCAAGCCGGAGGCGTCGTTGAACAGCGACTCGCCCTCCAGGATGTGCATCAGCCGTTTCGGAATCGGCACCCGGGCGGCGATCGCCGATACCGCGACGGGGTCGGTCGGCGAGATGATCGCGGCCAGGGCGAAGGCCACGGGCAATGGCATGGCCGGGATCATCCAGTGGATGAGGAAGCCGGCGCCGAGCACGGTGAACAGCACCAGGCCGAAGGCGAGCTGCAGGATCAGGCCGCGGTCGCCGAACAGCCCTTCCTTGGGGATGCGCCAGCCGTCCAGAAACAACAGCGGCGGCAGGAACAGCAGGAAGAAGACGTCCGGCTCGAGCTGGACGCTGCGGCCGCCCAGCGCCGCGATCAGTGCGCCGAGCGCGATCTGCATCAGCGGCAGCGGCAGCGCGAAGGGCAGCATGCGCACCAGGTAGCCGCTGGCGACGAGGGCCAGCAGCATCACCAGCACGATTTCTATCGAGGCCATGCGCGGCCCGGCGCGGGGTTGCCGATCCTTCCGTGCGCGCGGCGTGCGCTCATCGCCGGCGGTTTCCGACCAGCACCACGTCGGCCGGACGACGCGCGAACAGACCGACGGTGACGATGCCCGGAATCTGGTTGAGCTCGCGTTCCAGCGCCACCGGATCGGTGATGCGCCAGCCATGCACGTCGATGATCCAGTTGCCGTAATCGGTGACGGTGCCCTCGCGCCACACCGGCTGGCCGCCGCGTTTGACGATCTCGCGGCCGACCAGGCTGCGCGCCATCGGGATGACCTCGATCGGCAACGGAAAACGGCCGAGCACGTCGACTTCCTTGGACTCGTCGATGATGCACACGAAGGTTCGGCTCGCCTCGGCGATGATCTTCTCGCCGGTGAGGGCGCCGCCGCCGCCCTTGATCAGTCGGCGCTGCGGATCGCATTCGTCCGCGCCGTCCACGTAAAGCGGCAGCGGCCCGGCGCTGTTGAGATCGAACACCTCGATGCCGCGCTCGCGCAGCAGCTGCGCGCTGCGCTCGGAACTGGAGACGGCGCCGCGGATGCGATGGCGGATGCCGGCCAGCGCATCGATGAAGAAGGCCACGGTGGAGCCGGTACCGACCCCCACCACCATGCCGTCCTCGACGAAGCCAAGGGCGGCCTCGGCGGCCTGGCGTTTCTGGGCGGCGGCATTATTGCTGGCGTCGGTCATGCGGTCACCGGAAGGCAGGGTCATTCGAGGGCAAGGATATGCCGCCATTGCGCCGGCGTGACCGGCATCACTGAAAGCCGGTGGCCCCGCTGCAGCAGGGCGAGCCCGGCCAGGGCAGGGTCGGCCTTGAGTTCGCGCAGGGTGATCGGGCGGGCGAGCTTGCGCTCAAAGCGCACCTCCACCAGCGACCAGCGCGGGGCCTCGCGCGAGCTCTTCGGATCGAAATACGGGCTGTCCGGATCGAACTGGCTGGGGTCCGGATAAGCCTCCGTCACCACCTCGACCAGGCCGACGATGGCCGGTTCGGCGCAGTTGGAATGGTAGAAGAAGGCCTGATCGCCCACGCGCATCTGGCGCAGGTAGTTGCGCGCCTGGTAATTGCGCACGCCGTCCCAGGGCTCGGTGCCGCGCCGCGCGAGATCGTCGATGGAAAACGCCGTCGGCTCGGACTTCATCAGCCAATACTTCATGGGCGGCTCGCGGCGGCGTGGCAGTCGATGAGTTCGCGGTCGGTGGCGACGTAGTCGAGCGGCACGTCCCAGTCGGCCGCCTCGATGTCGGGCAGCTCCTGGAAGGCGTAGCCCACGCCGACCAGCAGCGGCTCGGCGGGCCGTGGCTGCTCGTTGAGAAAGGCGAAGCTGCGATCGTAATAGCCGCCGCCGGTACCCAGGCGGCGGCCGCGGCGATCGAAGGCAAGCAAGGGCACCAGCACCAGATCGAGCTGGAACGGCGCGAACCATTCGCGCGGCGCCACCGGTTCGGGGATGCCGTGCCGGTTGGGCGCGACCGGATCACCCGGTTGCCAGGGCGCGAAGCGCAGGCTGCGTTCGGCGGTCAGCATCGGCAACAGGAAGCGCTGGCCACGCGCGATCAACGGCGGGATGACCAGGTTGAGCGGCAACTCGCCGTCGTGGGCCCAGTAGCCGGCGATGCGCTCGTCGGTGTGATACTCGGGCAGCTGCTCGAGGCTGCGCCGCAGACCCTGCGCGGCGGCGATGCGCTCGGCGGGGCCCAAGGCCCGGCGGCGCGCGGCAAGCTCGAGTCGCAGTTCGCGGCGGCGGGCGGTATCCACGGGGCTCCTCGAAGTCGATCCGCACAGTGGGCGCGGGCGAGGCGACCGCGCCGCAAGGGGCGGGCCGAGAAAAAGGTGGCGTCAACCGCGATGCCGCTGCCCGCCCGACGACCTTGATCCACGAGGATCAGGTGGGAGGGCGATCATGGCCTCGAGGCTTTCCGCTCGAAGGCGGACATGCACAACAGCCGATGAAACGCCGACCCGGGGCCGTATATAGGAACAAGGCAATATGTAGGAGCGGGCTGGCGTACATCGCAGAAAACGCCGAGGCCATTTTAGCCCGCACCCCGGATGGATGCCAATCGCCGTCAGCGCCCGGTGTGGGCCTCGAGCGCGGCGTCCAGCCGCAGGCTGAGGGCGTGCAGCCGTTCGGCGGCAGCTTCCTCGGCGGCGGCGTTCTGCCGGCGCAAGGCCAGGCATTCGTGGGCGATGCTGATCGCCGCGAGCACGGCCAGGCGGTCGAAACCGGGCGATTTGGCATGGGCGCGCAGCTCGCGCATCTTGCGGTCGAGGAAATCGGCCGCCTCCAGCAGGCCGTCGCGTTCTTCCGGCGCGCAGGCGATCAGGAACTCGCGCTCGGCCAGCCGCAGGGCCACCGGAATGCTGTCGTTCGAGCTCATGGCGGGTTGTTCTCCAGCGAGCGAAGGCGCTGGATCATCGCCTCCACGCGGCAGCGCGCCTGCTCGTTGCGGGCCAAGAGGCCGGCGCGCTCGTTGGCCAGCTGCTCCTGGCTGTGCCGCAGGCTGCGGTTCTCCTCCGCCAGGCGCCGCAAGGCCTCCAGCAGACGGTCGATGCGCTGGTTGAGCCGTTCCAGTTCGCGCTCGAGGCGGGGTGTGCTCATGGCGGCGAAACTATAGCAGGCAGGTGGGGCGCGGATTCGAAGAACGCGAGCGTTTAAACTGAGAGGGCTCCCCCCAAAAAATCCGGATCACCACGCATGCCTTCCTTTGCCGAGCCCGTGGATTACGAAACGCTGGAGGCCGCGCTGCGGCGGTTGCGTGTCGGTGTGGACGCCAGTGAGTTCCATGGGCTCCTGAGCGGCTACATCGCCGGCGGCGGCGTGCCGGGGCGGCAGCCGCTGCTCGCGACATTGGAACTGGCGCCGGAAGCACAGGCCAAGCCCGCGCCGGCCGACGAGGCACTGCTCACGCGCCTGGCCGGCGAGGTGGAACGGGAGCTCGCCGACAGCGACCTCGGGTTCCAGCCGCTGTTGCCGGCCGACGACCGGCCGCTGGACGAGCGCGCCGAGGCGCTGGTGGCGTGGTGCCGCGGTTTCCTCGGCGGTTTCGGTCTCGCCGGCGCGAAGGCGCATGCCGGGCTCGACGATGAGGCCCGCGAGATCCTGCGTGATCTCGGCGCCATCGCCGCCGCCGAGCTGGATTTCGGCGAGGCGGGCGAGGACGAGGATGCGCTGATCGAAATCACCGAATTCGTGCGCATGGCCGCCTTGCTGCTGTTTGCCGAATGCCATGCCGCGGCACGGCAGGGAAGCAAGACGCTGCATTGATGATCGCGGCCGAGGAATACCGTCGGCGGCGGCGCGAATTGCTGTGCATGGCCGGCGAGGGCGCGGCGATCCTGCTGGCCGCGGCACCGGTGCGCCTGCGCAACGCCGACGTGGCCTTCCCGTACCGGCAGGACTCGGATTTCCTCTACCTGACCGGCTTCCCCGAGCCGGAGGCGGTGCTGGTGCTGCTGCCGGGGCGCGTGCATGGCGAGGTCGTCCTGTTCTGCCGTGAGCGCGACCCGGACTACGAGCGCTGGCACGGTCCCCTGGTCGGCACCGAGGGCGCGGTACGCGAGTACGGCATGGACGACGCCTTCCCGCTGGAGGACATCGACGAGATCCTGCCCGGCATGTTGGAAGAGCGCGCGCGGGTGATCTGCCATTTCGGCCGCGACGGTGGCTTCGATGCCCGCCTGCTCGGCTGGATGCGGCGTCTGCGCGAACTGCGCGGCGGCGTGGTGCCCAAAACCTTTGCGGCGCTCGGCCCGCTCATCAACGAGCTGCGGCTTTACAAGTCACGCGCCGAGATGAAGCTGCTGCGCGAGGCCGCGCGCGTCACGGTGGCGGCGCATCGGGCGGCGCTGCGCGCCGTGCGGCCGGGACGGCGCGAATACGAGGTCGAGGCCGAATGTCTTTACGCGCTGCGCAGGCTGGGGGCGGTGCCGGCCTTCCCGCCGATCGTGGCGGCCGGCGCCCATGCCTGCGTGCTGCATCATCATGCCGACGCCACGCCCCTGCGTGAGGGCACGCTGTTGCTGCTGGACGCGGGCGCCGAGGTGGGCGGTTATGCCTGCGACCTGAGCCGCAGTTATCCGGTCGGCGGGCGCTACGAGGGCGCCCAGCGCGCCCTGTACGAAGTGGTGCTGGCGGCCCAGCACGCGGCCCTGGCCGAGGTGCGCCCCGGTCGCCCGTTCGATGCCGCCTACCATGCCGCCAGACGCGTGCTGGCCGAGGGGCTGTGCGCGCTCGGCCTGTGGCGGGGCGGAGCGGAGGCCGCGCTTGCCGGCGACGCCCTGCGGCGCTTCGTCCCGGGCAAGACCGGCCATTGGCTGGGGCTGGACGTCCACGACGTCGGCGATTATCAGCTCGGCGGTCTCTCCCGCCTGCTCGAGCCGGGCATGGTGCTCACCGTCGAGCCCGGCGTCTATGTGCCCGTCGAGGACACCACCGTGGACGCGTGCTGGCGTGGCATCGGCATCCGCATCGAGGACACCGTAGCGGTTACCGCCGACGGCCACGAGGTGTTGACCGCGGCGCTGCCCAAGGCGCCGACCGAGGTGGAGGCGCTGCTCGCCTCGTCCTAGCGGCCGGCGGCCTTGCGCTGTTGCGCCTCGCGGCGCTGGTGGGCCTCGTCGGTGGCGTTGAGCTCGTACCACATCGCATTGAGGATGCCGAAGGCGCAGGCCAGGCCCAGGCCGAGGATCCAGCTGAAATACCACATGGGCTTCTTCTCCGAATCAGGGCTCGTCAGTAACTGCGGTGCTCGCCGCGCACGTGTTCCAGGGTGACCCGGCCGCCCATGACCTTGAACACCCACGAGGTGTAGAGCAGCACGATCGGCAGCAGCACCACGGTGGCGCCCAGCATCAACAGCAGCGTGCCGCGGCTGGAGGAGGCGTCCCAGATGGTCAGGCTGGAGCGCGGGTCGAGGCTGGAAGGCATCAGGAATGGGAACAGCGCGAAGCCGGCCGAGAGGATGGTGCCGGCGATCATCAGGCTGCTGCCGATGAATCCGGCGATGCCCTGGCGCGGCGTGCGCCAGAGCACCAGCAGGGCGCCGGCGAAGGCCGCCAGCGGCGCGAGCGCGAAGGCCGGGTGGCGGGCATAGCCGGAGAGCCAGCTGCCGCTCGCGGCCACCTGCTTGAGCAGCGGATTGGAAGGCCCGGCCGGGTCGACCGCGGTGACTGCGTAGCCCGGCAGGTGGGTGAGCCAGAGGCCGGCCAGGAGGTACAGCACGGCCCAGCCCAGGCAGGACCAGCGCGCCACCCGCACGGCCCGCGCGGCCAGGCGCGGATCGGCCTTGTAGGCCACCCAGGTGGCGCCGTGGGTCAGCAGCATGCCGAGCGAAACCAGTCCGGCGACGAGCGCGAACGGATGCAGCAGACTCCAGAAGCTGCCCTGCCAGCTCATGCGCAGGTCGGCGTCCAGGCGGAACGGCACGCCCAAGAACAGGTTGCCGAAGGCCACGCCGGAGAGCAGCGGCACCGCCACACCGGAGGCGACCAGCACCCAGTCCCACAGCCCCTGCCAGCGCGGGTCGGCGATCTTGGCGCGGAAGTTGAAGCCGACCGGCCGCAGGATGAACGAGAGCAGCACCAGCGCGATCGCCAGGTACATGCCGGAGAAGGACACCGCATAGAGCATCGGCCAGGCGGCGAAGGACGCACCGCCGGCGAGGATGAACCAGACCTGGTTGCCCTCCCAGGTCGGCTCCACGGTTTCCAGCAGTACCTGTCGCTCCTCCGGGTCGCGGCCCAGCACGCGCAGCAGCGCCGCGGTGCCGAAGTCGTAGCCATCGGTGATGGCAAAGCCGATGAACAGGGCGCCGAGCAGCACCCACCAGATCACGCGCAGGGTTTCGAGATCGAACATGGCCTGCCTCCTCTTTTTTAGTCTTCCAGGGCCGGGCGCAGCGACGGGTCGCGCGGCACCTGTGGCCAGAGACCGAGGCCGTCGGGGCCCTTGCGGGCATAGCGCACCATGAGCAGCACGTCGATGACGGCGAGGGCGGTGTAGAACAGCACGAAACCGGCGAGCGAGATCCACACCTGGGTCGAGGTCAGCGATGACACGCCGAGTGCCGTCGGCAGGATGCCCTCGATCGCCCACGGCTGGCGGCCGTATTCGGCGACGATCCAGCCGAGCTCCGCGGCCACCCACGGCAGCGGCAGGCTCCACAGGGCGAGCTTGAGATACCAGCGCTTCTCATCCAGCCGCCGCTTGCTGGCCCGCCAGAACGAGTAGGCGAACAGCGCGATGAAATAGAAGCCGAGCAACACCATGAAGCGGAACGCCCAGAACAGCACCGGCACGTTCGGAATGGTGGAGTCGGCGGCCTTCTGGATGTCCGCCGGCGTGGCCTTGCGCGGATCGTCCATGAAACGCTTGAGCAGCAGCGCGTAGCCCATGTCCTGATCGTGCGCGGCGAGGATCGCCTTGGCCTGCGCGTTGTGCTTGTCCTCGCGCAGCACCAGCATGGCGTCATAGGCCTTGAGGCCGCTGTCGATCTTGCCCTTGGTGTCCTCGACCAGGTTGGCGATGCCGGGGATGGGCTTGTCCAGCGAGCGGGTGCCGATCAGGCCCATGACCCAGGGAATGCGCACCGCAAAATGCGTGCTGCGGGTGGCCACGTCGGGAATGCCGAACAGGGTGAACGAGGCCGGCGGCGGCTCGGTCTCCCACATCGCCTCGATCGCCGCCATCTTCATCTTCTGGTTCTCGGAGATGGCATAGCCCGATTCATCGCCCAGCACCACCACGCTCAGCGCGGAAGCGAGGCCGAAACTCGCCGCCACCGTCATCGAGCGCTTGGCGAAATCCACGTTGCGGCCGCGCAGCAGGTACCACGCGCTGATCGAGAGCACGAACATCGAGCCCAGCACGTAGCCGGCGCTCACCGTGTGCACGAACTTGGCCTGCGCCACCGGGTTGAACAGCACGTCGGCGAACGAGGTCACCTCCATGCGCATGCTGTCGACGTTGAACTTCGCCCCGACCGGATACTGCATCCAGCCGTTGGCGACCAGGATCCACAGCGCCGAGAGACTGGTCGCCAGCGCCAGCAGCCAGGTCACCACCAGGTGCTGCAGCCGGGTGGTGCGCGTCCAGCCCATGAAGAACACGCCGATCAGCGTGCCCTCGAGGAAGAACGCCATCAGCCCCTCGATCGCCAGCGGCGTGCCGAACACGTCGCCGACGTAATGGGAGTAGTAGGCCCAGTTCATGCCGAACTGGAACTCCATGGTGATGCCGGTGGCCACGCCCATGGCGAAGTTGATGCCGAACAGCACGCCCCAGAATTGCACCATGCGCTTCCACACCTCGCGCCCGGTCATCACGTAGACGCTTTCCATGATGGCCAGGATCCACACCAGCCCGAGCGTCAACGGCACGAACAGGAAGTGGTAGAGCGCGGTGAGCGCGAACTGCAGCCGCGAGAGGCCGACGACTTCGGGGTCCAGGATCATGGCTGGGAAACTCCATGCGACGAGGTGGCCGGGGCGAGGTGGTGCTCGATGGCCGACGGGTGGGTGTCGGTGCGCGGAAACAGCGCCATCAGCGCCCAGCCGAAAAGCGTCAGCAGCACCAGTTTGGCCAGCACCAACGCCAGCAGCTCGCGGCCGAGGCGGCGCAGCGGGGAACGGGAAGGCTTGGTGGTGGCGGTGGCGGGCATGGGGACGGCTCGTTTGCGCAACCGTCACAAGCATAGGCCGGGATCGTGAAGATCACGCCTTCATCGGGACGCCGGCGGCGTGGCGGATGGTCGCACGCCGCCGGCGTCGGCCCGGCGGGCAGCGGGTGACGCCGTCCGTTCAAAGGTTGGCGAAGGCGTCGCGGGTCAGGTTTTCCGGCGTGTCCTCGGTGCAGATCACGTCGTCCTCGATGCGGATGCCGCCGTAGGGGCGGAAGGCCTCCACCCGCGTCCAGTCGACCGCCTGCGCGTGCGGCCCGGCGCGCAGTTCCTCCAGCAGCAGGTCGATGAAATACAGCCCCGGCTCGATGGTCACCACCATGCCCGGCTCCAGCGTGCGGGTCATGCGCAGGTAGGGGTGGCCGGGCGGCCGCGGCAGCGTGCCGCCGCGCTCGCTGCGCTGAAAGCCGGCCACGTCATGCACCTGCAGGCCGAGCATGTGGCCGAGCCCGTGCGGAAAGAACACCCCGCTGACGCCGGTTTCCACCGCGCTCTCGGCGCTCATGCGCAGGATGCCGTGCTCGCGCAGGATGCCGGCCAGCACGTGGTGGGCATGGATGTGCAGTTCGGGATAACTCTGCCCGGCGCGCACGCGCGCGGCGAAGCCCTGCTGGGCGGCGTCCACCGCATCGATCAGGGCTTGGAACTCGGCATGGCCGGGGGCGGCATGGGTGCGGGTGATGTCGCTGGCGTAGCCGGCGAAACTCGCGCCGGCGTCGATCAGGAACGAGCGCACCTGGGCGGGCGGCGCGCGGTCGAAGTTCGTGTAATGCAGCACGGCGCCGTGTTCGTTGAGGCCGACGATGTTGGCGTAGGGCAGCTCGGCCTCGGACTGCCGCGCGGCGGCGAGATAGGCCAGGTGGATGTCGAGCTCGCAGGCGCCGGCGCGGAATGCCGCCGCGGCGGCGCGGTGCGCGCGGGCGCCGATGCGGCTGGCCTCGCGCATCAGCGCCCGTTCGTAGGGCGTCTTGTACGCGCGATGCCAGTGGAGATGGTCGAGCACCGGCTGCGGATTGATCGCGGCGCCCTCCAGCACCGGGCCGGGCGGCACGATCGCCGCGCTGCGCGCGCCGGGCAGCTCGGCGATCGCCTCGGCCGCGCTGCGCACGGTGGTGATCTCGAAGTGCTCGACCCAGTAGCCCTGCGGCGCCTGCGGCACCACGTGCCAGTAGTCGCGCGGCTGCACGAACACCAGCCGCGGGCGCCGGCCCGGCGTATGGACGATCCAGCTGCCCGGCGCATCGGTCAGCGGCAGCCAGTGGCGGAAATGCGGATTGGCGACGAAAGGTGCGTCCTGATCGTCCAGGAAGCGGGCCGGCGCGTGGCCGGCCGCGATCAGGAGATGGTCATAGCCATGCTCGGCGAGCGCCCGGTCGGCATGGCCGATCACGGTGGCAAGGTGCGCGGCATAGAGCGGGGCGAGGGTGTCGTGCATGGCCGTGTGGTCCGCTGGAGGAGTCGAGAAGGGCGCTCGGGGCCCAAACCCGCGGATGATCGCGCGCGCCCGCCGTCCTTGCCAACCGCGGCACTTTCCATGGGTTCGAGCCGGTGGCGGAAAAACCGCGCATCATCGCGTCCTGAAAGGCTTTTTTAACGACTGCGCGCTTGCGTGGGGTGGGGGGTGCCACTAGACTGTCGCGCCGCTCTTTGCACCCGCCTCCAAAGCGGGCTGACCGCCATGTTCAAGAAGTTCCGCGGCATCTTTTCCAACGACATCTCGATCGACCTCGGGACGGCCAACACGCTGGTCTATGTGCGCGGCCAGGGCATCGTGCTCAACGAGCCCTCGGTGGTGGCGATCCGCCAGGATCGCGGCCCGGGCGGCCCGCGCGCGGTGGCCGCGGTGGGCACCGAGGCCAAGCGCATGCTCGGCCGCACGCCCGGCAACATCGCCACCGTGCGGCCGATGAAGGACGGCGTGATCGCCGACTTCACCATGACCGAGGCGATGCTGCAGCACTTCATCCGCCAGGTGCACAAGTCGCGCATGCTGCGTCCCAGTCCGCGCGTGCTGGTGTGCGTGCCGTGCGGTTCGACGCAGGTCGAGCGCCGCGCGATCAAGGAATCGGCCGAAGGCGCTGGCGCGCGCGACGTATTCCTGATCGAGGAACCGATGGCCGCGGCGATCGGCGCCGGCATCCCGGTGCATGAGGCGCGCGGCGCGATGGTGCTGGACATCGGCGGCGGCACCTCCGAGGTGGCGGTGATCTCGCTCAACGGCATCGTCTATTCGCAGTCGGTGCGCGTGGGCGGCGACCGCTTCGACGAGGCGATCATCAACTACGTGCGCCGCAACCACGGTACGCTGATCGGCGAGGCGACCGCCGAGCGGATCAAGATCGAGATCGGCTGCGCCTTTCCGCAGAGCGAGGTCAAGGAAATCGAGATCTCCGGACGCAACCTCGCCGAGGGCGTGCCGCGCATGTTCACCATCAACTCCAACGAGGTGCTGGAGGCGCTGCACGAACCGCTGTCGGGCATCGTCGCGGCGGTCAAGGCGGCGCTGGAGCAGACCCCGCCGGAGTTGTGCTCGGACGTCGCCGAACGCGGCATCGTGCTGACCGGCGGCGGCGCGCTGCTGCGCGATCTGGACCGGCTGATCTCGGAGGAGACCGGCCTCTACGTGCAGGTCGCCGATGATCCGCTGACCTGCGTGGCGCGCGGCGGCGGCAAGGCGCTGGAACTCATCGACCAGCACGGCAGCGACTTCTTTGCGCCGGAGTAAGCCAAGGGCGGCCCTGCGCCGGCCGCCGGCCTGACGCCCACGGCCGGCGGCGCCGAGCCGCCGCCCCGTGCATGCCTTCAAGACGATGGCCCAGGATTCCCCGCCGCTCTTTTCCGCCTCGGTCGCCGGCACGCTGCGGCTCATCTTCTACCTCGCGCTGGCGCTGGTGCTGATGGTGCTCGACCATCGCAACGGCTGGATGTGGCGCCTGCGCTACACGGCGGCGGTGGTGGTGGAGCCGGTCTACCGGCTGGCCGGCTTGCCGGCGGCCGGCGCGCGCGCGCTGGGTGTGGCCTTCGCCGACCGCCAGGCGCTCACCGAGCAGAACCAGCGCCTGCGCGAGGATCTGCTGCTCGCCAACGCCAAGCTCAACCGCATGGCCGCGGTGGCCGAACAGAACGAGCGGCTCAAGGAACTGCTCGCCACGCAGAAGAGCCTGGGGCTCAAGGTGCAGCTGGCGCGGGTGGTCGGTGTCGATCTCGGCGCCGAGCGGAACCGGCTGGTGATCAACCTCGGCGCGCGTGACAAGGTGCGCGTCGGGCAGCCGGTGATCGACGCCCACGGCCTGCTCGGCCAGGTGGTGGAGACGCTGCCGACCACGGCGGTGGTGATGCTGGTGACCGATCCCAGCCACGCGGTGCCGGTGACGGTGGAACGCACCGGGCTGCGCACCGTCGCCTACGGCGCGCGCGGCAGCGCGCAACTCAGCCTGCCGACGGTGCCGATGGCGGCCGACATCAAGGTCGGCGACCGTCTGCTCACCTCCGGCCTGGGCGGACGGTTCCCGCCCGGATTCCCGGTCGGCACGGTGATCGGCGTGGCGCCGGCGGCCAACGGCCTGTTCCAGGAGGCGCGCGCCCGGCCGAGCGCGGATGTCTATCGCAGCGACGACGTGCTGCTGTTGCACGAACAGGCCGAGCCGGCCGGTCCGCCGGCGCCGGCCGCGAACGAGGGCCCGCCGGCCGAGCTGGCGCCGACGCCGGCATCCTCGGCCGCCGCGGCGCAGCCGGGTCAGGCGCCATGAGCCGGCCGCGGCTCGGGGGGCTGTGGTTCGCCGGCTCGCTGCTGCTGGCGCTGCTCCTGATGCTGGTGCCGCTGCCGGCGGCGCTCGCGCCGTGCAAGCCGTACTGGCCGGCACTGGTGCTCTTGTACTGGAGCCTGGAATCGGCCGAACGGGTGTCGCTCGGCCTCGCCTTCGCGCTCGGTCTGGCGGGCGATCTCATGGATGGCGTGCTGCTCGGCGAGCAGGCGCTCAGGCTCACCGCGCTGGTGTTCATCGCGCTGCGCTTTCGCGCCCGCCTGCGCTTTTTCCCGATGGGACAGCAGACCCTCGCGGTACTGGCGCTGCTCGTCAACGACCGTATCCTGGCGCTCCTGGTGCGCCTGTTCGAGGGCGACGCGCTGCCGCCGCCGAGCTGGTGGCTTTCGCCCGTGATCGGCGCCGCGCTGTGGCCGTTCCTGTTCCTGCTGCTCGATGACCTGCGGGTACGCCTGCGCCTGTCCTGACCGATGAGACCGCGTCGTCCGCTCAAGGAAGCCCATGGCGAGAGCGCGCTGTTCCGCCGCCGCGCGCTGGCCGGCTTCGCCTTCATCGTGCTCGGCCTGGCCGGTCTCGTGGTGCGCTACGTGCAGCTGCAGGTGGTGCGCCACGACGAGTTCGTGCTGCGCTCGCAGGCCAACCGCCTCAAGCCGCGCGCGATCGCCCCGGCGCGCGGCTTGATCTACGACCGCAACGGCGTGCTGCTGGCCGACAACGTCACCGCCTTCCGGCTGGAGGTGGTACCCGAGCAGGTGCCGGACATGGAGGCTTTCCTGCGCGAGATCGCCACCGTGGTGCCGCTCGATGAGGACGACATCGACGCCTTCCGCCGGCAGCTCAAGCAGAGCCGCCGCTTCGACAGCGTGCCGCTCAAGCTGCGCCTCACCGAAGACGACATCGCCCGCTTCGCGGTCAACCGCTGGCGTTTTCCCAGTGTCGACGTGGTGCCTTACCTGACCCGGCGCTATCCCTACGGCGAGCTTTTCGCCCACGTGATCGGTTACGTCGGCCGGATCGACGCCGACGACCAGGCGCGGCTGGACGCGGCCCGCTACAAGGGCACCACGCACATCGGCCGCAGCGGCATCGAACGCAGCTACGAGGACCTGCTGCACGGCACGCCCGGCTACGCGCTGGTCGAGGTGAACGCCGACGGACGCACCCAGCGCGTGCTGGAGCGGCATCCGCCGGTGCCGGGCAGGAATCTGTACTTGTCGATCGACGTGCGCATCCAGCAGGCCGCGGCGGCCGCTTTCGAGGGCCGTCCCGGCGCGGCGGTGGCGATCGATCCGCGCAACGGCCAGGTGCTGGCGATGGTGAGCGTGCCGAGCTTCGATCCCAACCCGTTCGTCAACGGCATCGCCCGCGGCGACTACGCCGCATTGACCGGCGCGGCGGACAAGCCGCTCTACAACCGGGCGCTGCGCGGCGCCTATCCGCCCGGCTCCACGGTCAAGCCGTTCCTGGCTTTGGGCGGGCTCGAACTCAAGCTGCGCCGGCCGGAGGACACCGTGCTCTCCACCGGCGAATTCTGTCTGCCCAACCAGAGCCGCTGCTATCGCGACGACAAACGCGGCGGCGACGGCACGGTGAACATGGTCCGCGCCATCCAGCTGTCCACCAACACCTATTTCTACAAGCTGGCGCTGGACATGGGCATCGATCGCCTGAGCGCCTGGATGCGCCGCTTCGCCTTCGGTGAAAAAACCGGCATCGATCTCGATGGCGAGGGCACCGGCATCCTGCCTTCGCGCGAATGGAAGGCCGCGCATTACAAGCAGCCGTGGTTCCCCGGCGAGACCGTGCTCACCGGCATCGGCCAGGCCTACTGGGCGGTGACGCCGCTGCAGCTCGCCCACGCCACCGCCGTGCTGGCCGGACGCGGCGTGCCTTATCCGCCCCGCCTGGCGTTGGCGGCCCAGGCGGTGGACGGCCCGCGCGAGGCGCTGGCCAACCCGCCGAGCGGGCCGTCGCTGATCAGCGATCCGGCCTACTGGAACGTGATCAACCAGGGCATGCAGGCGGTGATCTACGGCGGCGCCGGCGCCACCGGGCAGGGCCTGGGCGAGGGCTTTCCGTACCGCATCGCCGGCAAGAGCGGCACCGCCGAGCGCTACTCGCGGCGCACCGAGGCCTACGACACCAACAAGAACAGCGCCTATCTCGCCGCACGCCACCGCGCCTGGTTCATCGCCTATACGCCGGCGGAGGACCCGCAGATCGCGGTGGCGGTGGTGCTGGAGGCCGGCGCCTGGGGCGGCAAGGATGCCGGCCCGATCGCGCGCAAGATCCTGGATGCGTGGCTGGCCGCCCAAGGGGGACGGGCGCCGCCGGCCACGCCCTTGCCCGCGCCGCCGTCGACGCAGCTGCCGGCGCCGGGCGACGTCATCGAGTCGCCGCAGCCGGCCGACGTCCCGGCGGGCGACGACAGCGAAGACAGCGAGGATTCGCCGCCATGACGCCCGCCTGGTCCGATCGTCTGCAGCGCCTGGCGCGCCGGCTCGTGAGCGGTCGCCCGCGTCTGGATCTACCCCTCGCCGGCGGGCTGCTGCTGCTCGCCCTGGCCGGCCTCGGCACGCTCTACAGCGCGAGCGGCGGCGATCTCGGCGTGGTCGGTGGCCAGGCCGCGCGGTTCGCGCTGGGGGCGGTCCTCTTGGTCGTCGTCTCGCGCATCCCGCCGGCGGTCCTGCGCCGCTGGACGCCCTGGCTGTATGCGGCGAGCACGTGCCTGCTCATCGTCGTCGCGGTGCTCGGCGAGGGCCGCGGCGCCTCGCGCTGGCTGGATCTCAAGCTGATGCGCTTCCAGCCTTCCGAGCTCATGAAGCTGACCATGCCGATGATGGTCGCCTGGTATCTGCACCCGCGCCAGCTGCCGCCGGGCTGGAAGGACATCGCCGTGGTCGGCGCGCTGATCGGCGTGCCGGCGGTGCTGATCGCCAAGCAGCCCGACCTCGGCACCGCGCTGCTGGTCGCCGCGGCCGGCGCCTTCGCGCTGTTCCTGGCCGGCATGGCATGGTGGCGGCTCGGCCTCTTGCTTGGCGTGGTCGGCGCGATGGTGCCGCTGGCCTGGCATTTCATGCACCAGTACCAGCGCGACCGCGTGCTGACCCTGCTCGATCCGGAATCCGACCCGCTGGGCAACGGCTGGCACATCATCCAGTCGCAGATCGCGGTGGGCTCCGGCGGCGTGTTCGGCAAGGGCTGGATGCACGGCACCCAGTCACGGCTGGACTTCCTGCCCGAGCACACCACGGATTTCATCTTCGCGGTGTTCTCCGAGGAATTCGGCCTCGTCGGCGTGTGCGCGCTGCTCGCCCTGTACGCCTTCATCATCGGCCGCTGCCTGTGGATCGCCATGCAGGCGCGCGACACCTATGCGCGGCTGCTCGCCGGCGCGATCGGCATGAGCTTCTTCGTCTACGTGTTCGTCAACGGCGGCATGGTCGCCGGCATGCTGCCGGTGGTCGGCGTGCCGATGCCGCTGGTCAGCTACGGCGGCACCTCCGCGGTCTCGCTGCTGACCGGCTTCGGCGTGCTGATGTCGATCCACGCGCATCGCAAGCGCCACGCCTAAAGCGGCCAGCAGGCCATGCTAGGCTTGCGCGCCATGAACGTCGTCTGCCGCATGCGCAGGTCGCGCCGGGTGAGGCCGCCCCGCTGTTGGCCGCGCTGGCCCTGGTTGGCGCTGGCGCTGGCGCTGCCGGCCTGGGCGAGCCATCCCGGCCAGCGCGAGCTCATCGCCGAGGTGGTGCGCGACACCGGCCAGGATCCGGCCGCGCTCGAGGCGCTGCTCGACGGTGCGCAGAAACAGCCGAGCATCCTGGAAGCGATGGCCCGCCCGGCGGAGGCCAAGCCCTGGTCCGCCTACCGGCCGATCTTCCTCACGCCGCAACGCATCGACGAGGGCGTGGCCTTCTACCGGACGCATCGCGCGCTGATCGAGGACACCGCGCGCCGCTACGGCGTGGACCCGGCTTACCTCGTGGCCATCCTCGGCGTGGAAACCCACTACGGTCGCATCACCGGACGCTACAAGGTGCTCGACGCGCTGGTCACCCTGGCCTTTTACTATCCGCCGCGCGCGGCCTACTTCCGCAGCGAGCTCAAGACCTTGCTGGAATTGCCGCCGGATCATCTGGCGGGTCCGCTCGATGCCCTGACCGGCTCCTACGCCGGCGCGCAGGGCTGGGGGCAGTTCATGCCGTCGAGCATCCGCGACTATGCCGTCGACGGCGATGGCGACGGCCGCATCGACCTCAAAAACTCGCTGCCGGACATCCTCGCCAGCGTGGCCCATTACTTCGCCGGACACGGCTGGGTCAGCGGCGCCCCGGTCGCCGCGCGCGCGCAGCCGGCGGCGGATGCCAGGGCGGTCCCCGTCGCCGATGCACGCCCGCAATGGCCGCTGGAGCAGCTGCAGGCCTGGGGCTATGCGCCGCTCGTGCCGCTCGATCCGGCGCTGCCGAGCAGCCTGCAGACCCTGGAGGGTCCGCACGGCCCGGAATACTGGTTCACCTTCGACAACTTCTACGTGATCACCCGTTACAACAAGAGCCCGCTCTATGCCATGGCGGTGCACCAGCTGGCGCAGGCGATCGCCGCCGGTGTAGGAGACGCCGGGCCATGAGCTTTCGGCACGCCATCCTGCTGGTGACGATGGCGTTGCTGCTGGCCGCCTGTGCCGGCCGGCAGGCCACGCGCCCCGCCGCGCACGGTGGCCGGACCGTTGGCGGCACGGCGGGCGCTTGGCACGATGACCTGAGCCGCCCGCAGAGCGGCCGCTACCGTGATCGCGACGACAGCGTGCCGCCGCCGATCGACGTCAGCGGCCTGCCCGAGCCCGTGCCGCGGGTGGAGCCGCGCGCGCTCTACGGCAACAAGTCGCCCTATACCGTGCTCGGCCGCACCTACACCGTGCTGCCCGATGCGCGCGGCTACGTGGAGCGCGGGCTGGCCTCCTTCTACGGCACCAAGTTCCACGGCTACAAGACCTCGACCCTCGAGGACTACGACATGTACAAGTTCACCGCGGCCAGCCGGGTACTGCCCCTGCCGAGCTACGCGCGGGTGACCAACCTCGAAAACGGCAAGAGCGTGATCGTGCGCGTCAACGACCGCGGGCCGTTTCACGAGGACCGGCTGATCGACCTCTCCTACGCCGCCGCGGTGAAGATCGGCATCTGGCCCCGCGGCACCGGGCGGGTCGAGGTCCGCGCGATCGACCCGGAGCATCCGGAACGGACGGTGGCTGCGCCGCCGCTGGTCGCCCGCAGCGGTGGCGCCGCCGCGCCGGCCGTCGGCGCGCCGGTCGCGCCGGGTCCCGCGTCTGCCGGTGCGGGACCGGTGTTCCTGCAAGTCGGGGCTTTCGCCGATGCCGGCAATGCCGAGCGCATGGCCGAGCGGCTGCGCGCGGCCAGGCTGGCGCCGGTGCAGGTGCTGGCGACCGACGTCGCCGGCCGGCGCGTCAACCGGGTCCGCATCGGACCGCTGGAAGATCCTGCGCGGGCCGAGGAGATCAGCGCGCGCATCGCCGCGCTCGGCCTGCCCAGACCTCAGCTCGCGGTAGACTGATCGCTTTCGTTTCGCCGCGTCGCGCACGCCGGCACCCATTCCCCAGAGAGACGACACGCACGATGAAGCTGTACCGCCCTATCGCCGCCCTGTTCGCCGCGGCCGTCTGCGCCGTGGGCATCGCCCTTGCCCAGGAGACGCCGCGTCCGGCGCCGGTGCCGCGGCCGGTGATGCCCGAGGCCCCGGTGCCGCCCCCGCCGCAGGTGGACGGCAAGAGCTGGGTGCTGATGGATTACGCGACCGGCCAGATCCTCGCCAGCAAGGATCCGGACCTGCGCGTGGAGCCGGCCTCGATCACCAAGATCATGACCGACTACGTGGTCTCCGCCGAAGTCGCCAACGGCCGCATCCATCTCACCGACCCGGTGACCATCAGCGAGAACGCCTGGCGCGGCGGCGGCGCCGGCACCGACGGCTCGACCAGCTTCCTCAAGCTCGGCAGTCAGGTGCCGCTCAAGGACCTGCTCTACGGCATGATCATCCAGTCCGGCAACGACGCCGCCATCGCGCTGGCCGAGCACACCGCCGGTTCCGAGCAGGCCTTCGCCGGGCTGATGAACGCCTACGCCAAGCAGCTCGGCATGGTCAACAGCCATTTCGAGAACGCCTCCGGCTACCCGATCGCCAACCACTACACCACCGCGCGCGACATCGCCATCCTTTCGCGTGCGCTGATCCACGATTTCCCCGAGGACTACGCCATTTCCTCGGTCAAGGAGTTCGTGTGGAACGGCATCAAGCAGGGCAACCGCAACACCCTCCTGTGGCGCGACCCCAGCGTGGACGGCATCAAGACCGGCCACACCGCCGCCGCCGGTTACTGCCTGGCCGCCTCGGCCAAGCAGGGCGATGCGCGCATGATCGCCGTGGTGATGGGCGCGAGCAGCGAAAAGGCGCGCGCCGACTCGGCGATGGCCCTGCTCAACTACGGCTTCCGTTTCTACGAAACCCACAAGCTCTACGACGCCGGCAAGCCGCTGGCCACGCCGCGGCTGTGGAAGGGCGAGGAGAACACGCTGCCGCTCGGCGTGGCCGAGCCGGTGCTGGTCACCGTCAAGCGCGGCGACTACGACAAGCTCAAGGCGGTGATGGACGTCCCGGCCACGCTGATCGCGCCGTACAAGAAGGGTCAGGCCGTCGGCACCCTGCGCATCAGCCTGGACGGCGAGACTGTGCAGAACGTGCCGCTGGTGGCGCTGGCCGATGCCCCGCAGGGCGGCTTCTTCAAGCGGCTGTGGGACAGCATCCTCTTGTGGTTCCACAGCGACAAGAAAAAGGACGAGGCCGGCGGCAAGTGACGCACGAGATCGATCCGGCCCGGGCCGGCGGCAAGGGCTTCGTCTTTCCCGGCGAGTTCGAGATCACCGCGATGGGCGATGCGCGCGCAAACCTCGAGACCAGGGTGCCGGCGATCCTCGCCGGTCTGGGTCTCGACGTGCGGCACGAGAGCGTGCGCGAGCGGCCGTCGCGTGCCGGCCGTTTCGTCGCCGTCACGGTGCGCTTCCACTGCCGGACCCGCGAGCAGTACGCCGCCGCACACGCGGCGCTGCGCGATGATCCCGACATCCGCTACACGCTCTAGCGTGCAACGTCGGCGTTCCGACGCCGCCATTCCGAGGCCCGCTTTTCCCCGACCGTCATGCCGAACCCACCACCCCTGCTGATCCGCCGCCTGGGTCGCCAGCCCTATCAGGCCACCTGGAATGCGATGCGTGCCTTCACCGACGCGCGCACTGCCGAAACCACCGACGAGCTGTGGCTGCTCGAGCACGATCCGGTGTTCACCCTGGGCCAGGCCGGACGCATGGAGCACGTGCTCGCGCCCGGCGAGATCCCGGTGATTCCGGTCGATCGCGGCGGGCAGGTGACCTACCACGGCCCCGGCCAGATCGTGGCCTATCCGCTGATCGACCTGCGCCGGCTGGGCATCGGCGTGCGCGAGCTGGTGAGCCGCATCGAGCAGGCCATCATCGACACGCTGGCGCACTGGAACATCGGCGCCGAGCGCGTCGAGGGCGCGCCCGGCGTGTACGTGGGCGGGGCTAAGATTGCCGCGCTCGGCCTGCGCGTGCGCCGCGGCTGCACCTTCCACGGCCTGGCCTTCAACGTGGCCATGGACCTCGAGCCGTTCCAGCGCATCAATCCCTGCGGCTACAAGGGTTTGGCAGTCACGCAGGTGCTAGACTTGGGCGGTCCGTCGCGACTGGCGGACGTCGAAGACCTCCTCGTGACCGAGTTCTGCCGCCAGTTCGGCTTCGCTGCCGTGCCGGCGGCGTCCGAGCTTCCCGCCCCTTCCGCCGCGGCCCCGACCTGCGCATGAGCGACACCGCCTCCTCCAAACGCATTCCGATCACCACCCTGCCGGTGGTGGAAAAACAACTGGGCGACGCCAAGATCGCGCGCAACCGCGCCGGCTTCGACACCGCCGCGCCGCTGCGCAAACCCGACTGGATCCGCATCCGCCTGCCGCAGGGCAACGCGGTGCAGGAGCTCAAGGCGAAGCTGCGCGAGCACGCGCTGGTCACGGTCTGCGAGGAAGCCTCCTGCCCGAACATCCACGAGTGCTTCCACAAGGGCACCGCCACCTTCATGATCCTGGGCGAGGTGTGCACCCGGCGCTGCTCGTTCTGCGATGTCGCCCATGGCCGGCCGGCCCCGCCCGATCCGCTGGAACCTAAGCGACTGGCGCGGACCATCGCCGACATGCGGCTGAAGTACGTGGTGATCACCTCGGTCGACCGCGACGATCTTCCCGACGGCGGCGCGGCGCATTTCGCCGCCTGCGTGCGCGCGGCGCGGGCGGCCTCGCCCGGCATCCGCATCGAGATCCTCACCCCCGATTTCCGCGGCAAGGGCCGCATGGAACGGGCCCTGGCGGCGCTCGCCGAGGCGCCGCCGGACGTCTTCAACCACAACCTGGAAACCGTGCCGGCGCTGTACCGCGAGGTGCGGCCCGGGGCGGACTACCAATGGTCGCTGGACCTGCTCAAGCGTTTCAAGGCCCAGCATCCCGGGGTGCCGACCAAGTCCGGCATCATGCTGGGCCTGGGCGAGACCCTGGAGCAGGTGCGCGCCACGCTGCGCGACCTGCGCGCGCACGACGTGGACATGGTCACCATCGGCCAGTACCTGCAGCCGACGGTGCATCATCATCCGGTGCTGCGTTACTGGACGCCGGATGAGTTTTCCGCGCTGCGCGAGGAAGGCATGGCGATGGGCTTCTCGCACGTCGCCGCCGGTCCGCTGGTGCGCTCCTCCTATCACGCCGACCTGCAGGCCAGTGCCGCAGGCGTCACCGACTCCGCCGGATGAACCTTCCCTCTATGACCCTGCGTTTCCTGCTGGCCCCGCTGCTTGCCTTCACCCTGGTCGCCGCCCATGCGCAGTCGGCCGCCGATCTGGCGCCCGCCGGCGACCAGGCATCGCGCAAGCCGTCCACGCTGCCGCTCAAGCCCACCGAGACGCAGGCCGATGCCGCGCAGCTGTCGGCGCGCTTCCTCACCCGCTTCCACTATGCCGCCAAGCCGCTGGACGATGCGATGTCGCGGCACATCTACAAGGCCTATCTCGATTTCCTCGACGGCGAGAAGGTGTTCTTCACCGAGGCCGATCTCAAGGCCTACCAGCCGCTCGAGACCACGCTCGACGATGCGATCTGGAACCGCGACCTTTCCGGTCCGTTCGATCTCTTCAACAGCTATGTCCAGCATGCCGTCGAGCGCATGAACTACGCACGCTCTCTGCTGCCCAAGGGCTTCGATTTCAGCGTCGATGAGGATTACACCTTCGACCGCAAGCATGCGCCCTGGCCCAAGGACCAGGCCGAGCTCGACGAGCTGTGGCGCAAGCGCACCAAGAACGACTGGCTGCGCCTGAAGCTGGCCGGCAAGAGCGACGATGACATCCGCAAGACGCTGGACAAGCGCTACGCCAACTACATCGAGCGGGTGCGCCAGCTCGACGGCGAGGACGCCTTCCAGACCTTCATGGATTCCTATGCTAACAGCACCGATCCGCACACCGACTACCTCGGTCCGCGCCAGGCGGAGAACTTCGACATCTCGATGAAGCTCTCGCTGGAAGGCATCGGCGCGGTGCTGCAGCAGCGCGAGGACTACATCCAGATCCGCGAGGTGGTGCCGGCGGGGCCGGCGGCCAAGTCCGGCAAGGTGCACGTCGGCGATCGCATCGTCGCGGTCGGGCAGGGTACACAGGGGCCGATGGTCGACGTCATCGGCTGGCGCGTGGACGACGTGGTCAAGCTGATCCGCGGCAAGAAGGGCACCACCGTGCGGCTGGAGATCCTCCCCGCCGATGCCGGCGTGGACGGCAAGCACGTGCTGGTCACCCTGGTGCGGCAGAAGGTGAGCATCGAGGAGCAGGCCGCCAAGAAGAAGGTGATCGAGATTACCGACGGCGGCGTCACGCGCAAGATCGGCGTGATCGACCTGCCCACCTTCTATTCCGACTTCGGCGCCCGCCGCGAGGGCGACCAGGACTACAAGAGCGCCAGCCGCGACGTCGCCAAGCTGCTCGGCGAGCTCAAGGCCGAAGGCGTGCAGGGCGTGGTGGTCGACCTGCGCAACAACGGCGGCGGCTCGCTGGACGAGGCCAACGAGCTCACCGGCCTGTTCATCGACCAGGGGCCGGTGGTGCAGGTGCGCAAGGCCGACGGCGAGGTCGACGTGCAGGGCGACGATCAGCCGGGCCTGGCCTGGAGCGGCCCGCTCGCGGTGCTGGTCAACCGCGGCTCGGCCTCGGCCTCGGAGATCTTCGCCGCCGCCATCCAGGATTACGGGCGCGGCATCATCATCGGCCAGCCGACCTTCGGCAAGGGCACGGTGCAGAACCTGGTCGATCTCGACCGCTTCGCGCGCCGTGGCGGCGACAAGCCGCAGCTCGGCGAGCTCAAGATGACCATCGCCGAATTCTTCCGCATCAACGGCGGCTCCACCCAGCTCAAGGGCGTGACGCCGGACATCGGCTTTCCGTTGAACGGCGACGAGAAGGAATTCGGCGAATCGACCTACGACAACGCACTGCCGTGGACGCAGATCGCGCCGGCGGTCTATCAGACGGTGGCCAATCCCAAGGCCTATCTGCCGCAGCTGCAGGCCAAGCACGATGCGCGCACCGCCACCTCGCCGGCGTGGAAGCTGATGCTGGACGAGCTGGCCTATTACCGCGGGCTGCGCGAGCAGACCACGATCTCGCTCAACTACGCCAAGCGCGAGGCCCAGCGCAAGCAGCAGGAGGCCATCCAGGCCGACTTCCGTGCGCGGCACAAGGCCATCGACGGTGTCGACTACGACGATGCCACCGCCGCCCTGGACGATGGCCTGACGCCGGCCGAGCGCAGCCTGAAGAGCGAGCTCAAGCTGGAGGAAGAGGCCAAGAAGGCCAAGGATCCGCAACTGCAGGAGGCGGCCAGCATCGTTTCCGACGCAGTGACGCTGATCCACGCCGATGCCAAGCTCGCCGAGCAGACGCTGCCCTATGGCGGACGTTTCGCCCATGCCGATGCCGCCCCGGCGGCCGTTGCCCATTGAACGGCGTGCCATAGCGGGCCGGCGGGTTGTCCAGACGCGGCGTCAGCCATGACGCCGCCGGTGGGACGATGAGCGAGCCTTCTGCGTTCCCGATCGCGCCGCTGCTGCCCGAGGTGCGGGCGACGCTGGCGACGTCGTCCCGGCTGGTGCTGGAGGCGCCGCCCGGTGCCGGCAAGACCACCCAGGTGCCGCTGGCGTTGCTAAACGAGCCTTGGCTGGCCGGCCGCCGCATCATCGTCCTCGAGCCGCGCCGGCTGGCCGCGCGCGCGGCGGCCACCTTCATGGCCGAGGCGCTCGGCGAGCCGGTGGGCGCTACGGTCGGTTATCGCGTGCGTTTCGAAACGCGCACCTGCGCTGACACCCGCATCGAGGTGGTCACCGAGGGCATCCTGACCCGCCTGCTGCAGGACGACCCGGAACTCACCGGCATCGGCGCGATCCTGTTCGACGAGTTCCACGAGCGCGCGCTCGCCGCCGATCTCGGGCTCGCGCTTGCGCTGGACGTGCAGGCGACCTTGCGTCCCGACCTGCGCCTGGTGCTGATGTCGGCCACCCTCGAAGGCGAGCGTCTGTCGCGCTGGTTCGCGGCGCCCCGCCTGAGCAGCGCCGGCCGCGCCTTTCCGGTGCACATCGTGCATCCACCCGCGCGCACGCAGGAGCCGCTCGAGCAGCAGCTGGTGCGGGTGGTGCGCCAGGCGCTCGCCGAGCATCCCGGCGACGTGCTGGTGTTCCTGCCCGGCCGGCGCGAGATCGCCCGCGTCCGGGCCCTGCTCGAGCGCGCGCTCGCCGCTTCGGCGGCCGCGGTCGAGTGCGTGGCCTTGCATGGCGATCTCTCGCTCGCCGAACAGGCCTTGGCACTGGCGCCGGCGGCACCCGGCATGCGCCGCGTGGTGCTCTCCACCAACCTCGCCGAGTCCAGCCTCACCTTGCCCGGCATCCGCGTGGTGGTCGACAGCGGACTCGCGCGCGAGCTGCGTTTCGACCCCGGCAGCGGTTTCAGCCGCCTGGAGACGGTGACGATCTCGCAGGCCGCCGCCGACCAGCGCGCCGGGCGGGCCGGCCGGATTGCGCCGGGCGTTGCTTATCGGTTGTGGCCGCAGAGCCGCCGGCTGGAGGCCGCGCGCATGCCGCAGATGCTGCAGGCCGAACTTTCCGGCCTCGCGCTGGAGCTGGCCGCCTGGGGCGTCACCGGCGCGGTCGATGGCCTGCGCTGGCTCGACCCGCCGCCACCCGGCGCCCTGGCGCAGGCGCGCGAGCTGCTGCGCACCCTCGGCGCGCTCGATCTCGACGGCCGCATCACCGCACTCGGTCGGCGCATGCTGGAGCTGGGCGCGCCGCCGCGGCTGGCCGCGGCCGTGCTCGCCGCGCCGCCAGAGCGCCACGCGCTCGTCGCCGATCTGCTCGCCGTGCTGGAGGCGCGCTCGCCGCTGCGGGGCGAGGCCGCCGGCAGCGACGACCTGCGCCTGCGGCTGACCGCATTGCACGCCTGGCGCGACCGTGGCGGCGCCGGCATGCCGGTACCGGCGGACGGCGCGGCGCTGGCCGCCATCGAGCAGGCGGCCAAGGGCTGGCGTCGCCGGCTCGGTGCACGCGGGGCGGCGAGCGGGATTCCGGACAGCCACGCGCTCGGCGAGCTGCTCGCGCCGGCCTTCCCCGACCGCATCGCGCGCCGCGACGACCACGATCCGCGGCGCTACACGCTCGCCAACGGCCGCGGCGCCCGCCTCGCCGAGCGCAGCGCGCTGGCCGGCGAAGCCTGGCTGGTGGTGACCGAACTCAAACCGGCGCCGGGCGACAGCTTGATCCTCCAGGCGGTGCCGCTGGACCCGCAGGTGCTGGAAGAGCGCCACGCCGGGCGTTTCACCCACGTGCGCACGGCACGCTGGCATGCCGAGCGCGCGACGGTGGAAGCCTTCGAGGAGCGGCGCTTCGGCGCCATCGTGCTCGCCCGGCGCAACGTGCCGGTCGCCGCCGACGATGCCCGCGCGGCGCTGCTCGATGCCGTCCGCGAACGCGGGCTGGAGCTGCTGCCCTGGGACGAGGCCGCCATGCGCCTGCGCCGGCGGGTCGCGGCGCTGCGCGCCTGGATGCCCGAGCTCGGCCTGCCGCAGATGAGCGACGCCGCGCTGCTCGATGGCCTCGAGACCTGGCTCGCGCCCCGCCTTGCCGGTCATACCCGGCTCGGCACGCTCGCCGGCGCGGATCTGCTGCAGGCGCTTGATGCTTTGCTCGATCCGCAGCAGCGCCGCGCCTTGGGCACCCATGCACCCGAAGCGATCCGGGTGCCGAGCGGACAGACCCGCCGGCTCGACTACGGCGAGCGGGCGGACGAGGAGGGGCCGGTGCTCGCGGTCAAGCTGCAGGAGTTGTTCGGTCTCACCGCCACCCCGCGCGTGGCCGCCGGGCGCATCCCGGTCACCTTGCACCTGTTGTCCCCGGCGGGGCGCCCGATCCAGGTCACCCGCGACCTCGAAGGTTTCTGGCGCCGTACCTACCCGGAAGTCAAAAAGGAACTCAAGGGACGCTATCCGCGCCATCCCTGGCCGGACGATCCCCTCACCGCCGCGCCCACGCATCGGGCCAAACCGCGCGGAGCCTGAGGCCCCGCGCGGCCGCGTGCCTTACTCGACGCCGACCGTGGTGGCGAAGGCCGATTCCTCGTCGACGCCCTGCAGGGCGCGCAACCTGCGCGGCAGCTCGGCGGCGACGTAGTCGATGAGGCAGCGCACCGCGGCGGTCTGGCCATGCCGCGAGGGATAGACCGCATGCACGTTGCCGGGTGGCAGTAGGTACGAGTCGAGCACGCTTACCAGACGCCCGTCGGCGAGCGCCGGGCGGCACATCCAATCGGGCAGTTCCGCCACGCCGATGCCGCCGATGGCGGCCTCGAGCAGGGCGTGCAGATCGTCGGTGGTCAGGCGCGGATGGTGTTCCACCATACTCGAACTGCCGTCCGGGCCGAGCAGGGTCCAGAAATGCCGGCCCTCGCTTTCGAGCACATCCACGCTGGGCAGCCGGGCCAGGTCCTTGGGCTGCTGCGGCGTCGGCAGCCCCTCGAGCAGACGCGGGCTGGCCACCAGGATGTGCCGGTCCATGCCGAAGCTGCGCACCACCAGGCTCGAGTCGCGCACCGTCTGGCGTACGCGAAAAGCGATGTCGAAGCCCTGCGCCACGACGTCGGCCTGGTGGCCGCAGATGTCGATCTCGATCTGCACTTCGGGGTAACACTCGAGGAAACCGACCAGCAGGGGCGCGAGCAGCAGCTGCTCGAACAGCACCGGACAGCCGATGCGGATGCGTCCACGCGGCGTGGCCTGGACCTGCTCGACCACGCGCTGCGCCTCCTGCGCGGCGGCGAGGATCTTCAGGCATTGCTGGTAATAGAGCAGGCCGACCTCGCTGACATGCAGGCGCCGCGTGGTGCGCTGGATCAGGCGTATGCCCAGGTCTTCCTCCAGCCGTGCGATGCGGAAGCTGAGCTGCGACTTGGCCACGCCCAAGGCCTTGCTCGCTGCGGTGAACGTACCGAGCTCGACCACGCGGACGAAGTAGTAGATGTCGTTGAGATCCTGCACCGACGCATCCCCCTTGACGCGCATCCATGCGGCGAGGGTAGGGCCCGGCACCGGCACGGGTCATGCTGCGTTGCCGCACGGACTGTTCGCGAATTTTGAACATTGATTTTGGCCTGTGGTGGTTTGACGCACATCGCAACCGCGGAATACTGCGTGCCGGAAAACGTGAAGCCGTTCGTGTCACGGCATGGCCGATTGGTTCCCGCTGAAGGGACGCGCCACGCCAAGCCAAGCTTCCAAAGGGGTTGCCAAATCATGCGTGTTCGAACCATTCCGCTCGCGGTGGTGTGCTCGGTGGCGCTGGCGCTGGCCGGCGCTTTGCTGGCCGGCGGCGTGCAGGCCGATCCCAGGCAGGACCAGCCGGCCGGCGTCCAGGATCAAGGCGGCAATCGCCTGACCCAGGACGACATCGCCCGCATGCTGCCTTCGACCGACATGGGCGCCAACGCGGCGCGCAACGCCGATCCGCATCTGGCGCCGGTCAACGACAACCCGGCCACGCCTTTCGATTCGGCGTCGATCCCGACCAATCCGCTCGCGCCCGACGCGCAGGCCATCGGCGCCAAGACCTGCGTCGCCTGCCATGCGCTGGAGAACATGCAGGCTTCGCATTCACTGCACGTGGCCTCGTTCCGCGCCGGGGCGGCCAACACCGGTCCGCAGGCGGCCTGCGAAAGCTGCCATGGTCCGGGTTCCGAGCATGCCAAGCAGCCCACCAAGCCGGGTTCCATCATCGCCTTCACGCAAGGCTCGGCCACCACGCCGGAGATCCAGCAGACGGTCTGCCTGGGCTGTCACGCCGGCGGTGCGCGCCAGCACTGGTTGGGGTCGGTGCATCAGGAACGCGGGCTCTCCTGCACCGACTGCCACAACCCGATGGCGCGGCTGTCGCCCGAGGGCGTGCTCGCCAAGCCTTCGATCAACGAGGTCTGCGCCACCTGCCACAAGGATATCATGGTCAAGTTCAACCGGCGCTCGCACATGCCGCTGCCGGAAGGACAGATCTCCTGTGTCGATTGCCATAACCCGCACGGCACCATCACCAAGCCGCTGCTGAAGACCGACACGGTCAACGAGACCTGCTACACCTGCCATGCCGAAAAGCGCGGGCCGTTCCTGTTCGAGCACGCGCCGGTACGCGAGAGTTGCCTGAACTGCCATGACCCGCACGGCTCGAACCAGCAGACCCTGCTGGTGGCGCCGCTGCCGATGCTGTGCCAGCAGTGCCACACCATGACGCGGCATCCCAATGACCTGCAGGTGCCGACCAATCTCGGCAACGGGCCGACGCCGGACGAGCGCTTGATGGGGCGGGCCTGCCTCACCTGCCACGCCAACATCCACGGTTCCAACAATCCGGCCGGCGCGCGGTTCCACAAATAGGTGCGGGAGGAGCGGACGATGTGCACGATGAAATCGATGCCTTTGGCCATCCTGTTCGGGCTGGCAGCTGGCCTGGCGTTACCCGTCCATGCCAGCGACAGCAGCGACAGCATGCGGGTGGGCGATCTGCAATACGGCAATGCGCTGGATCCGCGTGGCTGGACGCCGCTCATCGACCCGGGTCCGGAAGGCATGTCCTGGCTGCATCCGGGCATGTTCCGTACGCCGAGCGGCGCGCTCTATCCCTATCCCTACAGCCCGACGGAAAAGCCGCTCGGCACCGGTGGCGACTGGACTTACTGGGGCCTGCTCGAACTCGGCTACATCCACGTGAGCGGCGATCCCAACGCCGAGTTCTTCCGCCAGTACACCGACTGGAAGAACGGCGGCGCGCTGGGCCTCTTGGCCCTGGGCTTCGACAACCGCAAGACCGGCAGCTATCTCGAGTTCCGCGGCAGCCGGATCAGCGATCACGACCAGTACTACCGGCTGCGTGCCGGCCGCTACGGCAGTTACAAGGTCGAGGCCTTCTATCGGGACATGCCGCATACCCTGTCCACGAGCGCCTATCCGATCTGGAACGGCGTGGGCGGCACCAATTTGACCCTGCCCACCAGTCTGACGCCCGGATACAGCACCATTGCCGCGGTGGAACAGGCCTCGCGCGATGCGCCGCGCCGCACGCTCGGGCTGACCCGCACGCGCTCGGGAATCAGCATCGAGGGCGAGCTCTATCGCAACTGGATCGGCTACGCCTCGGTCACCAACGAGGAAAGAAACGGTGACCGCCCCTACGGCGGCACCATGATCTTCAACTTCGCCTTCCCCAGCACCGGCTCGCCCTATGGTGGCAATGGCGGCATTCTGGAGACGGTCCGGCCGATCGACTTCACCACCACCGATATCAATCTCGGTCTGCGCAACGTCGGCAAGATCTGGCATTTCAATGCGGTCTATACCGGCTCGTTCTTCCGCGACCACAAGGATTATTTCAATTACCAGAACCCCTTCTACATCAGCACCGTTTTCGGCGTGCCACCGGCCGGCTTGCTGACCAATGGCCAGACTTCGCTGGAGCCGGACAACGATTATCACAACCTGCGCCTTGAGCTCTCCCGCGAACTCAAGTGGAACGGCGAACTTTCGCTGACCGGCGCCTACGGCACCATGCGGCAGGATGACGACCTCAAACCCAACCTCAATTGCACCGGCAATCTGGGATTTTCCTTCGGTCCGTTCCAGCAGATCGTCCCCTGTGCCGATTGGAACACGCCGGCCTCGCTGTCCAAGACCAGCGCCAACGCGCGCATCGACACCAAGCTGTTCGACGCCAAAGTCAGCTTTCATCCCACCCATGCTTTTGGCTGGCATGCCGATTTGCGCTACTACAAGGAAGACAACAAGACCCGTTATGTCGCCTACAACCCGCTGACCGGGCAATACGGCTACATCTCCGAGAACGGGTCGCAGGGCAGCATGGTGCCGGGCGAGGTGGGCATCTTCGACACCGGCTACTACAGCACCTCCAACGTGCAGTATCGGAATGTGCCCTTCGGCTATCAGGACATGATTTTCGAGCTGGGCGCAGACTGGAATATCGGCAATGCCAATACCATCAATGCGGTCTACACCTTCGACCGCAACAAGCCCGATCATCGGGAACGCAAGCGTCTGGACGAGCAACGCCTGAAACTGAGCTGGATCAGCCATTCGCTCGGGGCGCTGACGGTGCGGGCCAGTTTCGAATATGCCGACCGCACCGGCGATCATTACAACTATGATCCCTACGAGGACTTCTACACCCTTTCGCTGCCCGGCTACGTGCCTGCCAACGGCATCGCGCCGATGGCCCTGACGGTGGACGCCATGCGCAAGTACGACATGAGCGACCGCAAGGAAAACAAGGCACGCATCATCCTGCTCTATCCGCTGGGCGAGACCAGCACGATATCGACGACCTTTTACGGCACCCGCGATCATTACGATGCCCATGTTGGTCGCCAGAATACCCGCACCACCGGCTTCATCACCGAATGGGATTGGCAGCCCGCGGCCGCGACCAATGTCAGCGTCTATGCCGGCGCGGAAGGTACGCGGCTCAAAATGGCCAATGTCGCCGACAACGAGGCCATTGTCAATGCGCCAGGCAGTGAGGATCCGTCCCTGGGCGGGCCGCTATATCCGCTAGCCAATTATTGGCGTGATCTGACCCGCGAGCGGGATTACAACGCAGGCATCACCTTTGCGCACAATTTCGGGCCGGTGAAGTTCGATCTCGCCTGGAATTACACCCAGTCATTGTCCAAGCTCAATTATGACTACGCTTCCACCGGGGCGTTGACGCATCCAGATGCCGCCGCGCTGACCCCGAACAATGCCTTTCCCAACAATCACTACCGCACCAGTACGGTGGATGCGGGGCTGAATTTCCCGCTCTCTCGCAACATGGGCATGCGCCTGTTCGGTCGCTACCAGAGCGGCAGCTTCCTCGACTGGCACTATCGCGGTTTCAATGATTCGCTGGTCTACGACCATCGCATCTATACCGATGAAGGTCCGCAGGCGCATTACCATGTGACCGTGGTGGGCCTCATGTTGAATGTGAAGCTGTGAGCGGAGGCGCCATGAACTACGCATCGACTGTCCTCCTTGCCCTCCTGGCGGCGGCGCCGATAGCCGCCTTCGCGCAGGAGGCGTCCCCGCCGGCCGGCACGGGCACGCCCACGGGTTTCATGGACGTGCGTGCGATCCGCCCGGTGGCCGGTGACGCCAAGGCCGGGGCTGGCAAGGTGACCATCTGTTCGGCCTGCCACGGCCATTCGGGCATGGCGGTGGTTCCCGAATTGGGGAATCTGGCCGGCCAACCGGCAACCTACCTCTACATCCAGCTCAAGGCTTTCAAGGATGGCTATCGCAGCGACCCGGTGATGAGCGGGCAGGCCGCGCGGCTCAGTGACGAGGATATGCGCGACATCGCCGCCTACTACGCCTCGTTTGCGCCGGCCTCGCATGGCGGTACCGACACTTCCTCACCCGGCGCGCGCCTGTATCGCGAAGGCGATCCGGGGCGCGGCATTCCGCCCTGTCAGGGTTGCCATGGGCCCGATGCCCGCGGTCCGCGGCCTTTCGTTGCCGACGTGGAAGGCAAGCCCCAGCCGCCCTGGTTCACCTATCCTTACCTGCACGGCCAGTCGGCGAATTTCGTGACCAAGGCGCTGGGGGATTTTCGTGCCGGGGTGCGTGCCGGCACCAGTAATGCCCGGATCATGCAGGGCGTCGCGCAGGGCCTTTCCGACGCGGACATCCAGGCGCTCAGCGCCTATCTGCCCCATCTTTAGGAACGCACCTGCTGGGCGCTACGTCGCCAGACAAGGCCATACGCGCATCGCCTGGGGAAAGCTTCCGGCGATGCGCGTGTCGCCCAAGGCGAGAGACCGCCCAGCGTTTTCATTCGGGCATGGCTTCCAGTTCCACGCCCTTGGTTTCGCGTACCGCGCGCCAGACGAAAAACAGCGAAATCAGCGCAAAGGCCGCATAAAGCCCGTAGGCGAAGGACAGTCCGAGCTCGGCCAGCGCAGGGAAAGTGCTGGACACGGCGAAATTGGCCAGCCATTGCGCCGCCGCCGCCACGGCCAGGGCGATGGCCCGGATCCGGTTGGGAAACATTTCACCCAGCAGCACCCAGACCACCGGCCCCCAGCTCACGCCGAAGCAGACCACATAGACGTTGGCGGCCACCAGCGCGACCGGGCCCCACGGCGCGGGCAGGCTCAAGGCGTTGCCGTTGCCGGTCGCCTGCGCGAAGCACCAGGCCATCAGCGCCAGCGCCACCGTCATGCCTGCCGAGCCCGCCAGCAATAACGGCTTGCGTCCCACCTTGTCCACCAGGGCGATGGCCACCAGCGTCACCAGCACGTTGACGATCGAGGTGGCCACGGTGATGGTGAAAGAATCGGCCTCGCTGAACCCCACCGAGTGCCACAGGGCTGACGAGTAGTAAAAAATGACGTTGATGCCGACGAACTGCTGAAGGACGGACAGCAGGATGCCGGTCCAGACCACCGGCAAGAGGCCCAGGCGCGGGCCGCGCAGATCCTTGAAACTGGGCTTGTATTCCTTGCGCAGGCTGTGCTCGATCTCCTCGACCTTGCGGTCGAGCGCGGACTCGCTCTTGAGGTCCAGCACCTCGCGCAGCACCTGGCGGGCCTCCTGCGGCCGGTCGCTGGCCACCAGATAGCGCGGCGACTCGGGAATCGGGATGCTGAGCACGCCATAGATGAGCGCCGGCACGACGCCGACGATGTACATCCAGCGCCAGGCCTCGAGGCCGAACCAGGATTTATTGGCGGCCCCGCCGGCCACGTGGGCGATCCAGGCGTCGCTCAGCAGGGCGACGAAAATGCCCAGCACGATGGCCAGCTGCTGCAGCGAGCCGAGCCGGCCGCGAATGTCGGCCGGCGAAATCTCGGCGATGTAGGCCGGGGCGATCACCGAGGCCACGCCGACGCCCATGCCCGCCACGACGCGCCAGAAGACGAGCTCCCAGAGGCCATGCACCAGACCGCAGCCCAAGGCCGCCACGCCCAGCAGGACGGCCGCGATCTGCATCGTGCGCAGGCGGCCGAAGCGGTCTGCGAGCGAACCCGCATACCAGGCGCCGACGGCCGAACCCAGCAGGGCACAGGAAACCGCCAGGCCGATCTGGCCGGCGTTGAGATGGAAACCGGCGCGCACGGCATCGACCGTGCCGTTCACCACCGAGGTGTCGAATCCAAACAAAAAACCGCCCAGCGCGGCTGCGGCGGCTATGAGGACCACATGACCCGTGGACTTCGATTCACCATCCGGAACGGTTGCAGCATTCATGGCCACTTTCCTCGCAGAAGTGCCGCAAAGTCTGCCCGCGCAAAGATGGTTGTTTCGTCAAATATCCGCGACCGAATGCCTCATGCCGTGCCCGCTTTGCCGGGCCGCTTTCACGAACGCAGGCCGACGCCGAGGTTCAGCAGCCGCAGCGCCACCGCGGCCAGTGCCGCGGTAAAGATCAGCATGACCACGAAGGCCAGCCCCAGGTGCACGTCGGTCAGGCCGAGCACGCCGAAGCGGAAGGCGTTGACCATGTACAGGATCGGGTTGACCCGCGAGATCGATTGCCAGGGCTCGCTCAGCATGTGCACCGAATAGAACACGCCACCCAGGTAGGTGAGCGGCGTCAGCACGAAGGTCGGCACCAGCGCGACGTCGTCGAACTTCTTGGCGTAGATCGCGTTGATGAAACCGGCCAGCGCGAAAATGGTGGCGCCGAGCAGCACGGACAGGAAGGTGATCCACGGATGCACGACGTGCAGCGAGGTGAAGAACAGCGCGATCAGCAGCACCAGCAAGCCGACCGCGAGGCCGCGGGCCACCGCGCCGAAGACGTAGCCGGAGAGGATCACCCAGGCAGGCATCGGCGAGACCAGCATCTCCTCCACCGAGCGCTGGAACTTGGCGCCGAAGAACGAACTGGACACGTTGCTGTAGCTGTTGGTGATCACGCTCATCATCACCAGGCCCGGCACGATGTACTGCATGTACGTGTAGCCGCCTTCGATGGTGCCGATGCGGGCGCCGATCAGCTTGCCGAAAATGATGAAGTACAGCGTCATGGTGATCGCCGGCGGGATCAGCGTCTGCGTCCAGATGCGCAGGATGCGCGCGAACTCGCGGCGCACGATGGTGTAGAGGGCGACCAGGTTGGCCGAGGTGTGCAGGTTCATGCTGCGCGCTCCTCCTGCCGCAGTTCACCTTCGATCAGGCGCACGAAGAGTTCCTCCAGGCGATTGGCCTTGTTGCGCATCGAGGTCACGATGACGCCCTGCGCGGTCAGCGCCGCGAACAGGGAGTTGAGGTCGTGCGCGCGCGACATCTCCGCTTCCAGCGTGTGCTCGTCGATGCGGCGCAGGACGACCCCGGCCGGTGCCTGCAGTTGCGCCGGCGCGTGGTCGACGTCGAGCACGAAGGTCTCCACGTCCAGCCTCGCCAGCAGCTGGCGCATGGTGGTGTTCACCACGATGCTGCCGTGGTTGATGATGGCGATGTTGCGGCACAGCTGCTCGGCTTCCTCCAGGTAATGCGTGGTCAGGATCACCGTGGTGCCGGCCGCATTGATGCCGCTGATGAACTGCCACATCGAACGGCGTATCTCGATGTCCACGCCGGCGGTGGGTTCGTCCAGGATCAGCAGCTTGGGCTCGTTCATCATCGCCCGCGCGATCATCAGCCGGCGCTTCATGCCGCCGGAGAGCATGCGGGCCTGCTGCTGCGCCTTGTCCGACAGCTTGAGTTCCTCCAGATACCGTTCGGCACGCGCGGCGGCGATGCGGCGCGGGATGCCATAGAAGCCGGCTTGGTTGACGCAGATGTCGAACGGCTTCTCGAACGGATTGAAATTGATTTCCTGCGGCACCAGCCCGATCAGGCGCATCGCCTCGCTGCGCTGGCGGCGCACCGACACGCCGAAGATCCGCGCATCGCCCGAGGTGGCATTGACCAGCGACGCCAGAATGCCGATCAGCGTGGACTTGCCGGCACCGTTGGGACCGAGCAGCGCGAAGAAGTCGCCCTGCTGCACGGTGAGATCGATGCCCTTGAGCGCTTCCATGCCGTTGGCGTAGACCTTGCGCAGATGGTCGACGGCGAGCGCGGGAGGCTGGGTCATGGGTCACGACACGCGTTGGGGAAACGCACCATTATAACGTTCAGGGCAGGCTGACCGGGCCCTGCGGGCCTTTTAAGGCAGTTCCATCTGCCGGTGCTGCCATGGCCGGTCCGCCGCGGGCGCGCATCGGCGTTGCCGATCAACGCCCCCGCGCTCGGCGAACGGGACGCCCCGCATCGGGTGCGTCTGTGCCGCAGGTCGCGCCTGCCGCAACGATCGGGGCTTTCCCGCTGGTTAAGGACCTCGAAGCCGGGCGCGCCACGATCGTGTTTGACGTCACAAGGCAATAGTGTTTGACGTCACAATTCAAGAAGCTCGATACCCAGTCGCTATCAAGCGCCGAAGGTTGCCGGCCGATGGCCTCCTCGACCGACCTCATCCCCTGAGGGTCGGATGCGAGGCTGTCATGACACACCCCCATCCAGGCTTGATCCGCCTCTTCGGTGTCGCCATCGGCATCTTGGTCGCCCAGTCGGGCTGGACCAGCGACGGCCGCATCACGTTCAGCGGCGCCATCGTCGAGCCGACCTGTGCCGCGGGTGCGGCGAACCTGCTCAAGGCACAGCAGACCGGCTCGCTGCAAAGCGCCTGCCCCGGCACGACGCAAACGGGACAGGCCGCGCAGCGCTACGTGCTGTCGGTGACCACGGCCCAAGACCTGGCCGGCGATCCGCTGCTCGGCTATTTCGAAAGTTACAGCGTCGGCCCCGTGCTGGCGGCCACGCAGGTCTACGAATGAGCGCCCCTCACGGGTAGGACACGGTGAAGGTGGCGGTCGCGCTCAAGGTGCCGGGGCCGACCGGCTGGCCCAGCGCGTAGTAGCGCGCATAGTAGGTGTAACTGTTGCGGCCCGTCGTCGTGGTGCCCAGCGTCTTGGCCGTGCCGAAGGTGATCGGCGCGTAGCTGGCATCGGTCAGTTGCACGCCCACATTGCGTGCGGTGCTGCCCGCGTTGACGTTGAGCACGCCGGGCAAGGTGCTCGAAGCCGTCGCGCTGTCGAACTGCAGCGCCAAACGCTGACCGCCGGCATAGCTGCCGCAGTCCAGCGCGATGGTGAAGGCGGTGGCACCGGCCACGGCGCCCGTATTCGCCAGCGCCGTCGTGCTGACGGGCGGCAGGGTGACGGCGATGTTCGGCGTGGCCACCGTGCAGGTCGGGGGCTTGAAGGTCACGCTATTGACGAGGTAGAAGTCCTCGGCCTCGACGTCGCCGAATCGCCAATGGGCAAAGCGGCCGGCTCGAATGGTGCCCCCGGCAGTGACGGTGCCGCCGAGATAAACGAATTCCAGTCGCGAAGGCACGCTCAAGGCATTCAAGTCGGGAAAAAAGCCCGCGCCGTATCGGTCGTTTGGCCCCAATATGAAGCTTTCATCCGGATGCAGGATGCGATAGCCGATGCCTGCCACGTTGGTGGTAAATACCTTTGGCACGCTCGACTGCCCGCCGATCTCATTGATCAGGCTGAGGGGGTCGTTGAATACGCAGGTGATGATCGAATTATTCGGCGCCGGGTTGGCCAAAGATGAACTGGCAATGGTGGAGCCCGGACTCCAATGGGGATCGATATTGATGACGGCGGGCATTTGAAAATCGACTCTTTCGGTCTTGCCGGGTGACAGGAGCGACCACCAGCAACCCGCCCACGCGCTGCGCGGCATCCACCCAAGCAGAATCACGAGCACCCACAGGGCGCAGGACCAGCGTTTCATAAAGCCTTCCCGGGAGCCGTTTCCATCACGCATTCGGTATCCAGTGTCTCGATGGCACGCGCCTCGCGGTGCTCGACCGGCGTGAGCCGATAAGCGAAACCGCATTGCATGGGCGAGGCCGAGTCGGAAGTCCAGCGCACCTTGAGCCGGCCGCCGGGATGGTTGAGGCGTGCCAGCGCGCGGCCGCCCTGGCCGATCACGCCGACCGGGCGGTCCTGCTCGTCGAGCACGTCGGCGCCGAAGGGCAGCGGGGCGCCGTCGCTGCGACGCAGCTTGAGGATCACGGTGCGTCCATAGCTGGTCGGGAACTTGAGCATGACCACGGCGCCGGCGTGCGGCGCGGTCTGCATGCTGGTGGCGTCCAGGCCGATGTCGAGCGGCAGACCCTTGGGGTCGAGCTGGACCACATTGCTCTGATAAGGGTTGAGATACGGGACCAGCGCATAGCCGTGGCGGTCGACTTGGGTGCCGGGCGAATTGAGCACGCGCGCGCCCTGCCCATGCTCGGCCTGCACGAGGCCGATGGTATCGCCCGCCGGCAGACCGAAGGTGACGCCGCCCGGATGCGCCACTACCGTGCCGCTGACGGCGAGCGATGCCTGCGAATAGCCGCTGCCGCCGCCCGCGCTGGCGTTGAATTGTGCGATCGGGCTGCGATAGCCGACATAGACCGAGCCGGCGTTGTCGCTGCCGCCGCCGGTGCCGCTGCCATTGTCGTGCGAGGCGGTGACGCCGTAGCTCAAGGCGTTGTCCTCGCCGAGTGTGCCGTTCAATGTGGCCTGGGCGAGGGCGTGGCCGTCGCTTTCGTGGGTGTAGTTGCCGCCCAGCGTGGGCGCATGGATGCCCGATCCCAGCGGCAGGGTGAAGCTCAGGAAGGCCTGCGTGCTCTTCTGGCCGAACACGCTGCGCGTGCGTGCAACCGACAGCGAGTAGTTGAGGCGCCCGAAGTGGTTGTTGTAGCCGGCTTGGAACTGCACGTCGGTGCCGCGCCGGTTCCAGTAGTCGATGGCCGAACCGGTCACGTACAGCGAGCCGCCGCGCGTGCCCAGCGGCTGGCTCAGGCTGAGGTCGAAGCGGCTGCGCTGGCGGTCGAGCCGGTTGGTATAGAGGCGGAAATTGTCGCTCGCGCCTTGCAGGGCGGCCTGTTGCGCCGGCGTGAGCACGGAGCCCGGGACTGTGAAGCCGGGCAGATTGGGATCGAGCCGCTGGGAATAGCCGCGGGCGAGGTCGCGCGCGGTCAGCGCATCGCGCAGGCCGAGATAGCCGCTGGTGGAATAGCGATAGGTGGCGATGCTGAGCGAGGTATTGGTGGCCGGCAGGATCTTGCTGAAGCTCACCCGCAGGCTCTGGCCCTGATCGCTACCCTGGCCGGGAATGCGGGTGCGGGCCTCGGTGAGATCGACCGCCCAGGCGCCCATCCGGGTATTGAATGCGCTGCCGAGTTCGACGGCCGCATAACCGTCGAGCGCGACGGCGCCGACATAACCGGTCCACAGGTTGGTGAAACCGCGCTGCAGCGTGCCCTGGGCGATCGCCGGGTGGCTGTGGATCGCGGTGTCGTGCAGCTCGCCGGCTACCACGGCGAAGCGGCTGATGCCGGGACGCAGCAGCTGCGGCACCGAGGCATAGGGCACGGCGAAGGTCCGTATGCGGCCGTCGGCCTCGGTCACGGTGACGTCCAGATCGCCGCCGTAGCCGGTGGGGTAGAGATCGCCGATGCTGAAAGGCCCGGGCGCGACGGTGGTCTCGTAGAGCACGATGCCGTTCTGGCGGATGGTCACCCGGGCATTGGTCTCGGCCACGCCACGCACCACCGGCGCATAGCCGCGCAGCGAATCGGGCAACATGCGGTCGTCCGTGGCCAGCTGCGCGCCGCGGATGCTGACGCTGTCGAACAGATCGCCGCCGGTGTAGGCATCGCCGAGGGTGATCTGCGCGCGCAGTGACGACAGGTCGCGGCGCACGTAGGTGTCCACGTTCTGCCAATGCTGCCGGGTCGGCCCTGCGCCGGTCTGGCGCAGGAAGGTCGAGTCGTGGCGCAGATGCCAGTCGCCCAGGTTGAGTCCGGCGTTCAGGCTGGCGAACAGGGCGTTCTGCGTGACGCCGCCGCTGTGCGAGCGGTAATCGTTGATGTCGTAATTGAGCAGGGCCGCGTTGACCCCGCGGTCCCAGTGCTCCGGGCTGACGTAGCCGCGGGCATGACCGCCCAGCAGCGCCTGCGGGACGCTGACGTCCAGGCGCAGATTGGGCTGGTCGAAGCTGGCGCTGGCGCCCGGCACCAGCTCGTCGATGGCGACACAGGCCTTGGGGTCGGCAAGACGCGCCTGGATGTCGGCCGGCCATTTGCGCTCGGCCCAGCCGATCTGGGCCAGCAGCGTGGCGTCCATGCACGGTTGTGCCGAGGCCTCGGGGGTGGGAGCGGCGAAGCGCACGTCGCCGCGGCCGACCCAGTTGCCATTGAGGAAGACGTCCAGCCGATAGAGGCCCGGCAGGACCATGTTGCCGCGTTCGAAGCGGGACAGATCCGTGGTGCCCTGGCCGGCGCCGGGCAGCATGCTGCGGTCGAAGCTCACCTCGGTGGCGCTGTCGTCCACCTTGTCGGCGGCCTGCACGGCCGGCGCGGCTACCGCCCCCGCCACCGCCAGGCCGTGCAGCAGCCGGCGTGGCAGCGTGGACGAAGACTTGCGACGGCGGCCGGACCGCGTCGCGCTCATGGCGTCAGCGTGGCCTTGAATGCGCGCGTGGCGCCGTAGTCATCGATGGCGGTATAGCTGACTTCGGCGCCCGTGGTCGGTGGCGAAGCCTGCGTCGTCTTGAGCGGCAGGCGCAAGTCGGAAAAGGGCGCCACCATGCCGGGCTCGGCTTCCCAGCGGGCGCCGCCGGCAGCGAGGCTCACCTCGGCCAGGGTGAGGTAGTACGGGGTCGGATTGTGCGCGACGAGTACATGGCCCGTACCGTCCCTGGCGAGCTGCCAGCGCAGCTGGCCGGGCGCCTCCAGCGGATTGCCGGGCAAACCGTCCGGCCGGTAAAAAAGCTTGAGGCGCGAACGCAGCGCCAGCTGCAGGACGTTCTGGCCGGCGGCCTGGGCGCCCGGCTTGGGCGGTACCTCGAGCACGTTGAGCCAGAACAGCGACTCGCGGTCGCTCGGCAGCGCGGCGCCGGTGAAGACGATGCGCAGGTTCTGCTCTTTCTTGGGTTCCATGCGAAAGAGCGGCGGCGTGATCAGAAACGGCACGTCGGTCGTTTCGGGCGTCGCGTGGGGGTCGCCATGGTCGATCCAGGCCTCGACCAGCACCGGATGATCGTTGTCGTTGGTCAGCCGTACGGTGACCTCACCGTCCTTGGCCGGAAACACCACGCGCGTGCCGCCGATGAGGACGTTGGCCTGGGCCAGCGTCCCCCACAGCATGCACAAGAGCAACCCGGCTGTACGAAGCAGGCTTTTGCAAGAAGACATGATTCCCCAATCCCCTCTCGGCCCGTTCCAAGCCGTGCGTTTTTCCGCGTCAGATGACGACGCGGGACCGGCTGTTGTCCCGGTCCCGCGCCTTTGCCAAAAGCTGAAAAACCAAGCTTATTGATAGGTCAGCGTGAAGTCGACGCTGGTGCTGACCGCACCGGCAGTGACGGGTGTCGTTGATGCGTAGTAACGGGCTTTGAGCGTGGTGGAGCCGCTGCCACTATTCAGGGGAACACTGGGTGCATTGGTGTTGTTGGAGAGGTTGATCGGGGTGGCCCCATTGACCAATTCGATCTCGATATTCGAGCCACCCGAGCTGGTGTTCTTAAGCTTGCCGTTCGAGGTGTCGATATTGGCCCCGCTGAAGGACATCTGCGCATTGGTGAGAAGCGAATCGCAGTTAGACAGCGCAATAGTGAAATTGGTATCGCCCGCCGTCGAGCCTGCTGCGGTGAATACACTCTTGTTGACCGGGGGTAAGACAACCGTGGCGCCGTTGTTGGTATTCACAGTGCACGTTTGGGCGATTACCTTGCCGCTGATATTGATCGTGCCATCCACGGCGGACGCCGTCTGCGGCATCAGGGCGGCCACGCCGAGGCCGGCGATCAGGGCGGCGGAAAGAAGGCTTTGCTTCATGCTCATGGGTGACGCTCTCCTCGTTCGAAGGTGGGTGCAGATCAACGCGTGTGCGCTCGGCCGATCTCCATCCCCGCGCCTTGGCCGTAGCGTTGCGCGAGATTTCGCCACAAGTGCCTGTGAAATGCAAACCACGTCACACTTTCTTGGCTCAAGCTTTCGACCGGGGCGACGAGTACGGCTCGGGGAAACAGGGTTGCGAGCCGGTTGGGACAAGCGGTGAGGGCGCGGCAAGTTGACGCCGTGCGGGTGAATCCTCGAGTGCGCCCTGCCTCGGGTTGCGGCCTGCGGGTGATGCCGCTTGCCGGCGGCCATTTCACGCCATCGCCACGGGCCGCTACGATCCGCTCCTGCCGCTCGCCTTCAGGATCGCCCCTGTTCAAGGGGACGGTCGAATCCCTCTTCTCGAACCGGAGCAGCCGGCGTGACCTTCCAGCGCAAGACCCGCATCGGCGTGGCCGTGGCGGTGGCCGTGGCGATCATCGCGGCCCACCGCGCCGGCCATCGCCACGATCGCGACGAGGCGCCGCCAGCGGCGCCGGCCCAGGCCTTGACGGCAGCCGCGAAGCCCGCGCCGCCGGCGACGTGGAAGCTCGGCTCCGTGACCCTGCACGCCTGCGAGCTGGCGCAGCCCAACAGCGGCCTCAGCGCGGCGGCGTGGTGCGCATCGTTCGGGGTGCCGGAGAACCGTGCCGACCCGCACGGCCGGCGCATCACGCTGAAGCTGGCGGTTGTGCGCTCGCAGGCGCAGGCGCCGGCCCGCGACATGCTGGTGTTGCTGGCCGGCGGTCCGGGACAGGCGGCGACCGAGGGCTGGCCGCCACTGGCGCCGGCGTTGAAAGATCTGCTCGCGCATCGCCACGTGCTGCTGCTCGACCAGCGCGGCACCGGCGGCTCGCATCCGCTGACCTGCCAGACGCCGGCCGCGACCGGGGAGGGCGCCGCGTTCGATCCGGCCAGGCTGCGCGAGGAAACCGTCGCCTGCCTGAAGGAGATCGAGGCCACCGCCGATCCGCGTCAGTACACCACCACGGCGGCGGTGGAGGATCTGGAAGCGGTGCGCCAGGCGCTCGGCGCGCCGACCTTCGATCTGCTGGGCATCTCCTACGGCACCCGCGTGGCGCAGCAGTACGCCATGCGCCATCCGCAGGGCGTGCGCTCGATCGTGCTCGATGGCGTGGTGCCGAACGAGCTGGTGCTGGGCCAGGACTTCGCGCGCAATCTGGAAGACGCACTCGAGGCGCAGTTCGCCCGCTGCAACGTCGAGGCGGGTTGCAAGGCGCGTTTCGGCGATCCCTACCAGACGCTCTACCAGTTGCGTGACGCGCTGCGCGCCAATCCGCACAAGGTCGGTTTTCGCGATCCGCAGACCTACCAGGGCGTGCAGCGCACCTTGAACGAAGGCTCGCTGGCCAGCGTGGTGCGCATGTTCGCCTATTCGCCGCTCACCGCCGCGCTGCTGCCGCTGTCGATCGACGCCGCCGCGCACGGCGACGTCGGCCCTCTGCTCGGCCAGGCCAAGCTGCTGGCGGGTGATCTGTCCGACACCATGAACGGCGGCATGCAGGCCTCGGTGATCTGCAGCGAGGATGCCGATCTGCTCGTGCCGCGGCCTGAGGATGCCGGCACCATCCTCGGCACGCGCATGCTCGATACGCTGCACGCGGTGTGCGCGGTGTGGCCCAAGGGGAGTCGTCCGGCCGACTTTCATCGACCGCTCGAAAGCGCCGTGCCGACGCTGCTGCTTTCGGGCCAGTACGATCCGGTGACGCCGCCGCGCTATGGCGAGGCCGTGCTCAAAGGGCTGTCGAACGCGCGTCACCTGGTGCTCAAGGGCCAGGGCCACAACGTGATCACCGCCGGCTGCGCGCCGCGGCTGGTCAAGACCTTCATCGAGGATCTTGTGCCGAAGACGCTCGATGCCGCGTGTCTGGACCGGTTGCAGGCCACGCCGCTGTTCATCGATTTCAACGGAGCCGCGCCATGATCGAGGTGATCGACCTCTGCAAGCGCTTCGGCGCGGTGAAGGCCGTCGACGGCGTCGGCTTCACCGCGCGCGACGGCGAGATCACCGGCCTGCTCGGGCCCAACGGCGCCGGCAAGACCACCACGCTGCGCATGCTCTACACGCTGATGACGCCCGAACGCGGCCAGGTGCGCGTGGACGGCATCGACGCCGCGCGCGATCCCTTGGCGGTGCGCCGGCGCCTGGGCGTGCTGCCGGATGCGCGCGGCCTGTACAAGCGCCTGACCGCGCGCGAGAACATCGACTACTTCGGCCGCCTGCATGGACTCGACGGCGCCGCGCTCGATGAGCGTCGCGAGGCGCTGATCGCCACGCTGGAAATGGGCGAGTTCGCCGCACGCCGCACCGAGGGTTTTTCGCAAGGGCAGCGGGTGAAGACGGCGATCGCCCGCGCGCTGGTGCACGACCCGCGCAACGTCATTCTCGACGAGCCGACCAACGGTCTGGACGTGATGGCCACGCGCGCGCTGCGCCGCTTCATGCGCGAGCTGAAGGACGAGGGGCGCTGCGTGCTGTTTTCCAGCCACATCATGCAGGAGGTCGCCGCGCTGTGCGATCGCATCGTGGTGATCGCGCACGGCCGCGTGGTCGCCGACGAAAGCCCGGACGCGCTGCGCGCGCAGACCGGCGAGGCCAATCTGGAGGACGCCTTCGTGCGCCTGATCGGCAGTGCCGAGGGGCTGGCCGCGTGAGCGCGCCGACACCGCCGGGTGCGCGCCGCGATGCCCGTTGCGCAGGCGCCGGCGCGCGCTTTGCCGCCCATTCCCCCTCTCCGGCAAGGTGATCCCGTGCATCCTGCATTCGTCGTCTATCTCAAGGAAGTGCGCGAGAACCTGCGCGATCGCCGCACGCTGACCAGTGCCTTCCTCACCGGCCCGCTGCTCACGCCGCTGTTGTTCGTCGTGCTGATCAACCTCGCCATCCACCAGCAACTGGAGAAGGCCGAGCGCCCGCTCAAGCTGCCGGTGATCGGCGCCTCGTATGCGCCCAACCTCGTCCGCGCGCTGGAAGCCGGCGGCATCGTGCCGCAGCCGCCGCTGGCCGATCCGGAGGCGGCGGTGCGCCGGCAGGACGTCGACCTGGTGCTGCGCATCGCGCCCGCCTATGCCGCCGCCTGGCGCAAGGGCGAGCCGGTGCAGGTGGAGCTGATCCACGACTCCTCGCAGCGCAACGCGGGCACCGCGGTCGAGCGCGTCAGTCGCCTGATCGAAACCTATGCGCGCCAGCAGGGCGCGATGCGACTGGTCGCGCGCGGTCTATCGCCCACGCTCGCCGCGCCGGTGCAGGTGGCCGACCGCGACCAGGCCACCGCGCAGTCGCGCGCGGTGCTGATGTTCAACATGCTGCCGTATCTGTTCGTGCTCACGCTGTTCATCGGCGGCATGTACCTGGCGATCGACCTCACCGCCGGCGAACGCGAACGGCAGTCGCTGGAGCCGCTGTTCATCAACCCGGTGCCGCGCGGGCAGATCTTTCTCGGCAAGCTGGCGGCGATCTGCACCTTCTCGGCGGCGAGTCTGGCGATCAGCCTGCTCGCCTTCGGCATGGTCGGCCGCTTCATGCCGGCCGAGCGGCTGGGCATGGAGATCGACCTCGGCCCCGGCTTCGCCCTGCGCGTGCTCGTGCTGCAACTGCCGATGATCGTGCTGCTGGCGGCGCTGCAGTCGCTGGTCGCGGCCTTCGCGCGCAGCTATCGCGAGGCGCAGACCTATCTCTCGCTGCTGATGCTGTTGCCGATCCTGCCGAGCGTGCTGCTGATGGTGCTGCCGTTCAAGCCGCAGGCGTGGATGTATGCCGTGCCGCTGCTGGGCCAGCATCTGGGCATCCTGGATCTGGTGCGCGGCGATGGCCTGGGCCTGTTGCCGCTGTCGGCCTGTCTGGCCGGCACCGCCTTCGTCGCGCTGCTCGCGGTCGCCGCGACCTTGCGCCTCTATCGCAGCGAGCGGCTGGCGATTTCCGCCTGAAGGCGCCAAGGCGCCGCGCGTTCACGGCGCGGCGGTCTCCATCCAGCGGGCCACCGCCTGCGGGTGTTCCAGATGCAGATGGTGGCCGCCGTCCATGTGCGTGAGGCGCACGCGCGGCACGCAGGCGGCGCGCTCGCGCATCAGCGCCTCGGGCAGATAAGGGCTGGCCGGCCGCGCCAGCAGCACGTCGGTGGGCGCCGCGATGCCGGCGAGCAGCGCGCGCACCTGCGATTCGGCGAGGCGGATCGGGGTCGGCAGCAGCAGGCGCGGGTCGCTGCGCCAGGCCCAGCCGTCGGCCTCCGCGCGCAGGCCGCGCTCGACGATGGGCCGCGCCAGGTCCGCACGCAGCCCGGTGGCCACGCTGCGCGTGCGCACCGCCTGGTCCAGGTCGCGGAACAGCCGCAGCGGCTTGCGCTCGGTGGTGGCGGCGAGCGCCTGGCGAAAGCGCTTCAGCGTGTCGCCCTCGTCGGCCAGCGGCCCCAGGCTTTCGATCAGCCACAGCCGCGTCACCCGCTCAGGCAGCGCGGCGGCGAGCAGGCTGGCCACGCCGGCGCCCATCGAATGGCCGAGCACGGCGCAGCGTTCGATGCCGAGCGCGGTCAGCGCGTCGCGCACCGCATAGACGTAATCGGTGAACGGATAGCCGGCCGGGCCCGGCGGCAGATGATCGGCATGGCCGTGGCCGGGCAGGTCCAGCGCGATCACGCGGAACTGCCGCGCCAGCAGCGGGGCGAGGTGGGCGAAGCTGCCGGCATTGTCCAGCCAGCCATGCAGGGCGACGAGCGCCGGCGCCTGCGCATCGCCCCAGACTTGCGCGGCCAGACGCAGGTGGGGCAGCGTCAGGCTGAGCTCGGTGGCGGCGGTCACGCCGGCGCTTCCGCGGACCGGACGGCCCGGCCGTCGAAACCCGGCCAGCCCTGCAAGTGGCGCAGCGCCAGGGCGCACAGCTGGTCGACCTGGGCCGGATCGTCGTTGAGGGCGGGGATGTAGCGCAGATCCTCGCCGCCGGCTTCGAGAAAGAACTCGCGGTTCTGCATGGCGATTTCCTCCAGCGTTTCCAGGCAATCCACCGCGAAGCCGGGGCAGGCCACGTCCAGGCGGCGCACGCCGCGCGCGGCCAGTGCCCGCACGGTGGCGTCGGTGTAGGGCGAAAGCCAGGGCTCGCGGCCCACGCGCGACTGGAAGCTGAGGACCAGCGCGTCCTCGGCGAGCCCGAGCCGTTCCCGCAGGCGCCGGGCGGTGGCCAGGCACTGGTCGCGGTACGGGTCGCCGGCGCGCACGTAGCGCTCGGGAATGCCGTGGAAGGACAGCAGCAGCTTCTCGCCGCGGCCGTGCCGCTGCCACCAGCGCTCGATGTGCCCGGCCAGGGCCTCGATGTGTGCCGGATCGTCGTGGTAATCGTTGATGGTGCGCAGTTCCGGCGGCCAGCGCAGGCGCTGCATCGCCGCGGCCACTGCGTCGAGCACCGAGCCGGTGGAGGTGGCCGAATACTGCGGATAGAGCGGCAGCACCAGGAGCCGGCGCACGCCCTCGCGGACCAGTCGCTCGATGGTCGGGACGACCGCCGGCTGGCCGTAGCGCATCGCCAGTGCCACGCGCACCGCGCCCGGCCGGCGGCGGTCGAGGGCGTTCTGCAGCGCGGCGGCCAGGGCCTCGCTGCCGACGCGCAGCGGCGAGCCTTGCGGCGTCCAGATCCGTGCATAGGCCTGTGCCGAGCGGCGTGGCCGCACGCGCAGGATCACCCCGTGCAGGATCGGCCACCACAGCCAGCGGGGATAATCGATCACGCGCGGATCACCCAGGAACTCGGCGAGGTACGGGCGCACCGCCGCCGCGGTCGGTGCCTCGGGCGTGCCGAGGTTCACCAGCAGCAAGCCAGTCTGAATGGCAGCGGCGGCGGGATCGGACAGTGCGCCGGCGTGGCCGGTATAGTGCGTCGGGTCGGACATCGGAAAATAGTGCGGCATCGCTCAAAGCCTTCCGAGTCTGCCACATCGCCGCGTCGGCGCGGACTTCCCGGCATGCGGGCGCGTGGCATGCTTTCCGGTCCATTCGAACACCCCAAGGCGGAGCCCTACCTTGAATCTCAAGATGCCCAAGTCGCTCAAACTGCCGTATTGGCTGCTGTGCAGCCTGTTGCTGCTGCCGACGCTGGCCCGCGCGGCCGATCCGCTCGAGCGGGCGCGCGAGGCGGTGCGGGTGCTCAACGAGATCATGCAGGCGCCGGACCGGTCGATCCCGCAGGACCTGCTGCGCGAGGCCAAGGCCATCGCGGTCATCCCCAACGTGGTCAAGGCCGGTTTCGTGCTCGGCGGGCGCTACGGCCAGGGCCTGGTCTCGGTGAAGGGCGCCGACGGCACCTGGTCCAACCCGAGCTTCATCAGCCTGACCGGCGGCAGCTTCGGCTTCCAGGCCGGGGTGTCCTCGACCGACGTGATCTTGGTCTTCCGCACCCAGCGCGGCGTGGATGGCATCGTCAACGGCAAGTTCACCCTGGGCGGCGACGCCTCGGTGGCCGCCGGACCGGTCGGCCGCACCGCCGCCGCGGCCACCGACGGCCAGCTCAAGGCGGAGATCTATTCCTACTCGCGCTCGCGCGGGCTGTTCGCCGGCGTCGCCCTGGACGGCTCGGTGCTGAACATCGACGATGACGCCAACGCCGCCGTCTACGGCGCCGGCATCACCCCGCGGCGCATCTTCGAGGGCGGCGTGCGCAACGTTCCGGCGGCGGTGGTGGATTTCCGCGACCGTCTGGAGGAATACACGGCGCGCTGAGTTTTCCTGCGGCGCATCGCTTTGATCTGGCGAGGTACAAGTTCATGAGCATCTGGCATCTCATCCTGCTGCTGCTGGTGGTGGTCGTCGTCTTCGGCACCGGCAAGCTGCGCAACATCGGTTCGGATCTCGGTTCGGCGATCCGCGAGTTCAAGAAAGGCCTGGGCGAGCACGAGGAACCGCGCCGCGACGCCGAGCGCGACCGCTTGCACGCCGAGCCGCCGCCGACCGACACCGCCGAGGCCGCGCGACGCGAGCAGGAGCGCGAGCGCGACTCCAAGCCTTGAGACGGGCACGCGCGACGCGGCGATGATCGAGATCAGTTTCACCAAGCTGTTGCTGCTCGCGGTGGTCGCGCTGATCGTGCTCGGCCCGGAAAAACTGCCCGAGGTCGCGCGCACCGCCGGGGCCGTGTTGCGCCGGCTGCGGCAAAGCTGGGAAGGCGTGCGCGCCGAGGTGGAGCGCGAACTCGAGGTGGAGGAACTGCGCCGCGCCGCGCGCCAGGCCGCGGCCGAGATCGACGCCGCGCAGGCCCGGCTGGACGCCGCCACCCGCGCCGCGCAGCAGGCCGCCGCCGAGGTGCGCGAGGCGACCGCCGCCGCGCAGGCGGCCACGGCGTCCGCATCGCCCACCACGCCCCGCGACGAGGCGCCTGCGATCGGCGCCGGCGGTCATGACGCCGCGGATGAGGCAGGTCATGGCGACCGAGCCTGAATCCCTGCCCGAACAGGGCCTGATCTCGCATCTCATCGAGTTGCGCTCGCGCCTGCTCAAGGCCTGCGCCAGCGTGCTGGTGGTGCTGCTGGCGCTGGTCCCGTTCGCCAACCGGCTCTATGCGGAGCTGGCCAGGCCGCTGGTGGCGCGCCTGCCGGCCGGGGCGCATCTCATCGCCACCGAGGTCGCCGGCACCTTCGTCACGCCGCTCAAGCTGGCCTTCTACGCCGCGCTGTTCATCAGCATGCCGATGGTGCTTTACCAGCTGTGGGCCTTCATCAGCCCCGGCCTTTACAAGCACGAGAAGCGGCTGGCGCGGCCGCTCTTGATCGCCGCGCTGGCGCTGTTCTATCTCGGTTGTGCGTTCGCCTATTTCCTGGTGCTGCCGGCGGCGTTCCGTTTCCTCATCGCGACAAAGCCGCCGGGCGTGGAGATGATGACCGACATCGGCCATTACCTCGACTTCGTGATGCTGATGTTCTTCGCCTTCGGGCTGTGCTTCGAGGTGCCGGTGGTGGTGGTGGTGCTGGCCGCGCTGGGCGTGGTCGATCACGCCCAGCTGCGCCGCGGCCGCCGTTACGCCATCGTCGGTGCCTTTGCCATCGCCGCCTTCATCACCCCGCCGGACATCACCTCGATGATCATGCTGGCGGTGCCGATGTGCCTGCTCTACGAGATCGGCGTGCTTGCGGTGCGCTGGCTGCTGCCCAGGCGGACGCCCGCCACGCAGGGGTGACCGGCGGGAGAAGCCGCGCGCGCCGCCGGGCGCCCGGGCCGTGATGCGGGCAAACTTCCGGACGCCATGCCGTGCGTGGTTCAGCTGCCGTGGTTTTGACCCCGCTTGCCCGCGCCAAAGCGAAGGAGACCACCGGCCCGACGGCCGGCAGTCCTGGCGAGCACGCATCTTTCGCCGCCTTGTTGTTGCCGCCGCCCAGGTGAGCGACCAGGCCGGCCGCTGGGCCTGGCGGGCACCGGGCGCGTGGAGGCCGCGCCGTGTCGTGGCGCGGCCGCGTCAAGGCCTCAGTGCGCGGAAGAAGCCCCCGTGCGGGCCAGGGTGATCGCCTTGAGCACGTTGAGCGCCTGCGACAGCGCGTAGTCCTCGGTGGCGAGCTTGGCGTTCTCGGCGCTGCCGTCGTTGTCGATGTCCTTGCCGGTGCCGGCCTTCTCGTTGGCGAGGTGATGCTCGAGATCGGCTTCGGAGGTGATCAGCGTGGCCGGGCTGTCCGCCTTGTTGACGGCGAGGTCGGCGAGCGCGATGTCGGGCTTGATGCCCTCGGCCTGGATCGAGGTGCCGCTCGGCGTGTAGTAGCGCGCGGTGGTGAGCTTGACCGCATGGTCGGCATCCAGCGGCAGCACGGTCTGCACCACGCCCTTGCCGAACGTGCGCCGGCCCATGATCAGCGCGCGGCGGTTGTCCTTGAGCGCGCCGGCGACGATCTCGGCCGCCGAGGCGGTGCCGTTGTCGACCAGCACCACGATCGGCGCCCCCTTGAGCAGGTCGCCCGGGTGGGCGGAAAACTGCATGTTGGCGTCCTGCAGGCGGCCGCGGGTGGTGACGATGGTGCCCGCATCGAGGAAGGCATCGCTGACCGCCACCGCGGCGGTGAGCAGGCCGCCGGGATTGGAGCGCAGGTCCAGGATCGCCCCCTTGGGCGGGCCGTTCTTCTTGACGTAGTCGGCGAGTTTCCTTTCCAGGTCGTCGGCGGTGTCTTCCTGGAACTGGCTGAGGCGGATGTAGACATAGCCCGGCTCCAGCGCGCGGAGCTTCACGCTGGCCAGCGAGATCTTCTCGCGCACCAGGGAATAGTCGACCGGTTTGTTGCCGTTCTCGTGCACGATGGTCAGGGTGACCTTGGTGCCCGGCTCACCGCGCAGTCGCTTGAACATGTCGTCGAGGTTGTCCGCGTCCACCGGGCGGCCGTCGATCTTGATGATGGTGTCGCCGGGCTTGATGCCGGCGCGCGAGGCGGGCGTGTCGTCGATCGGCGCGATCACGCGCAAGGTGCCGTCGACCTCCATCACTTCGATGCCGAGGCCGCTGTACTGGCCGGTGGTGTCCTCGTTGAGCTGCTCCAGACCCTCCTTGTCCAGATAGGCACTGTGCGGGTCCAGGCCGCTCAGCATGCCGCTGATCGCGGCGTTCATCAGTGTTTTGTTGTCCACCGGCTCGACATAGGCCTGGCGGATCACCTCGTAGACGCGGCTGAAGTTGCGGATGTCATCCAGGCTGATGCGGTCGGCGGCGGCGGTGGAGGCGGCCGTGGCGGGCGCGCTGCCGGCTGTCGCGGGCAGGTCCTGGCCATGCAGCACCGGCGCGGCCGTGAGCAGAAGGCACAGGCCGCAAGTCAAAAGACGCATGGGAAACTCCCTGGAAATGGCAGCCGGCCGACCGCGCGGCCGGCCTTGGAAGGCAAGACTGGGCAAGCCGAAGGGCATCAATGCAGGCGGGCCAGCCAGGTTCGGGGATCGACCGGCTGGCCGTTGTGGCGCAGCTCGAAATACACGCCGGTGTTCTCGCCGAGCGGCGCGGCGGCGGTGCCCACGACCTGCCCGGCATCGACCTGGGCGCCGACTGCGTGCAGCAGCGTTTCGTTGTTGCCGTACATGCTCATCCAGCCGTCGCCGTGGTTGACGATCAGCAGCATGCCATAGCCGCGCAGGAAGGCGGCATAGACCACCCGGCCGCGCGCCACCGCACGCACTTCGCTGCCGGCCGGGGCGCGGATCAGCACGCCGTTGCCGTAGCGGTTGACCGGCCCGGCCGCAGGCCAGGGCAGGTTGCCGCGGATATTGGCCAGGCCCTTGCCGGGAGGCACCGGCGCGCTCTGCGCCCGGCGCGCCGCCTCGCGTTCGGCCTCGTCGATGGCGCGCTGGAGCTTGGCGAGCAGCGCGTCCAGGGCCTGCTCGTTCTGCTTGAGCGCGGCGAGCCGTTCGGCTTGGGTGCGGTACTGGGCATCCGCCTCGGCGGCCAGTCGCTGCTGCGCCGCGCGCTGGGCGGCGAGCGCCTGTGCCTGCCGCTCGCGTTCGGCGCGGCTGGCGATGAGCGCCTGCCGCTCGGCATCGATGGCCTCGGCCAGGTGCTGCATTCGGTCGAGGTCGTCCATCAAGGCTTGCACGCGTTCGGCGTGGTCGCGCTGCAGATAGGCGGCGTAGGTGAGCAGGCGTGCGCCGCGCATGGGGTCGTCGGTGCCGAGCAGCAGGGCCAGCTCCGGCGTCCGGGCCTGCGCGTAGCTGGCGCGCAGCAGCGCGGCGATCGCCTCGCGCCGCGCCGCCAGACGGGACTGAAGCTCGCTGCGCTGCTGTTCGAGCGCGTCGAGCTGGCGCTGGCGCTCGGCCAGCGCCGCGTCGGTCTCGCGCAAGGCGCCGGCGGCGGCCGCCAGCGCCGCCGCCTGCCGGGCCAGCGCGGCATTCAGGCTGTCGCGGCGCGCCGCCGTCTCGGCCTGTTCGCGGCTCAGGGCTTCCATCTTGCGGTGCAGCTCGCTCAGCTCCCGTTGCGCCGCGGCCTGCGCCTTGCGGCTGTCCTGGGCCGCGGCTGCGGGCGCGAGCAGGGCCAGGACCAGCAGCAGGGCGGCGCCGGGACGGCGGTCGGAAGCGGCGGCGGGAAAGGACGGCATGGGGCGATTATCGCCTCAGCGTCCGCGCGGCGGCGAGGTGCCGCGCCGGAAAGGGCCGGACACCGCGGCCCGCGGGGCTTTGTATTCGGCCAGACGGGCTGCTTGGGGTTTGGACGTCCAGATGGCCATCTCAAGACCCTTTGACGCGACGCAGCAGGTGTGCTTTAGTCGGATCGGCCATGGGTGGAAGGTAAGAACGCGCCGCATGGTTCGCGCGCCGCGCATTCGCCAAACGTTCTTGCCATTCCTTGGGAGGAACCGCCCCATGGCCGCCACGCCAGGTGCACGCACGCTTTACGACCCCGCCTTCGAGCACGACAGCTGCGGCTTCGGCCTGATCGCGCAGATCGACGGCCGCGCCAGCGCGGCGCTGGTCGATACCGCGTTCTCGGCGCTGGCCAAGCTTTCCCATCGCGGCGGCGTCAATGCCGACGGCATCAGCGGCGACGGCTGCGGCGTGCTGATCCGCCGGCCCACGCGCTGGTTGCGCGCGCTGGCCGCCGAGGCCGGCATCGTGCCCGCGCCGCGTTTCGCCGCCGGGCTGGTGTTCCTCGATCCGGCCGGCGACGACCGTGCCGCGCACGTGCTGGAAGCCGAGCTCGCCGCGCAGGGGCTGGTGGTGGCCGGCTGGCGCGAGGTGGCGGTGAACCTCGCCGCCTGCGGGCCGCTCGCCGCCGCGGCCTGTCCGCGCGTGCGCCAGGTGTTCGTCGATGCGCCGGGCGGCATGGACGAGGCGCGCTTCGAGCGCTCCCTGTTCCGTGCGCGCCGACGCGCCGAACTGACCCTGGCGAACGACCCGCACTTCTACGTGGTCAGCCTGTCTTGCCAGGTGATCGGCTACAAGGCGATGGCCGCGCCCGGCCATCTACGCGAAGTGTTCGCCGATTTGCGCCACCCGCTGCTCGAGAGCGATGCGGTGGTGTTCCACCAGCGTTTTTCCACCAACACCCAGCCGCAGTGGCGGCTGGCGCAGCCGTTCCGCCTGCTCGCGCACAACGGCGAGATCAACACCATCCGCGCCAACCGCAGCTGGATGCGCGCGCGCGAGGCGATCTGGCGCTCGCCGCTGCTCGAGCTGGCCGACATCGGCCCGTTCGTGCGCCAGCAGGGCTCGGATTCGGAAAGCCTGGACAACGCGCTGGAACTGCTGCTGGTCGGCGGCCTGGATCTGCCGGCGGCGATGCGCATCCTGGTGCCGCCGGCCTATGCCGCGCGCGAGGACATCGACGAGGATCTGGCCGCCTTCTATGAGTACTACGCGCTGCACACCGAGCCGTGGGATGGCCCTGCGGGCCTGGTGATGTGCGACGGCCGCTACGCCGCCTGTACGCTGGACCGCAACGGCCTCAGGCCCGCGCGCTGGGCGCTGTCGGACGACAACCACCTGCTGGTGGCTTCCGAGGCCGGGCTGTGGGACGTGCCGGCCGCGCGCACCGTCGCCAAGGGCCGGCTCGGGCCCGGGCAGATGATCGCGGTGGATTTCGCCGAGGCGAAATTGCTGCGCGATGCCGAGATCGACGCCATCAACCGCCGCCGCGCGCCGTTCCGCGAATGGCTGCGCGCGGGGGTGCAGTATCTGGAACAGGACCTCATCGACCCCAGCCTCGCCGCCGAGCCGCTGCCCACCGACGAGCTGCGCCGTTACCAGAAGCTCTACGGCCTCACCCGCGAGGAGCGCGAGAGCGTGCTCAAGGTGCTGGCCGAGACCGAGGCCGAGGCCACCGGCTCGATGGGCGACGACACCCCGATGGCGGTGCTGTCGCGCCAAGTTCGCCCGCTGTTCGACCGCTTCCGCGAGGCCTTCGCGCAGGTCACCAATCCGCCGATCGACCCCCTGCGCGAGCACCTGGTGATGTCGCTGGTCACCCAGATCGGCCGCGAGGGCAACGTGTTCGCGCTCGGGCCCGAAAACGCGCGGCAGATCCTGCTCAACTCGCCGGTGCTCTCGCAGCGCAAGCTGCGGCAGCTCCTGGGCCTGCCGCAGTATCTCAACGCGACCGTGCGCATCGACCTGCAGTACGCCGCCGAGGAAGGCCTGGAAAAGGCGCTCAGGCGTTTCTGCCGCGAGGCCGAGCAGGGCGTGCGCGATGGCGCCGAGATCGTCTTCCTCACCGACCGCTATCCGCGCCGCGACACCCTGCCGGCCCATGCGCTGCTGGCCACCGGCGCGATCCACGCGCACCTCATCGAGCGCGGCCTGCGCTGCCAGTGCAACCTGATCGTGGAGACCGCCACTGCGCGCGATCCGCACCAGTTCGCCTGCCTGATCGGCTTCGGCGCCACCGCTGTGTATCCGTGGCTGGCCTACCAGAGCCTGTTCGAGCTCGGTCGCGAGGGCAAGCTCAAGGCCGGCGAGGGCACGCTCGCCGAGATCGGCCGCAGCTACCGGCGCGGCGTGCGCAAGGGACTTTTGAAGATCCTCTCCAAGATGGGCATCTCGACCATCGCCGGCTATCGTGGTGCGCAGTTGTTCGAGATCGTCGGGCTGGCGCCCGAAGTCGTCGCGCTGTGCTTTCCCGGCACGCCCTCGCGGATCGGCGGCGCGGGTTTCGCCGAACTCGAGGCCGATGCGCGCGTGCTCGCCGCCGAGGCCTGGGACGAGGCGCGTCCGCTCACCGCCGGCGGCCTGTACAAGTACGTCCACGGCGGCGAGTACCACATGTACAACCCCGACGTGATCGCCACTTTGCAAAAAGCGGTGCGCAGCGGCGATCCGGCCGATTACCGCGCCTACGCCGAGGCGGTGGACCGCCGTCCGCCGTCGGCGTTGCGCGACCTGCTCGACATCGAGCCGCTCGGCCCGCCGCTGCCGCTGTCCGAGGTCGAGCCGGTCGAGGCGATCCTGCGGCGCTTCGATTCGGCCGGCATGTCGCTCGGCGCGCTCTCGCCCGAGGCGCACGAGGCGCTGGCGATCGCCATGAACCGGCTCGGCGCGCGCAGCAATTCCGGCGAGGGCGGCGAGGACCCGGCCCGCTACGGCACCGAGCGCATGTCCAAGATCAAGCAGGTCGCCTCCGGCCGCTTCGGCGTGACGCCGGCGTATCTGGTCAACGCCGAGGTGCTGCAGATCAAGATCGCGCAGGGCGCCAAGCCCGGCGAGGGCGGCCAGCTGCCCGGCCACAAGGTCGACGCGACCATCGCGCGGCTGCGCTACGCCAAGCCCGGCATCGGCCTGATCTCGCCGCCGCCGCATCACGACATCTACTCGATCGAGGATCTGGCCCAGCTCATCCACGACTTGAAGGAGATCAACCCCGAGGCGCTGGTCTCGGTCAAGCTGGTCAGCCACGCCGGCGTGGGCACGGTGGCCGCGGGCGTGGTCAAGGCCGGCGCGGATCTCATCACCGTCAGCGGCCACGACGGCGGCACCGGCGCCAGTCCGCTCACTTCGATCAAGTACGCCGGCGCGCCGTGGGAACTGGGCCTGGCCGAGACCCAGCAGACCCTGCGCCGCAACGATCTGCGCGGGCGCGTGCGTTTGCAGACCGACGGCGGCCTCAAGACCGGCCTGGACGTGATCAAGGCCGCGCTGCTCGGCGCGGAGAGCTTCGGCTTCGGCACCGGGCCGATGGTGGCGCTGGGCTGCAAGTACCTGCGCATCTGCCACCTCAACAACTGCGCCACCGGCGTGGCCACCCAGCACGAGGTGCTGCGCAAGGAGCACTTCATCGGCCTGCCGGAAATGGTGATGAACTACTTCCGCTTCGTCGCCGAGGACGTGCGCGAACACCTGGCCCGGCTCGGCGCGCGCTCGCTCGCCGAGCTCATCGGCCGCGCCGAACTCTTGCGCCAGAAGCCGGGGCAAACGCCCGCGCAGCGTCGCCTCGACCTGCGTCCGCTGATCACGCCCGACGGCCTGGGCACACAGGTGGAGCTGGCCTGCGCGATGGCGCGCAACCCGATGCGCGACCCGGCCGCGCTCGCCAGCCGCATCGCCGCCGACACCGCGCAGGCGGTCGCGCAGGGCAGCGGCGGGCGCTTCGACTACCGCATCGTCAACACCGACCGCGCGATCGGCGCGCGGCTGTCCGGCGAAGTCGCGCGGCGCTGGGGCGACACCGGCATGGAAACGCCGATCGTCTTGCGACTGGAAGGCGCGGCCGGACAGAGCCTGGGCGCGTGGAATGCCGGCGGCGTGCACATCGAACTCGTCGGCGAGGCCAACGACGGCGTCGGCAAGGGCATGGCCGGCGGCCGCATCGTGGTGCGCCCGCCGGCCGATGCGCGCTACGCGACGCACGAGGCGGCCATCATCGGCAACACCTGCCTGTACGGCGCCACCGGCGGAGAGCTGTTCGCCGCCGGCTGCGCGGGCGAGCGCTTCGCGGTGCGCAATTCCGGCGCGCTGGCGGTGGTGGAAGGCGCGGGCGACCACTGCTGCGAATACATGACCGGCGGCGTGGTCGCCGTGCTCGGCAAGGTCGGCCTCAACTTCGGCGCCGGCATGACCGGCGGCTTCGCCTACGTGCTCGACCTCGACCGCGACTTTGTCGACCGCTACAACCACGAGCTGGTCGACATCGTGCGCATCAGCCCGGAAGGCATGGAGCATCACATGCAGCACCTGCGCAATCTGATCGCGCGGCATATCGAACTCACCGGCAGCGTCTGGGCGCAGCGCCTGCTCGCCGATTTCCGCGGGCTTTTGCAGCGCTTCTGGCTGGTCAAACCCAAGGCCGCGAGCCTGCGCGCGCTCGCCGAGGAATTGCGGAGGGCGGCATGAGCGACAAGTTGTTCCAGTTCCTGGAAGTGCCGCGGCGCACGCCGCGCAGCGTGCCGGTGGCGATCCGCGTGCTCGGCTACGGCGAGATCGCCGGCGACTTCACCGCGGCGGAAGGCGCGACCCAGGCCGGGCGCTGCATCGACTGCGGCAACCCGTATTGCGAGCACGCCTGTCCGGTGCACAACTACATCCCGAACTGGCTGAAGCTGGTGCAGGAGAACCGCCTGTTCGAGGCCGCCGCGCTGATGCACGAGACCAACCCGCTGCCGGAGATCTGCGGCCGCGTGTGCCCGCAGGATCGCCTGTGCGAGGGCGCCTGCACGCTCGAGCAGGGCAACTTCGGCGCGGTGACCATCGGCAGCATCGAACGCTGGGTGGTGGACGAGGCCTTCCGCCAGGGCTGGCGGCCGGACCTTTCCGCCGTGCGCGAGAGCGGCCATCGCGTCGCGGTGGTCGGCGCCGGTCCCGCGGGGCTGGCCTGCGCCGACCGCCTGCGCCGCGCCGGCATCGCGGTGGACGTCTACGATCGCCAGCGCGAGATCGGCGGCCTGCTCACCTTCGGCATTCCCGCGTTCAAGCTCGACAAGCAGGTGGTGCGCACGCGCCGCGCGGTGCTCGAAGGCATGGGCGTCGTCTTCCGCCTCGGCGTCGAGGTCGGCCGCGACCTGCCGTTCGATGCATTGCTGGAAGGCTACGACGCGGTGTTCGTCGGCACCGGTGCCTACACCTACGTCGACGGCCGCCTGCCCGGGCGCGAGCTCGATGGCGTGCACGACGCGCTGCCGTTCCTGATCGCCAACATCGAGCGCCTGCTCGACGATGCGCCGCCACCGCCGATGCTCGACTTGAAGGGCAAGCACGTGGTGGTGCTGGGCGGCGGCGACACCGGCATGGACTGCAACCGCACCGCGATTCGCCTCGGCGCCGCCACGGTCACCTGCGTGTATCGCCGCGACGAGGCCAGCATGCCCGGCTCCGCGCGCGAGGTCGGCTACAGCCGCGAGGAGGGCGTGCAGTTCCTGTTCAACCGCCAGCCGCTCGCGCTGCTCGGAAAGGATGGCCGCATCGGCGCGGTGCGCGTGGTCGCCACCGAGCTGCACGACGACGGCAGCGGCCGGCTCGCACCGCGCAATGTGCCGGGCAGCGAGGAGGAGATTCCCGCCGACGTGGTGATCCAGGCTTTCGGTTTCCGGCCCAGCCCGCCGGCCTGGTGCGCGCGCTTGGGCATCGAGCTCGATGCCAGTGGGCGCATCCGCGTCGGTGGCGCCGGGCGCCTGCCGTTCCAGACTGGCCACCCGCGCGTGTTTGCCGGCGGCGACGACGTGCGTGGCGCCGATCTGGTGGTGCGCGCCGTGCATGACGGCCGCGAGGCGGCCGCTTCGATCGCGCGGATGTTGCAGCGGATCGAGGCGCCTGCGCCCGCCCACGCCTGATGTCCTGCGTCCCGCGAGGCCAGGCGCGAAAGCCCAAGAAGGCCGCGTCCTGTCGGATCGGGACGACGCGCAGCGCTGCCACGGATGGCAGAGCCATCTTTCATAGAGGACGCGTGGTCAGTGGCAGTATCCAGCATGAAGCTGCCGTCCTCCTGATGCGGATCGCTCCCGCACGATGGATGGTGCGGACCGCCTTGCACCCGCGGACCCGCTGACCGACGAGGTCATGCTGCGGCACGCATGGTTGACGCCCCCCCCGGGTGCACCCATCCCATGCGCGAGGCACTACCCTTCAGTTTTTTTCGATGCGCTTTGCGTTGCGTCATGACCGCGTGCCGGAAGTGCCTGCGGATGGCGCGTCAGCCGCCGCGACTGATCGCGCCCGGGTCGGTGCCGCGATGTCCAATTCAGCACAGGGGGAAAGACATGCAAACGCCGACGCTGGTTTTTCGTGGGGTCGAATATCGGCACCGATGGTCGAGGCATGGCCAGAACGAATTCACCCCGCAGGGGCAGGAGGATCTCGCCACGTGGCGCGACATGCTGACGCTGGACGTTTACGAGTCGGTGGCCGATGGCGACCGCCTTGCCCAGCTGGCGAACAAGATCCTTGAAAACTACCAGGGCACCGGCAAGGTGCTGCGTACCGATACCAGGCCGTCGACAGCCGGCGGCAAGCCCGAGCATCTCATCGTCGCCGTGCTTTTCGGTGCCGGCTTTCTCGAGGCCGCGTTTGCCAGGTTGCGTCTGAGCGATGGTGTCGGTACCGTCATCGTGTACTCCCATCGCGTATATGGCGAGTCCGGCGGCCAGGCGATGGGCGATTGGCTGAAGGCCAACGGTCCGCAGGTCGAGCTCGACTTGATGGCACTCACGGCCCTGCCTGCCCCCGCCGTGCTCGAAAGCTTGCCGCAGAGCCTTTGAGCGGGATCCTTCGCTGCATCGACGAAGGCGCCCGACACCGCGCCCCTTGCTGCAACCGTCTGCACGCCGGCGGCATCTTGGTCTTACGAGACCGGGCATGTCGTCCGGTAAAGGTGCAGGTTCATGGACAGTCTGGTGGAGATCCTCGCGATCGTGATGGTGTTCGGCATGCCGGTGGCGATCTACGCGCTCAACGTGTGGTATCGCCTGCGCCGGCAGCGCCAGCGCAACGAAGTCATCGTCACGCTCGCCGAACACGGCCAGCCGGTGGCGCCCGAACTGCTGGTCGAGCCGGTGCCGCCCCACGCCGACCTGCGTCGCGGGGTGATCTGGACGATGGTCGGGCTGGGCATCCTGGGGCTGGCCGCCTTCGAGCAGGACCTGGACATGGCCGGTATCGGCGGCATTCCGCTGTTGATCGGTGTCGGTTATCTCGTCCTGCACTGGCTGGGCGGCAGGTCGCGTACCGAGGCCGGCGGCCAGTGATGCCGGCACGATGACGCCGGACGATGTTGTGCTGGTGGCGCGTGCGCAGGCCGGTGACGATCGCCGCGCCTTCGCCGAACTGGTGCGTCGCCACCAGGGGCGCGTGCGTGCGCTGCTGCGCCGTCTCTGCCGGGAAGATGCCGCGCTGGCCGACGATCTCGCCCAGGACGCCTTCGTGCAGGCCTGGCGCGCGTTGCCGACCTTTCGTGCCGAGGCTTCCTTCGCCGGCTGGATGCAGCGCATCGCCTACAACCGGTTCCTGATGCACGTGCGCGCCACCCGTGCGCCGGCAGCACGCACGCTGCCGATGGATGCCACGCCCGAGCTGCCCGCCGAGGCGCCCTCGCCGGCCGCGCTGGCGGAGGCCGCCGTCGCCGGCGCCGAGGTGCGGCGCGCGCTGGACGTGCTCTCGCCGGCGGAAAGGATGGCCATCGTGCAGTGCTACTATCTCGGCCACAGTCACGAGCAGGCCGCCGCGGCGATGGGTTGCCCGGTGGGCACGGTCAAGTCGCACATCTTTCGCGCGCGCGGCAAGTTGAAACTCGCCCTGGCCGCGTGGGCGCCGCTGACGACGGGTGAACCATGAATCGCAATGACCCCTCGCGCACGGACGACGATCGCTGGCTGGATGCCCTCTTGGCCGCTGATGCGCGCGCCGCCGCCACCGATCTTCCCGACCAGGGCTTTTCCGCCCGCGTCGTCGCCGCCCTGCCCGCGCGCAGGACGCGTCGTCGCCTGGCCTGGCTGCCGGTGGCGCTGGGCCTGCTCGCCACGCTTGCCCTGCTGGCCTGGCTTGGCCCGCAGGGCCTCACCGCCGCCCTCGCGCCGTTTCTCGCCGACCTCGGCCAGGCCGGGCCGCTGGCCTGGCTGAAGACCATCGCGCCCTTGCTCGCGGTCGCGCTGGCGCTGGGCACCGCCGCCGCGCAGGCCGGCGAGCTGCGTTGACGTCGCGGTATCTCGGCATGCGAGGTCTGCGCGGACCCTCCCGCCGGCATGAACGGCGAACGCCCGCATGTGCCTGATCGCCTTGGCCTGGAAGGCCCATCCGCGCTGGCGGCTGGTGCTGGCCGGCAACCGCGACGAGTTCCATGCCCGGCCGAGCGCGCCGCTGGCGCGCTGGGGGGAGGTGCCGATCATCGCCGGTCGCGACCTGGAGGCCGGCGGCACCTGGCTCGGCGTCACCGACGCAGGCCGCTGCGCGGCGGTGACCAATGTGCGCGACCCGCGCGATCCACAGCACGGCGTTTCGCGCGGTCTGCTCGCCAGCGAGTTCCTTGGCGGACGGCTCGGCGCGCGTGAGCACGCACGAGGTCTGCGCGAGCGCGCCGCCGATTACCGCCCGTTCAACCTGCTGCTTTTCGATGCGCGCGACGGCGTCTATCTCGGCAATCGCCCGCAGCCGGGCCTGCAGGACATCACGCCCGGCATCCATGGCCTCTCCAATGCCGACTTCAATACGCCCTGGCCCAAGACGCGGCGTCTGATGCGGCACCTCGAGGACTGGATCGCCGGCGGTGGCGATGAGGATTTCGCGCCGCTCTTCACCGCCTTGGCCGACGAATGGCGACCGCCGGACGAGGACCTGCCCGACACCGGCGTGGGTCTCGAGCGCGAACGGCTGCTGTCGAGTGCTTTCATCCGCGGCGAACATTACGGCACGCGCGCGAGCACGGTGGTGGCCATCGCCCACGCCGGCGGCGGGCGCATCGTCGAGCGGCGTTTCGGTCCGCAGGGGCGGTTCGCGGGCGAGACCGCGCTTGCTTTCTAAAACCGCGGCGAGCGCGGAAAGCCAACGGCTCGCCGTGGTTTTCAGCGCTCGCCGCCCTTGTCGGCCCAGCGCCGGTGCACCCAGTACCACTCCGCCGGATGGGCACGTACCACCGCCTCGATGACGCGCGTCATCGCCTGCACGTCCTCGTGCAGGGCCTGCTGGGGATCGGCGACGGTGCTGAGCGCCAGCGGCGCGGCGAACTGCAGGCGATGTCCGCGACCGGCGTGGAACATGAACATCGGCAGCACCGGCGCGCCGCTGCGGCGGGCCAGCACGGCCGGACCGACCGGCGTGCGCGCCGGGCGGCCGAAGAACTCGACCGGGATGCCGTCACGCACCGCCTGGTCGATCTGCATCAATACCACGCTGCCCTCGCGCAGGGCCGCCAGCACGCCACGGGCGACGCTCTGGCGATGCCGGTCGACGCGGATCGGCGTGACGCCATAAGCCTGCATGAGATGGCCGAAGAAGCCGTCCTCGAGCGCGCTGCCTTCCTTGTAGACCGCCGCGGTGCGGTAGCCGTAGGCGGCGAGCGCGAAAACCGCCAGCGGAAAGTTGCCGATGTGCGCGCTGAGCGCGATCACGCCGCGGCCCTGCGCCAGCGCCGCATCCAGGTGCGTTCGGCCGTCCAGTGTCACCCGCGCGCGCAGCGCCTCGGCGGACAGGCGGCGGCCGGCGAGTTCCATGATCTCGACCACGGTCTGCGCCCAGTACGTCATGCTGGTGCGCAACAGGGCGCGGCGCGCAGCCGGGGCGAGTTCGGGAAACGCAAGCGCGAGGTTGGCCAGCGCCACCTGGCGCCGGCGCAGCGGCAGGGCGGCGAAACCGCGGCCGAGCGCGACGGCCAGCGCATGGCGGGCACCGTCCGGCAGGCCGGCGACGAGCCGGGCGAGGCCGCGCATGAGCGCGCCCCCCGGCCGTGGCGTCCTGTCTGCCATCAGCCGCGCAGCCGCTCGCGCGCCACCTTGCCGGTGCCGGTGCGCGGCAGCTCGGTGACGAAGTGGAAGCGCTGCGGCACCTTGAACTGCGCCAGGCGGTCCAGACAGTAGCGGCGCAGCTCGCTCGCCGCGGGCGCCGCGCCGCGCGGGATGACGTAGGCGGTGAGCACCGTGCCGTGCTCGGCATCGTCGACCTGGCCGACCACCGCCGCATCGAGCACCTGCGGATGCCCGAGCAGCACGTTCTCCACTTCCGCCGGGTACACGTTGAGACCCTGGCGGGTGACGATCTGATCGTCCATCCGCCCGAGGTGGTAGAAGAAGCCATGCTCGTCCTGACGGCCGGCATCGCCGGTATGCAGCACGCCGTTGCGGATGCGCGCGGCGGTGGCCGCGGGATTGTCGAGATAGCCTTTCATCACCACCTTGCCGCGGGCGACGATCTCACCGACCTCGCCAGGCGGCAGCGGGCGCCCCTGGGCGTCGGCGATGAACACCTCGGCGTCGGGCACGGCGATGCCGATGCTGTCCAGATGATCGTCGGCGGCTTCGGATGGCGTGCCGGTCAGCAGCGGGGAGGTCTCGGTCAGGCCATAGCCTTGCAGGACTTTGACGTGCGGCAGGCGCGTCTTCAGCGCGCGCATCACCGTGACCGGCACCGAGGTGCCCATCAGCGCCATCACCTTGACCGAGGACAAGTCATAGCGCTCCGGCTCGGCGGTCAGCATCATCTGGAAGATCGGCGGCACGCCGTGCATGAAGGTGAAGCGGTAGCGCTGCGCGGCCTCGAGCAGGGCCGGCCCGCTGATGCGGTCGACGATGGCGAGCGTGGAGCCCTTGTCCAGCATCTCGTTGATGAGGATGGGGCCGGAGATGTGGCTCATCGGCAGGATCATCGCCAGCACCCAGTCCGGGCCGGAATGCCAGAAGCGGCTCATGGCATGCGGATAGCAGTCGAGATGGGCCAGGGTGAGCTCCACCACCTTCGGAATGCCGGTGGTGCCCGAGGTGTGCAGGTAGAGCGCGGTCGCGGCCGGATCGTAAGGCCGCGTGGCGGCGGCCGGCGGCGGCAGGTCCAGACGCAGGGCGTCGGTGTCCAGGGTCCGCACGTGCGCGCTCAGGACGTCGCGGTGCGCATAGTCCGGGGCGACGAAGGCCAGGCGCAATCGGCAATGCCGGGCCAGGACCGTGACCTCGGCCGCGCCCAGGCGCACGTCGATCGGGGTTGGAATCGCGCCGATGCGCAAGAGCGCGAGATAGAGATAGACGAAGGCCGGCGTGTTGGGCAGCAGCATACCCACCGCATCGCCGGGCCCGATGCCGAGATCGAGCAATTGGTGGCGTACCGACTCGGTGCGCCGATCGAGCTCGGCGAAGCTCACCTGCTCGTCGTGGAACAGCAGCGCGGGGTGGTCGGCACGATCCACGGCCCGCTGCCGGAGCACATTGCCTACATCCATGGAGAATCTCCGCTGACATGGCTCCCCCTGCCGGCATTATCGAACGGGGGAGGGCGCTGTCGCCAGCCGCGCGGCCTTACGTGGAATCGGCGCTGCGCGTCCGTGTGGGCAGCGGTCGTGCGGTCTAGTGCGCGGCGTCCTTGCCGTGTGCCTGCAGCGCCTCACGCCATTGCCGGTAGCGGTCGATGGCCGGCTGCGCGCGCAGGAGGCGCGAATGCGGGTCGACGATGACTCTGGCGCCGGCCGGCACGGTGAGCGTGGCGCTGCCATGAGGCATCGGCACCTGCCGGGTGGCGCCGTCCACTTCCACTTCTACGGGCATCGGGAAGGGGCGCTCCTGCGGCACCTGCCAGCGCAGCGTGAGCGTGTCGCCCCGACGCGCCTCGACCAGCGTCGGCAGCGCGGCCTCGTACAGGTAGACGTCGAAGAACCAGCGCAGGTCGCGGCCGGTGACCTGGCGCACGATGTCGATGAAATCCTGGGTGGTGGCGTAACGCGGGCGGAAGTTGCCCGGCCTGGGATCCGGCCGCCCGTACACCAGCCGGCGGGTGGCCTCGAAGAACGCATCGTCGCCGATCAGCTGGCGCAACGTGTGCAGCATCAGCGAGGCCTTGTAGTAGATGTCGTTGCCCGGGCCGCGGTCGGCGTCGTAGACCTCGTGCTCGGCGCGCCGCTGGCCGCTCACCACCGGATGCAGGTTGCGCAGCTGCAGGCGCTCTTCCTGCAGCATGGCGAAATAGGCCATGTCGCCGGCCAGGGCGCGGCCGTACAGCGGCTGCATGTAGGTAGCGAAGCCCTCGTGCAGCCACATGTCGTCCCAGTCCGCATTGGTCAGCTGGTTGCCGAACCATTCGTGGGCGAATTCGTGCTGCAGCAGCCAGTCGAAGCCATAGGGGCCGGGCTTGTAGCCGTTGCCGTAGGCGTTGAGCGTCTGGTGTTCCATGCCCAGGTGCGGGGTCTCGACCACGCCCATCTTCTCGTCGCCCCACGGATACGGGCCGATGGTCTGCTCGAAGAAGTCGAGCATGGGCGGGAACTCGGCGAAGAGCTCCCTGGCCTGGACTTCGTGGCCGCGCAGGTACCAGAACTCCATGGGGATGGTATTGCCGTAGCGGCTGCGGTAGGTGGCCTTCAGCACTTCGAACGGGCCGATGTTGAGCGTGATCGCGTAGGTGGTCGGTTGCCGGACGCGCCAGTGCCAGGTGCGCAGCGCGCCTTCGTCCTGCACGCCGACCAGCACGCCGTTGCCTGGGGCGGCGAGGTCCCTGGGCACGGTGACGTAGGTGTCGACGAGGTCGGGCTTGCCCTGCGGATGGTCGATGCACGGCCAGAACAGGTCGCAGCCCTCGCCCTCGACCGCGGTGGCGATCCACGGCTCACCGTCATCGGTGTGCGACCACACGAAACCGCCGTCCCACGGTGCGCGGCTGGCGGTGTGCGGTCGGCCGCCGTAGCGGATCTCCACCGTGACCTTATCCCCCGCGGCGAGACGGGTGGGCAGGTCGATGGCAAGGCGGCCGTCGGGATTGCGCCAGGCCGCGTCAGGGAGCGGCTTGCCGTCGATCGCGATGGCGCGGATGGCGAGGTTGCGATCCAGATCGAGCAGCAGCCGGTCGGTGGATTCCTTGGCGATGAAGTCCAGCTGGGCCAGCGCATCCAGGCGCTGCGCGGCCGGATCGACGCGAAAGTGCAGTTCGGCGTGGCTGAAGTGCACCCGGCGCTGCGCGTCCGGCAGGGCGCCGCCCGAGCGCAGCGTCTGCGCGCTGAGCGGCGGCTGGTCGGCCGGTGGCGTCGTCGTACGGCCATGGCCCGGACCGGCCAGGAGCAGGGCCAGGAGGGCCGGCCATGCGCGCGCTGAAAAGTTCACCGTCGGTCTTCCACCTGCAAAGAGGCGAGCATGCCAGCCGTCCCTTGCCTTTGGCATCGGCGCAAAGTCATGGCCCGGAGGCGGGTTTAGCCGTAGCGTTCCTCGAGCAGGGCGAACAAGGCGCGCAGGCCCTGGGCTTCGCCGCCACGCGGGCGGCCCGGGCGGTCGGTGTCGTTCCACGCATAGGTATCCAGGTGCAGCCAGGGCACCTCGGCCGGGACGAAGCGCTCCAGATAGAGCGCGGCGACGATCGCCCCGGCGTGCCGCGACGGTCCGCCGTTGGCGAAATCGGCCACTTGGGAATCGAACAGGCGCCGGTACGGCTGCCACAGCGGCAGACGCCAGAGCGGGTCGGCCTGCGCCCGGCCGATGGCGACCAGCCGCTCCGCCAGCGCGTCCTCGCGGCTGAACAGGGCCGGCAGGTCCGGGCCCAGCGCCACCCGGGCGGCGCCGGTCAGGGTGGCGATGTCGATGAGGAGATCCGGCCGCTGCTCGGCGCCGTAGGCGAGCGCATCGGCGAGGATCAGCCGCCCCTCGGCGTCGGTGTTGTCGATCTCCACCCGGAAGCCGGCGCGGGTGGCGATGACGTCGCCCGGCCGCAGTGCCTGCGGCCCGATCGCGTTCTCCACCGCCGGTACCAGCAGGCTCAGCCGCACCGGCAGCCGGGCGTGCATGACCAGGGCGGCCAGCGCGATGGCGTGGGCGGCACCACCCATGTCCTTCTTCATGTTGCGCATGCCGTCGGCACTCTTGAGGTCGAGCCCGCCGGTGTCGAAGCACACGCCCTTGCCGACGATCACCAGGCCGGGGTCGGCTTCCTCGCCCCAGCTAAGTTCGATCAGCCGCGGCGGTCGATGGCTGGCGCGGCCGACCGCGTGGATGGCGGGGAAGCCGGCGGCTAGGAGATCATCGCCCACCCACGTGCGCACGCGGGCCTGGTGCATGTCGGCGAGCCGTTCGATGTCCAGGGCGAGTTCGGCCGGGCCGAGTTCTTCGGTGGGCGTGTTGACCAGGTCGCGCACGAGGTAGCTGGCGTCCACCAGCGGCGCGAGCTGGCCGAGCAGTTCGGCGGGCAGGGCCAGCGCGGCCGGTTCCCGGGAAGGCTTGCGATAAAGGCGGAATCGGTAGGCGCCGAGCGCCCAGCCCAGTGCGGCCAGCCGCAGCTCGAGCGGCACGCCGGCTTCGTCCAGGCGGTAGCGGCCGATCGGCAGCGCCTGCGGCAGCTCGGCCAGCGCGGCGAAGGGTTCGCGGCGGTCGACGCCGACCAGCACGCGTTCGAGCCGGCCCTGCGCATCGGGCAGGCCGATCCAGCGGCCGGGCGCGGCCGTAAAGCCGCAGTCCGCGAGCCATTGCCGCTGCGCGGCGGGAAGACGGGCGCGGACGGCGTCGAGGGTTTCGGCGGTGACCGCCTCGATCGCGATCTCGTCGCGTTCGCTGGCGGCGGGGATGAGTACGGCGCTCATGGGCTGGGTCTCGCGAGAGAAAAGAATCTTCAGGTCGCGCCCGGGGCGGACGGCGCGGCAAGCTGCCGGTCCAGCCAGGCGGTGAGACCGGCAAGGTCCGCAAAGACCCATGCGGGCGGTTCGCCGAGCGATGCCGGCCAGGGTCTTCCGTCGCGGTTGATCCAGGCACAATGCAGCCCGGCCGCGCGGGCGCCGTGCACGTCGTGCCAGGGATCGTCGCCCACGTGCAGCAGTTCATCCGGCGCCACGCCCAGACGCCGGGCGGCGACGTGGAAGATGCGCGGATCGGGCTTGGCGCAGCCGACTTCGCGTGCGCACACGTGGTGCCGAAAGTGCGCCTCGAGACCGGTCAGGCGAAGATCGGCATTGCCATTGGTCAGGCTGGCCAGAGGCAGGCGGCCGGCGAGCCGCGCCAGCGCCGGATGGCTGTCGGGATAGGGCCGCACCGCGTTGCGGGCGGCGAAATACACCGCCCAGGCGGCTTCCACGGGAGGCTCGTGCACGCCGCAGGCGGCGAAGGCGCGCTCAAGGGTGAGCCTGCGCTGGGCGCTGAAGTCGTGCGCCAGATCGGGCCGGCTGCGCGCCACTTCCTCGCGCAGCCGGCGCAGCGCCGGCACCGGCCAGCGGGCGGCGACCGCCGGCCAGTGCTCGCGCAGCCATGCGTCCACGGCCAGATCGGCCTGCTCCAGCGCCGGTTGGACCGGCCACAGCGTGTCGTCCAGATCGAGCGTGATGGCGCGGATCGACGGCACCTTAGCTTCAGTCGGCGCTGAGTTGCAGCACCTGGCCCTGGCGGATGTTGTCGCCCTTGAGGTGATTCCATTCGCGCAGTTGCGCCACCTGGATGGCGTTGCGCCGCGCGATCGAGCCCAAGGTGTCGCCCTTGGCCACGGTGTAGGTGCGTGCGCCGCCGCCGGTGGCGGGTTTGGGCGTCGCGGCCACGGCCGGCGCAGGCTCATCTGCCGGCGCCGGCGTTGCTGCCGGTGCCTGGGCGGCCTGGCGTGCTTCGAGTGCCTGCCGGGCCTGTTCGGTGAGCGGCGAGCCGGGGGCGATGGCGGCGCGGTCGGCGTAGGTGGCGCCGGGCGCGGCCATCGGCGTGCCGCCGATCGGCAGCGGCCTGGCGCCGACCTCGGCGAGGATGCGGCTGCGACGGTCGGCGTCGAGCTCGGCCAGCGCGGGCGCATCGGCATAGGCCAGGATCGCGTGCTTGCGCAGCACCGCCTTGCCGTCCTCGCTCTGCATGAAGTCGACGAAGGCCTTGGCCTCGGCCGCCTTCGGGCTGGACGGATTGGTGACCAGGTAGACCGGCATGTACAGCGGATAGCTGCCGTCGGCGACGTTGGCCACGCTGGGCGCGACGCCGTCCAGGCTGAACATCTTGAGCTTGCGGTTGCCGATCGCTCCGGACAGCGTGGAGACGCCGAAGGCGTGCGGATCGAGGGTGACGGCCTCTTCCAGCTTGGCGGTATTGACGTACAGCCGCGGTGCCGCGACCGGCTGGTTGCCGCGGCCGAACAGCAGCCTGCGCAGGCTGTATTCCACGCCGTCGCCGGGGCTGGCCACCGCATAGACGTTGATCGGCGCATCCGGGCCGCCGAGTTCGCGCCAGTTGGTGATCTTGCCGTAGTAGACGTCGTGGACCTGCTTCAGGGTGAGGTTGCTCACCGGATTGGACGGATGGGTCAGGATGACCAGGGCATCCCAGGCCACCGGGGTAAAGACGAGTCGGCTCTCGGCGGCGCTGCCGTCGCCCTCGCGGGCCACGCCGGCCAGGTCGGCCAGGCCCGCGCTGACCGCATCGAGCCCCGAGGCGGTATTGAACGACTGCACTTCGAGATGGCCGTGGCCGCTCTTTTCCCAGGCCGCGGCCACGTCGGTGACGACGCTGCGCGCGCTGGTGACGTCGCCGCGCCAGACCAGGGTGGGCCCCTTCGGCGCGACGGTTTTCTTGTGCGAAGTCTTGCCGTGATGGACGGCAGTCTTGGTGGCTGCGACGACGCCCTGGCCGAAGCAGGCGCCAAGCACGGCGAGGGTGAGGATACGAACGAGGGTGGGACGCATGGGGTGGTGCTCGGTTTCTTGCTGGAAAGGGCTGCTGCACGGGCGGCACGTGTCGCGGTGCCGCGAGGCCAGAATATACGCGGCCCTCGGGCCGTTTTCACCTTGAGAAGGCGCCGCCACGGAGCCATGGCTCCGTGGCGGCGCTCGCGATTCAATCCAGCAGCACGTAGTGCGCGCCTTCCTCGTCGGCCACGATCAGCACCAGCTGCCGCAGGCCGGCGCCGAGCATGCGCTGCAGGTCGCGCAGCCCGGTGATGCGATGGTTGCCCACACCGATCACCACGTCGCCCTCGCGCAGCCCGGCCTGCGCCGCACGGCTGCCAGGGCGCACCGCCTGCACCGCCACGCCGGCGGCGCCCTGGTTGCGCAGTTCCAGCGGCAGTTCACTGAAGCGCACGCCGGCCAGGCGCTGATCCAGCTTGCCGCCGTCGAGCGTGGCCAGCGGCACCGGCGCGAGCGTGGCGGACACCTCGCGTGGGTTGCCCTCGTGGATGAGGCCGAGCTTGAGCGTGCTGCCCAGGGGCAGCAGGCCTTCCTGGTTGCGCAGCTCGTCGGCGCTGCGCAGCGGCTTGCCGTTCAGCGTGGTCAGCACATCCCCGGGCTCGATGCCGGCGCGGTCGGCGGCCGAGCCGGGGACCACCTCGGTCACCACCACGCCGGTATCCGTCTTGACGCCGAGCAGCCGCGCCAGCCGCGGGTTGAGGTCCTGCACCAGCACGCCCAGGCTGCCGCGACGGACCTTGCCATAGGCGATGAGCTGGCCCATCACGTCGCGGGCGAGATTGGAGGGGATCGCAAAGCCGATGCCGACGTTGCCGCCGGAAGGGCTGAAGATCATCGTGTTGATGCCGACCAGCTCGCCGCGCAGGTTGATCAGTGCGCCGCCGGAATTGCCCGGATTGATCGAGGCGTCGGTCTGGATGAAGTTCTGGTAGCCCAGGCCGCCGAGGCCGGAGCGGCCGAGCGCCGAGACGATGCCCGAGGTCACCGTCTGGCCGAGTCCGAAGGGGTTGCCGACCGCGAGCACGAAATCACCCACGCGCAGCTGATTGGAATCGGCCACCGAGAGCGCGGTCAGCCCCGGCGCCGAGATCTGCACCACGGCGACATCGGTGTCCGGATCGGTGCCGACCAGCCGGCCTTTCAGGTTGCGCCCGTCCTGCAGGGTCACCGTGATGTCGTCGGCGCCGCCCACCACGTGGTTGTTGGTGAGCACGTAACCCTTGGCGGCATCCACGATCACGCCCGAGCCCAGGCTCTGCTCGACGCGTTCGCGCTGCACGGGCGGCAGACCGAAAAACTCCCGGAACATCGGGTCGTCGAAGAACGGGTCGCGGACCCGGATGCGGGTCTTGGTGGAGATGTTGACCACCGCCGGGGTGACCTTCTCCAGCATCGGGGCGAGCGATGGCACCGGCTGGCCGCCATCGATGACCGGGATGCCGGCGCGGGCCGCCGGCAGGGCCAGGACGAGGCCGATCAGCAGCAGCCACAGGCGCGCCCAGCGCAGCGCGGGAGGGAACGGGGGCATGGAGGTTCTCCTTAAAGTGGGGATTTTCCGCGGCGCCAAGCGTAGCGGCGCCGGGCGCCGACGGCTCGTCCGGACGGGCGCCCTTGCCCTCGTCCGGTTCAGCGCGGTTTTGGCCTGCAGCCCTTGCGGTTGGGGGTGAAACACAATACCTTGTGTTCAGGGCGAGCCAAGATCACTACGTTTGGTGTTCGCGCCTCATCGTCGGCTCTGCAAGACGCGGGCCATTTCCCATCCCTCCAGCGTTCGGAGATCCCTCTGCCATGTCCAGCGTACGGGCCACGCCCATGCCTCGCGATCCGGTCCTGATTCCCCTGCAGCCGGCCTCGTACGACATCTGGGACAAGAAGTACCGGCTCAAGAACAAGCTCGGCGAACCGGTCGATGGCAGCGTGGACGAAACCTGGCAGCGGGTGGCGCGCGCGCTTTCCGCGGTGGAGGCCACGCCCGAGCTGCGCGAGCACTGGTACGAGCGCTTCCTGTGGGCGCTGCGTCGCGGTGCGATTCCGGCCGGGCGCATCACTTCCAATGCCGGCGCCTGGGAGCACAAGCCGGCCACCTCGACGATCAATTGCACGGTGTCGGGCACCATCCGCGATTCGATGGACGACATCCTGGAGAAGGTGCACGAGGCCGGGCTCACGCTGAAGGCCGGCTGCGGCATCGGCTACGAGTTCTCCACGCTGCGCCCGCGCGGGGCGTACGTGTCCGGTGCCGGGGCGTACACCTCGGGGCCGCTGTCCTTCATGGATATCTACGACAAGATGTGCTTCACGGTGTCCTCGGCCGGTGGGCGGCGCGGCGCGCAGATGGGCACCTTCGACGTCAGCCACCCGGACGTCAAGGAGTTCATCCGCGCCAAGCGCGAGAACGGCCGGCTGCGCCAGTTCAACCTCTCGCTGCTGGTCACCGAGGGCTTCATGCAGGCGGTCGAGCACGACCGCGACTGGCCGCTGGTGTTCCCGGTGCACGTGAAGGAGCAGGGCGAGCTCGATCTGGCCGACGAAACCCAGGTGGTCTGGCGCGAGTGGCCCACCCACGAGAACTACGTGGTGCGCGAGGACGGCCTGGTCGCCTGCAAGATCTACGGCCACATCCGCGCCCGCCATCTGTGGGACATGATCATGGTCTCCACCTACGACTACGCGGAGCCGGGGTTCATCCTGATCGACAAGGTCAACGAGATGAACAACAACTGGTGGTGCGAAAACATCCGCGCCACCAACCCCTGCGTCACCGCCGACACGCGGCTGGCCACCCAATACGGCATGGTGCCGATTGGCGAGCTTTACGCGGCGGGCGTGCCGCTCGAGGTGTCGGTCGACCGGCGTTCGCTGGGTCTGGACGCGAGGGGCGTGGAGGTCCGCCCCGCCAAGCCGGCCTTCATGACCGCCCCGCGTGCGCCGGTCTATCGCGTGCGCACCGAGGACGGCTATGAAATCAAGGCGACCGAATGGCACGACTTCTATGTCGAGCGCGGCAAGATCAAGCTGCGCGACCTGAAGATCGGCGACCGGTTGCTGGTGCAGTCGGGCAAGGGCCAGTTCGGCCAGCAGGGCAGCGAGGACCTGGGCCTGCTGCTCGGCCTCATCACCGGCGATGGCCATTTCACCCATCGTGGCAAGGAACGGCGCGCCGCCGTGGTCTCGCTGTGGGGCGAGGAGCGGGTGCTGGCGGATCGCGTGGCTGCGTACATCAACACGCTCCTCGCGCATACCGCCCAGGCCGGGCGCGACTACCGGGTCACGCCCGTGGCGGTCCCGCAGCGGCAGCAGGTATTCATCCGTTCGGTCCTGCTGGCCCGCCTGCTGGAGCACCACGGTTTCAGCGCAGCCACCAAGCTGCGTGTGCCGGAGGTGATCTGGCGAGGCTCGGAGGCGTGCGTCAAGGGCTATTTGCGCGCGCTATTCCAGTGCGACGGCACCGTGAACGTCTCCATCGCCAGCCAGAGCTGCTCGGTTCGCCTGGCGTCCAGCGCCGAGAGTCTGCTCAGGGACGTGCAGATGCTGCTGGCGAATTTCGGTGTGTTCTGCCGCATCCGCAGGCGGCGGCCTGCGCGCATGCGCATGATGCCCGATGGCCATGGGGCGAGCCGTGCCTACGCCTGCACCGCCGACTACGAGCTGATCATCGATGGCGAGTCGCGCGAACGCTTCATGGATGAGATCGGTTTCCTGCTGCCGCGCAAGAATGAACGCTACCGCGCTTGGCGGCAGGACAAGCCGCTGCGTAAAAGCCAGCGCTTCACCTCGCGCATCGCCAGCATCGAATACGTGGGTGAGGAAGCCGTGTTCGATACCACCCAGCCGGACCACCATGCCGTCATCTTCAACGGCCTGGTGACCGGGCAATGTGGCGAGCAGCCCTTGCCGCCCTACGGCTCCTGCCTGCTCGGCTCGGTCAACCTGACCGCGTTCGTGCGCGATCCGTTCGGGCCGCGTGCGCGTTTCGACTGGGACGAATACCGCGAAGTGGTCAAGGTGTTCACCCGCATGCTCGACAACGTGGTCGAGATCAACGGCCTGCCGCTCGCGCAGCAGCGCGAGGAGATCCTCTCCAAGCGCCGCCACGGCATGGGTTTTCTCGGTCTGGGTTCGACCCTCACGATGCTCAAACTGCGCTACGGCAGCGCCGCGGCGGTGGCCTTCACCGAGGACGTCTCGCGCGAGATGGCGCTGGCCGGCTGGGAGGTGGCACTCGAACTCGCCCGCGAAAAGGGCCCGGCGCCGATCCTGGCGCGCGACTACGTCGTCACCGGCGACATGCTGCGCAAGCGTCCCGAGATGGCTGCCGACGGCTACCGGATCGGCGACACCGTGCCCGGCCGCGTGCTGCACGCGAAATACAGCCGCTACATGCAGCGCATCGCCGAAGTCGCACCGACCCTGGTGGAGGAGCTGGCCGAGGTCGGTGCCCGCTTCACCCACCACACCTCGATCGCGCCCACCGGCACCATCAGCCTGAGCCTGGCCAACAATGCCAGCAACGGCATCGAGCCATCGTTTGCCCATCACTACTCGCGCAACGTGATCCGCGAAGGCCGCAAGACCAAGGAAAAGATCGAGGTCTACAGCTACGAGCTGCTCGCCTACCGCGCGCTGATCAATGCCGAGGCCTTGCCGTATGCGCAGGATCCGGCGGCAAAGTTGCCCGATTACTTCGTCGCCGCCGACGACATCACGCCGAAGGAACACGTGGACATCCAGGCCGCGGCGCAGAAGTGGGTGGATTCGTCCATCTCCAAGACCGCCAACGTGCCCACCGATTATCCCTACGAAGACTTCAAGGACATCTACTTCTACGCCTACCAGCAAGGCCTCAAGGGCTGCACCACCTTCCGCTTCAATCCGGCCGCGTTCCAGGGCGTGCTGGTCAAGGAGTCGGACCTCGAAAACACCCTCTACCGCTTCGAATTGGAAGACGGTAGCGTTGTCGAACTGAAGGGCAATGAAGAAGTGGAATACGACGGCGAGATTCACACCGCGGCCAACCTCTTCGATGCCCTGAAGGAAGGCTACTACGGCAAGTTCTAGACGCCATTCGCCGGGCAGCTTCGTATCGATACGCACACACACGTTCGGAGGGGATCTGTCATGTCCATCGAAAGCGAAATCGCCACCCAGGATGCGGCCCAGTCCGTGACGCCGGTCGAGCAGGCAGCGGCCGCCGTCACGCCGCCGACGCCGACGCCGGTCGAAGTGCCGGTGACGCCGGCTGCCGCCGGCCGGTCGGTCACCCGCAAGGCGGCGAAGAAGCCGGCCGCCAAGACCGGCTCGACCCGGCCGGCCACGCGCAGGGCGGCGGTGAAAAAGGTCGCGGCGAAGAAGTCGGCGGCGAAGAAGGCAGCGGCCAAGCCGGCGGCGAAGAAGGCCGCCACCAAGAAGGCCGCAGTGAAAAAGACTGCAGTGAAGAAGGCACCGGCCAAGCCGGCGGCGAAGAAGGCCGCCACCAAGAAGGTCGCAGTGAAAAAGACTGCAGTGAAGAAGGCACCGGCCAAGAAGTCCGCAGTCAAGAAGGCTGCGGCGAAGAAGGCCGCCGTCAAGAAGGCCGTCGGCAAGGGCAGCACGAAAAAAACCGCGGCCAAGAAGGCGCCGGCCCGCCAGCACGCCGCGGTCAGCCGCGGTGGCGCGGCGAAGAAAACCGTCGCCCGCAAGGCCGCCGTCGGCAAGCGCCCCGTCGCGGCCAAATCGACCGGCAGGGGCGCCGCCCGCAGGAAGTGAGCCTTAAGCCTTCCCGGCCCGCCGCGGTAGGGCGAGGCCGGGAAGGCGGTCGGTCCGCGCCGCCTGGGTCCTTGCCGATCGCATCCGCATCCACCCTAAGGAAATCAGCCACCATGGCGATCAAGATCGACAAGAAGATCAAGGGCTACGCCGTCGTCAAGCCCGAAGACAAGGCGGCGCCCGCCGCACCCGCCGCCGCACCGCGCCCGGCGACGGCGGAAGTGATCCAGATGCACGAGAACCTGGAGCGGCCCGAGCAGCTCGTCGGTTCCACCTTCAAGATCAAATCCCCGCTGTTCGAGCACGCGCTGTACGTCACCATCAACGACATCGTGCTCAATCCCGGCACGCCGCACGAGCAGCGGCGGCCCTTCGAGATCTTCATCAACTCGAAGAACATGGACCATTTCCAGTGGATCGTCGCGCTCACCCGGATCATTTCCGCGGTGTTCCGCAAGGGCGGCGACGTCACCTTCCTGGTCGAGGAGATGAAGGCGGTGTTCGATCCGCGCGGCGGCTACTTCAAGGCTGGCGGCGTCTACATGCCGAGCATCGTCGCCGAGATCGGCGCGGTGATCGAGCGGCACCTGAAGAACATCGGCCTGATCCACGACCCGGAGCTGGACGAATCCACCCGCAAACTGATCGCCGAGAAGCGCGCCGCCTATGTCGCCGCCGGCGAGGCCTCGTCGGCCCAGGCCGCCGAGGCGGGCGCTTTCCCGCCCGGGGCCATGCTGTGCAGCAAGTGCAACACCCAGGCGCTGGTGCTGCTGGACGGTTGCCAGACCTGCCTCAACTGCGGTTACAGCAAGTGCGGCTGACGGCCGCCGTCCGGGTGGGCGGCTTCGTCAGGGCCAGCGCAGTTCGGCCATGACCGGAAAGTGATCGGAAGGGTAGCGCGCCCCCTCGTGCCCGGTGAGGGTGGCGTAGCGGTCGACGCGGAAGCCACGCACGAAGATGTAGTCGATGCGTCGGTTCGGCACGCCGGTGAAATCGTGGAAGGTCTTTTCCGGGCCCTCGACCCGGGATGCGATCGCCCGCGCATCGCGCAAGTTGCCAGCGAGATGCGCGTAGGTCGGGCTGTCCGGTTCGGCGTTCAGGTCGCCGGTGAGCACCACCGGCACGTCGGGCGGCAGCGCGGCCAGACGTGCCAGGATGGCCTGTGCGCCCTTGACCCGGGCCGCTTCGTCCTCGTCGCGGTAGGGCAGGTGGGTATTGAAGGCGTAGAAGCGCCGACCGCAGGCACGATCCTCGAAGAGCCCCCAGGTGACCATGCGCGGATAGGGATGCCCCCAGCTGATGCTGCCGGGCACGTCGGGCGTGTCCGAGAGCCAGAAGTTGCCGCTGTCGAGCACGCGTAGCCGCTCGCCACGGTAGAACAGGCCCATGTGCTCGTCGGTGTGGCCGCCGCGGCGGTCGAGGCCGAACCAGGCGTACGCGGGCAGCCGGGCCAGGATGGCGTCGGCTTGTTGCTGATGCAGTTCCTGCGTGCCGAGCAGGTCGGGGCGGGCCGTGGCGATGGTGCGGACGAAGAGCTCGCGGCGCGCTTCCCAGCGGTTGGGCCCGTCGCTGGCCACCGGCACGCGCACGTTGAAGCTCATCACCCGCAGCGCCTCGCAAGCTCGGGCGACCGGGGCGAGGGCGGCCATGACGGCAAGCGCCATCCACAGCGGAAGCCACCGTTGGCCGCCGGGGAGGCGACGGCGCGACCTCCCCGGCGGCGTGGCGTATCCGGCGGCCGTCTTCAAAGCGACTGGCGCAGCTGGCGCAGCTTGAAGCCGGCGACGATCTGCAGGATGCCGTAGACCAGCGAGGCCGCGCCGATCCAGATCGCCGTCACCAGAAGGCCCGCCAGCGGACTCAGCACGAACAGCACGCCGAGCACGATCGCCAGCACGCCGCTCAGCGCCACCAGCCATTCGCCCTCGATCTCCTTGCGCACGCGGATGGCGAAGACGATGCGGTACACGCCGCTGACCAGCAGCCACGCCGCGAGCAGCATCAGGAGCGCGCCGGCCGTGGCGAAGGGATTGCTCACCGCGAGCAGGCCGAAGATCAACGAGGCGATCGCGTAGAGCACCAGCCAGCCCTTGGAGACGCCGGCCTGACGGTCGAACAGCGCGAACACGCTGATCACCGTTTCGGCCAGCGCCATCACGCCGCAGGCCCAGGCCAGGCCGATGGCCGCGGCCAGCGGCCGCAGCATGGCGAACACGCCGAAGATCACGGCGACCACTCCGTAGAGCACGAAAACCCACCAGTGACGACCCAGTTGCCCGAACACTGCATTCATGACGCTCTCCTCGTGACGTGTCGATGGAAAAAAACGCGGCCGGCAGGCGAGGATGCTCGTCCGCGTTCTCCGCCGCCATGTGAGGTTACGCCGGCGGGAAGCCAAGCGGGCGTCAAGCGGCGCGGGTTCCGGGCCGATCCGGGTTGCGCCGGTGCAGCCACTTGAACGCCTCGAACCAGGCGATGCCGGCGAGACCGGCGACGACCGCGAGCGCCAGGGCCGAAGGCGTGGGCATGGCGAAGCGGAACAGACCGCGCAATGCGGGCAGGGCCAGGGCCAGGGCGAGCGCGAGCAGGGTGCCGCCGACCACCCACCACAGCGCGGCATTGCGCCGCCCGAGCGTCGCCGGCAGGGTGTGCGCCCAGGAGCGGTTGGTGAGGATCAGCGCCAGATTGCCCACCACCAGCGTAGTGAAGGCCAGCGCCCGCGCCTGCCCCTCGCCCTGGTGCAGGCCGAGCGCATAGACGATGAGGGTGAGGACGAACATCCCCAGTCCCTGCAGCAGGCTGAGCGCCAGGATGCGCCGGCCGAACAGCGGCCGTCGCGCCGGCCGCGGCGGTCGGCGCATCAGATCGTCCTCCGCCGGTTCGGCCTCGAACACGATGGAACAGGCCGGGTCGATCACGAACTCCAGAAAGGCGACGTGGATGGGAAAGAACAGCACTGGCCAGCCGAGCAGCACCGGCAGCAGCGCCATGCCGGCGGTGGGGACGTGCACGGCCAGGATGTAGGCCATGGCCTTGCGCAGGTTGTCGTCGATGCGCCGGCCCAGCCGCACCGCTTCGACGATGGTGGAAAAATCATCGTCGAGCAGCACCAGGGCCGCCGCTTCGCGGGCGACGTCGGTGCCGCGCTGGCCCATGGCGATGCCGATGTGCGCGCTCTTGAGCGCCGGCGCGTCGTTGACGCCGTCGCCGGTCATCGCCACCACCTCGCCCATCGCCTTGAACGCCTCGACCAGGCGCAGCTTCTGTTCCGGCACCACCCGGGCGAACACGCTCACCCGGGCAAGCTGCGCACGCAGCGCGGGCTCGTCCAGCGCATCGAGCGCCTCGCCGGTCAGCACGGCACCGGCATCGAGCCCGGCCTCGCGTGCGATCGCCAGCGCCGTGCCCGGGTAGTCGCCGGTGATCATCACCACGCGGATGCCCGCCGCCTTGCACTCGGCGATCGCCGCCGGCACCGTCGGACGCAGCGGATCGACGAAGGCGACCAGCCCGAGCAGGCGAAAAGCGAAGTCGCACGGATCCTCCGGCCACGGGCCGTTGCCGGCGACCTCGGCCTTGGCCACGCCGAGCACGCGCAGGCCCTGCGCGGCCAGCGCCTCGACCTTGGCCAGCAGCGCCGACGTGGCGGCCGGGTCGAGCCGGCACAACGCGGCGATCGCCTCCGGCGCGCCCTTGGCGGCGACCACGCCGCCGCCTTCGGGGCGCGTCCAGACCAGCGCGACCGCACGCCGCGTGCGGGTGAGCGGATAGGCCTGTTGCAGCGTCCAGTCGGCAAACCGCCGGTCGCTCGCCAGGTAGCGCCGCCCGCTCTCGTGCAGCGTCCGTTCCATCGGATCGACGGGCTCGGGCTCACAGGCCAGCATGGCGTGTTCGAGCAGCGGGGCGAAGACCACGGGCAGCGCCGCGCCGCCTTCGGTCGGGATGCGGAAGCTCGCTTCGCCGACGACCAGGCTGTGCACGCGCATCCGGTTCAGGGTCAGGGTGCCGGTCTTGTCCACGCACAGCACGCTGGCCGCGCCGAGCGTCTCCACCGCCGCCGCACGTCGGGCCAGCACGTGACGGCGCGAGAGACGCCAGGCGCCGAGCGCCAGGAACACGGTCAGCACCACCGGGATCTCTTCCGGCAGGATCGCCATGGCCAGGGTGATGCCGGCCAGCAGCCCGGCGAGCCAGCCGTCGCGCAACAGGCCGTGGGCAAGCACCAGCAGCACGCATAGGCCGAGCCCGGCCAGCGCGAACGAGCGCACCAGCACGCGGGTCTGGCGCTGCAGCGGACTCGGCTCGGCGGACAGCGACTGCAGCGACTTGCCGATGCGGCCGAGTTCGCTGCGCGGCCCGGTGGCGGTGACCTCGACCAGCGCGCTGCCCTGCACCACCAGCGTGCCCGACCACACGTAGGGCAGGTCGTCGCCGCCCGGTCGCGGTGGTGGGGAGGTCGCCTCCCCGGCCGTGCGGGCGCGCTTGTGCACCGGCGTCGATTCACCGGTGAGCAAGGATTCGTCGAGCACCAGGTTGCGCTGCGCGAGCACCACCGCGTCGGCCGGCACGCGGTCGCCCTCGCCGAGCAGCACGATGTCCCCGCGCACCACCTCGCGGCCGGCGATGCGCACCAGCTCGCCATCGCGCACGACCAGCGCACGCGGACTGGAGAGCTCGCGCAGCGCTTCCAGCACGCGTTCGGTACGTTGCTCCTGGTACAGCGTCAAGGCCATGACGCCGAGCACCGAGGCCAGCAGCACCGCCGCCTCGCGGGCATCGCCGAGCACGAAATAGATGCCGGCCGCGGCGACCAGCAGAAGCAGCATCGGTTCGCGCAGCACCTCGAGGATCAACGCAAACAGGGAACGGTGCCGGCTGCCCGGTAGCTCGTTGCAACCCTCCTCGCGCAGCCGCGCCGCGGCCTCGGCGCGGCCAAGTCCGCGGACGTCGTGCCAATCCGGCTGGTCGGGATGGATCACGCGAGGGTTCTCCACGGGGCGGGCATCGGGTCGATCGTACCGGCTGCCGGCCGCTGTGGCGTTTCAGCCGGCCAGGCTGGTCGCCGCGCCGAAGCCGATGGCGACCACCACGGCCACCGCCAGGCAGGCGCTGGCCGGGCGGATGCGGCGGGCGTCCGCGCGCGGCACCAGCCGCCACAGGCACAGCACGCCGAGCAGCATGTCGAGCACCAGCGCAAGGCGCATCGGCGCGAAGGCGAACAGAGCGAGGACGGCCGCCAGCCGCAGCTTGAAGTGCACGGCCGTGCCGATCAGCAGCACGGCGCCGAGCAGCGTCCACAGCAGACAGGCTAAGTAGACGCGGTTGAACGGCACGCGGCAGCGCTCGGTCCAGCGCAGCACCACCCAGGCGACGAGCGCGCACGGCAGCGCCAGCAGCGAGCTGTACAGCACCCACCACACCAGGCCGCTCAGCAGGGCGAGCAGGGTGCTCATGCACCGGCCCCGAAACCGAGCCGGCGCAGCAGCTTGGCCAGCAGCCAGGCCGGGCCGACCAGGAGATAGGAAAGATCGGTGAAGAAGCTCGGCCGGCGGCCTTCGGCGGCGTGGCCGATGAACTGGCCGACCCAGGCCAGCGCGAATATCGCCAGGGCGAGCCAGCGCAGGCCGACGACCCCGAGCACGGCCTCGAGCGCCGCGGTGACCAGGACCAGCAGCGCGAAGGCCGCCAGCATGGCCAGGCCCAGCCGGCGCGAGCGCCGGTAATACCAGAGGAAGGCGAGGAACATCGCCAGCACCGCGACGGCGCCGGGTTTGAACCAGGCCGCGGGTACCGGCACGGTCCAGAGCAGCGCGATCACCGCCCACACGATCGCCGGCACGCACAGCGCGTGCAGGCGCCGGTTGAGCGGATGGCGATGGTCGGCGTCGTAGTCCGCGAACCAGGCGGCGAGGCTGCGCATGGAAGCTCCGGCATTCAATCCAGCCGCAGGTCGGCCAGCCGGGCGAGCGCCTCGGCGTATTTGGCGGCGGTGGCGGCGATCACCTCCGGCGGCAGGCGCGGTCCCGGCGGACGCTTGTCCCAGCCGATCGATTCCAGGTAGTCGCGCACGTACTGCTTGTCGTAGCTCGGCGGCGGGCTGCCGACGCGATAGGCGTCGGCCGGCCAGAAACGGGAGGAGTCGGGGGTGAGCATCTCGTCCATGATGTAGAGCCGGCCGGCCTCGTCGGTGCCGAATTCGAACTTGGTGTCGGCGATCAGGATGCCGCGCCGGGCGGCGTAGTCGGCGGCCCAGCGGTAAAGCCGCAGGGTCGCCTCGCGCACGCGTTCGGCCAGCTCGGCGCCGACCTTGGCGACCACGGCGTCGAAATCGACGTTCTCGTCGTGGTCGCCCGCCGCGGCCTTGGTGGACGGGGTGAAGATCGGCTCGGGCAGCTGTTCGGCCAGACGCAGGCCCGGCGGCAGCGCGATGCCGCAGACCTTGCCGGTGGCCTGGTAGTCCTTCCAGCCCGAACCGATCAGATAGCCGCGCGCGATCGCCTCGATCGGCACCGGTTTGAGCCGCCGCGCGACCACGGCGCGGCGGGCGTACAGCCGGGCGTCGACGCCGGCCGGCAGCACCGCGCTCGGCGCGGTGTCGAGCAGGTGATTGGGCATCAACGCCGCACTGCGCGCGAACCAGAAATTGGACAGCTGGGTGAGCATCTCGCCCTTGCCGGGAATCGGGTCGGGCAGCACCACGTCGAAGGCCGAGAGTCGGTCGGTGGCGACGATCAGCAGCCGCTCGACGCCCGCCGCCGGCGGCAGCGCATAGACGTCGCGCACCTTGCCGCGATGGACGAGGGTGAGGCCGGGCAGATCCGCTTGCAGCAGCGTGGTGGACACGGGAATTTCCCAGGGCAGGACGGCAAGACGTCCATTCTACCCGCGCCGGACGGAGCGGTCGGCGCGATGGTCTGCGCTGCTAGACTTCCAGTCTTTTGACGGTGGCCGACCTGCCGATGCGTTTGAAACTCGCCCTGGTGCTGCTCCTGGCCGGCGCGTCCTGCGTCGCGGCGCCCGTGCGCCCCTTGCGGCTCGGGCTGTGCGCGGCCTGCCACGGCGAGGACGGCAGCGCGACCCAGCCCGGCGTGCCCGATCTGGCCGGCCAGCGCGAGGACTATCTGCGCGCCGCGCTCGAGCAGTACCGCGACGGTCGCCGCGACGTGGCGGTGATGCGCGCGGCGGTCGGTCCGCTCGCCGCCGCCGAACTCGACGCGCTGGCCGCCTGGTATGCCGCGCAGGCGCGGTGTCGACCATGAACCTCACCTGGACCTTCTGGCTCGCCTTCTTCGGGCTGCTGCTCGGCCACGGCCTGCCCGGCATGCTGACCGGCGCGCTGATCGGCCTGGTCATCGACAGCCTGCGCCAGGCGCGGCGGCCACGGGCGGCCGCCGGCGGCTTCATCGGTCCGCTGTTCGCCCTGCTCGGTGCCGTGGCCAAGGCCGACGGCCGGGTTTCGGAAGCGGAGATCGCCGTCGCCGAGCGGCTGATGACGCGCATGGGCCTTGACGCCGCCCAGCGGCGCGAGGCGATCGAGGCCTTCAACACCGGCAAGCAGCCTACCTTCGAGGTGGGTCGGGCGATCGAGTCGCTGCGCCAGTGGGTGGGGCTGCGTCGGGATCACGCCTTTCCGGTGCTCGACGTGGTGATCGAGACGGTGCTGGCGGAAGGTCCGCCCTCGCCGGCCAAGATGGCGATCCTGAAGAGTCTCGCCGCGGCCCTGCGGATCAGCGACATGGAGCTCCTGGCGCTGCTGGCGATGAAGGGCTATGTCTGGGGCGGCGCCGGCGCCTACGAGTCCCGGGGCGGCGGCTACGTGCCGCCCCGGCGCAGCCCGCAGGGGCCGGATCCGTACGTGGTGCTCGGCATCGACCGCGACGCCGACGAGCGCACCATCAAGCGCGCCTATCGCAAGCTGATTTCCGCCCACCATCCCGACCGCCTGGGCGACCTGCCCGAGGACCTGCGCCGCCGCGCCGAGGCGCGCGCCAGCGAGATCAACGCCGCCTACGAACGGATCAAGGCCGAGCGCGGCTTCAAGTGAACGGTGCGCGGCCGGTGGCGGCTTCGCATGAACCGACGCCGCGACGCCCGCACCCCTCGCCGCGTGACGTGGCGGCCACGCCGCTGTCGCTATCATTCCCGCCCATTCCCGTGCCCAGGCTTGGCGTCATGAACAGACCATCGCCCGTCATCGCCCCGTCCATCCTCTCGGCCGACTTCGCCCGGCTGGGCGAGGACACCGCCAAGGCGCTCGCGGCGGGCGGCGACTGGGTGCACTTCGACGTCATGGACAACCACTACGTGCCCAACCTCACCATGGGGCCTATGGTGCTCAAGGCGCTGCGTGACTTCGGCATCGGCGCGCCGATCGACGTGCACCTCATGGTCAAGCCGGTGGACCGCATCGTGCCGGATTTCGCCAAGGCCGGCGCCAGCTCGATCAGCTTCCATCCGGAGGCGAGCGAGCACGTCGACCGCACCATCGGCCTGATCCACGAATCGGGCTGCCAGGCCGGGCTGGTGCTGAACCCGGCCACGCCGCTCAACTGGCTGGACCACGTGCTCGGCAAGCTCGACCTGGTCCTGGTGATGTCGGTGAACCCCGGCTTCGGCGGCCAGCGGTTCATTCCCGAGGCGCTCAACAAACTGCGCGCGGTGCGCCGGCGCATCGACGAGAGCGGCCGCGCGATCCGCCTGGAGGTCGACGGCGGCGTCGGGCCCGACAACATCGCCGCCATCGCGGCGGCCGGCGCGGACACCTTCGTCGCCGGCTCGGCGATCTTCGGCGCCCCCGACTACGCGCAGGTCATCCGTGCCATGCGCGAGGGCATCGCGCAGGCAAAAAAAACCGGCGGGGATTGAGTATCCACGCCGGCGGGGAAAGGGGCATGAGGCATGCCCACAAAGGAGATCACCACAGGCAGGCGACGCGACGAATCGGCCCTGGCGGGGCCCATTTTTCACGGCAAGGGGTGCCTGCCACCGTTTGAGACCCGCGCACGCGCTCAAGGTTCCCGGCCGGCGAAAGAAAACGGCAAGGCTTGCGCAAAGAAAACGCTGAACCATTCCGTCCCTGGCATTGTTCAGCTCGCTGCGGCGCGGTACACGCCCGCGCCGCGCTCCATGAATCAACGACTTACGCCATTGATTCATGCCGGGCATCCTGCCCCGTTTGGGAAACGCTGAATAAATCAGCGTTTCCCAAACGCGGTTTCCCAGCCTCGCCCGCCCGGATCGGCGTCCTCACCGGCCCGGGCGAGGCGCGGGCCGGGCGGCTTCCTGTGCGTGGCGCCTGTTATCTTTCTTCGCCCCGCGACTTCCCGGTGCCCGCCGACTTGATCTCCCGCGAAGATTTCGACGCCCTGGCCGCCCAGGGCTACACCCGCATCCCGCTGGTGCGCGAGGTGTTTTCCGACCTCGACACGCCGCTGTCGGTGTATCTCAAGCTGGCCGACGGCGCGTACACCTTCCTGTTCGAATCGGTGGAGGGCGGCGCGACCTGGGGCCGCCATTCCATCATCGGCCTGCCGGCGCGGCGCGTGTATCGCCTGCGCGGACACACGCTGGAAGTGGAGGACGCCGGCGAGGTGATCGAACGCCGCGAGCTGGCCGACCCGCTGGCCGAAATCGAGGCATTGCGCGCGCAGTACCGCGTGCCGCAACTGCCGGGCCTGCCGGCTTTCACCGGCGGTCTGGTCGGCTATTTCGGCTTCGAGTCCATCGGCTACATCGAGCCGCAGCTCGCCGCCTGGGACCGGCCCGACGAGCTCGGCACGCCCGACGTGCTGCTGATGCTGGCCGAGGAAGTGGCGGTGTTCGACAACCTCAAGGGCCGGCTGTACCTGATCGTGCATGCCGACCCCGCGCAGCCGCAGGCCTACGCGCTGGCGCAGCGCCGGCTCGATGCGCTGACCCATCGCCTGCGCCAGGGCGGCGCGGCGTATCCGCCGCTCGGCTTGGGGACCGTGCTCGACGAGGGCGATTTCAAGTCGTCCTTCACCCGGCCCGAGTTCGAGGCGATGGTGGAACGCGCCAAGGCGTACATCCGCGCCGGCGACATTTTTCAGGTGGTGCCCTCGCAGCGCCTGAGCGTGGGCTTCAACGCACGGCCGGTGGACGTCTATCGCGCCCTGCGGGCGTTGAACCCTTCGCCGTACATGTATTTCCTGGACCTCGGCCGCACCCAGATCGTCGGCTCCTCGCCGGAGATCCTCGCCCGGCTGAAGGACGGTACGGTGGTCGTGCGTCCGCTCGCCGGCACGCGCCGGCGCGGCGCCAGCGAAGAGGAGGATCGCGCGCTGGAGGCCGAGCTCCTGGCCGACCCCAAGGAGCGCGCCGAGCACGTGATGCTGATCGACCTCGGTCGCAACGACGTCGGCCGCATCAGCCAGACCGGCACGGTCGAGGTGAGCGAGTCCTTCGCGATCGAGCGCTACTCGCACGTGATGCACATCGTCTCGCAGGTGCAGGGAAAGCTGCGCGCGGGGCTTTCGTACATGGACGTGCTCAAGGCCACCTTCCCGGCCGGCACGGTGAGCGGCGCGCCGAAGATCCGCGCGCTGGAGATCATCCAGGAGCTGGAGCCGTACAAGCGCAACATCTACGCCGGGGCGATCGGCTGGATCGGCTGGTGGGGCGATGCCGACACCGCCATCGCCATCCGTACCGCGGTGATCCAGGACGGCCGCCTGCACGTGCAGGCCGGTGCCGGCATCGTGTACGACTCCGATCCCGCCACCGAGTGGGAGGAGACCATGAACAAGGGGCGCGCGCTGTTCCGCGCGGTGGCGCAGGCGGTGCGCGGATTGTGAGCGTGCGACGTGACCCACATCCCGGCGAGGGCGCGATGCCGCCGTCGTCCGCGGTGTCCGCGACGGCCCCGCCGGCATGGCCGGACACGCCACGCGCGCGCGCCGCAGCGATCGCGCTGCTGCAGGCGCTCAACGACGAACTGCTCGCCCATGCCAGCGCCACGCTGACGCTGGAGCGCTGGTGCGCCGCGCATGGCCTCGTCGCGCCCGAAGGGGTGCTGGCCGAGCGCGTGGACGCTGCGCCCCGTCCGCTGCCGGACGAGTTGCGCGGGCAGCTGGGCGTCGGCGCGGACACGCCGGTCAAGTATCGCCACGTGCGTCTGACCTGTGCCGGCCGCGTGCTTTCCGAGGCGGAGAACTGGTACCTGTCCGGGCGCCTCGATGCGGCGATGAACCATCGGCTGGATACCGGCGCCACGCCGTTCGGCAAGGCCGTGCTCGCGCTCGGCTATCGTCGCCAGACACTCGAGGTCCGGCGGCTGTGGGCGCCGACGTCCGATTCGGATTGGCCAGCGGCCACCGCCGCGGTGCTCCGGCATCGCGCGCTGCTCGTCGATGGCGAAGGCAGGCCCTTCGCCGCGCTCGAGGAAACCTATACCGGCGAGCTGCTCGCCCTGGCGCGGCGCTGATTTCACCGTCGCAGGCGGTGCGACGCCTGCTGCGTATCATCGGGTCATGCACGCCCTGTTTTCCGATGATGCCGAAGGCGGCATCCACGTCATCCGCGCCAGCCGGCTGGAGGCGCTGCTCGATCCGCTGCTGACCCTGCTCGACGAGGTGGCGCCGGCCGACGCGCTCGCTGCGCAGACGGTGATCGCCGCGCATCCCGGCATGCGCCAGTGGCTGCTCGGCGCACTGGCGCGGCGGCGCGGTGCCGGCGGCATCGTCGCCAACCTGGACATCGTGCTGCCGAGCGACTGGCTGGATGCGCTCGCGCGCACCACGCTCGGCGCGGCGGCGGTGGCGCTCGCGCCTTACCGACGCGAGCGGCTGCGCTGGCGCATCCACGCACTGCTGGCCGAAACCGACGATCCGCATTTGCGCGGCTACCTTGCCGGTGACGATGCCGCGCGCCGCCGTTACCGGCTCGCCGATCATCTGGCACGGCTGTATTCGCAGGCCATGGTCTATCGGCCGGACTGGCTCGCCGCCTGGGAAGCCGGGCGCGACGCGGTACCCGAGCCGACGTTCCTTGCGCCGCTGTGGCGCGCCTTGCGCCGGACGATCGAACAGCCGCATCGCGCGCAGGTGCTCAGGACGCTGCTGCACACGCTCGCCGAGGCGCCACCCGCGCCGTCGCGCGAACCGCTGCACGTGTTCGGCCTGAGCCATCTCGCGCCGATGGAGCTCGCCGTCCTCGCCGCGGTGGCGCGCCATCGTCCGGTGATGCTCTACGTGCCCGACCCCTGCCGCGAATACTGGGCCGGCCTGCGCGGCACGCGCGCGCAATGGCGCGAGCGCCTCGCACGGCTGGCCGAGGGCGACACCGGCGAAGCCTTCTTCGTCGAGGACAGCGCGCATCCGCTGCTCGCCGACTGGGGCCGGCTCGGCCAGCACTTCATGCTCGCCCTCGCCGCGCTCGAGGATGTGCGCATGGACGTGCGCCACTGGCAGGACGAGGACCGCGCCGCGTCGCCACCGGACAGCCTGCTCGGCCAGGTCCAGGAAAGCATCCGCCGGCTCGACGTGGCGGTGCTCCGGCCATCGCGCGAGGAGGCCGCGCTGCACGACCGTTCGCTGCGCGTGCATGTGTGCCACACCCGCCTGCGCGAACTGGAAGTGCTGCGCGACGCGCTGCTGCGCGAGCTTGCCGAGCGGCCCGAGCTGGAGCCTGCCGACATCGTGGTGATGGCGCCGGACATCGGCGCCTACGTGCCGTTGCTGCCGGCGGTGTTCGGCGCACCCGGCCGCACGCAGGGGCCTTTGCCCTATCACCTGGCCGACGTCGCGGTGGCGCAGGCGCATCCCCTTCTCGAGGCCTTCGAGCGCCTGCTCGGCACGCCCGGCGCGCGGCTCACCGCGCCGGAGGTGCTCGATCTTTTGCACACGCCGCCGATCGCGCGTGCGCTCGAACTGGGCGAGGAGGACATCGAACGCCTCGGCCTGTGGCTCGCCGAGGCGCGCGTGGCCTGGGGCCTGGATGGCGCCTGGCGCGCGGGCTTCGACGTGCCGCCGATCGCCGAGCACACCTTCGCCTGGGGCATGGACCGCCTGCTCGCCGGTTTCGTCATGGGCGACCTGCAAGCCAGGCTCGACCTGCCCGGCGGCGCGCTGTGGCCGCTGGCCGGCGTCGGCGGCGCCCAGGCGACGGTGCTCGGCGCGCTGGACCGGCTGTTGTGCGAACTGGCCGCGCTGCACCGCGACGCGCTGACGCCGCGACGCGCCTCGGCCTGGGCGGTGCGGCTCGAGCAACTGCTCGATGCATTGTTCCGCATCGATGCGGACGATGCCGCCGGCACCGAGGCGCTGGCGCTGCTGCGCCGGCTGATCCACGCCACCGCGACCGAATGCGCAGACGCCGGGCTCGATCCGGAACTCGACTTCGCCGTGGTGCGCGAGGTGCTGCGCGAACGCCTCGCCGCCGCGCCGGAACGGCAGCGCTTCCTGCTCGGTGGCGTCACCTTTTGCGGCATGGTGCCGCAGCGCGCGATCCCGTTCCGCGTGATCGCCGTGCTCGGCCTCGACGAGGGCGCGTTTCCGCGCGGCGGCGCGTCCGGCCTCGACCTCATCGCGCGCCATCCGCGCCTGGGCGACCGCGACGTGCGCAGCGACGACCGCTATCTGTTTCTGGAAACGCTGATGGCCGCGCGCGACGTGCTGCACCTGTCCTATCTCGGCGAGGACGTGCGCGACGGCAAGCCACGCAACCCGGCCGCGCCGCTCGGCGAGCTGCTCGACCTGCTCGACGCGCAGGCCGGGCTGGCCGATGACGGGGACACGGCGGACGATGCGCCGAGGCCGCGGCCCTGGTGCGTCCGGCATCCGCTGCAACCCTTCGACGCGCGCTATTTCGATGGCAGCGATCCCCGGCTGTTCTCCTTCCGCGGCGAGCTCGCCGCGCTGCATGCCGCCACCGCCGCGCGCGACGAAAAACCGGCCGGCGCCGGGGCGGCGCAGACGCCGGACGCCCTCACCCTGCGCGAGCTCGTCGCCTGGTACCGCGACCCGGCCCGGCAGCTCCTGCGCGACCGGCTCGGCGTGCGTCTGGACGCGCTAGAGGAAGGGCGGCTGGCCGAGGCGGAGTCGCTCGATGCACGCACCGACGCGCGCGACCGGATCGGTTGCCGCCTGCTGCTGGAGGCGCTCGAGCGCGGGCCGGAGGCACTTCAGCAGATCCCTGACTGGCTGGCCCTGACCGGCCTGCTGCCGCCCGGTCGTCCCGGCCTGGAGGCGTGGGAAAACGAGCGCGCGCAGGTGCTGGCGGTGTTCGAGCGCGCGCGCCGTCTGCCGCTGTTCGTGGACGGCCTGCCGCCGCGCACGCCGATCGCGGTGGACGAGAGGCTCGGCGCCTTGCGCCTGCAAGGCGAGCTCGGCCGCGTGTACGAATACGCCGGCAGCCGCTGGCTGCTCGAATGCTTTCCCGGCAGGAAAGAGGATGCCCTCGACTTCGGCAAGCGCGTGCCGCTGTTCATCGAATGGGCCCTGCTGCGCCGTGCGACGCCGCCGTCGATGCCGGTGCGCGTCGTGCTGCTCACCGACGATGAGTCACCCGTGTGGCCCCAAAAGCTCAATGGCTGGGACGAACGCTACCGCGCCGCCGATGCCACCGCGCGCGCGGCGCTGCATGCCGAGCTCGAATCCCGGCTCGCCGCGCTGGTCGCGCTGTGGCTGCGCGCCGGCAACGAGTTGCCCGCGTGGTATTTCCCCAAGACCAGCTGGAGCGTGATCGAGGGTCGAAAAAAGAACGGCACGCCCAACATCGACGCTTGCTGGATCGGCCATTCCCACAAGCATGGCGAACGCGACTACGCGCCGGGCTATGCGCGCCTGCTCGCCGGCGAGGCGAGCTTCACGCCGGGTGATGCCGATTACGAGGCCTTGGTCGAGATCGCCGAGAGGCTCGCCCGATTGATCCTGCTGGAGGATGCCTCGCATGACTGATCCTGCCGTGGTCGCCGGCTGGACCGCGTTGCCGCTGACCCACGCGGAGGGCGCGGGCGGGCGCTGCCTGATCGAAGCCAGCGCCGGCACCGGCAAGACCTGGACCATCGCCGTGCTGTACCTGCGCCTGCTGCTGGAGCAGGGCCTCACGCCGCGCCAGCTGGTGGTCACCACCTTCACCGACGCCGCCGCGCAGGAACTGCGCGAACGCATCCGCGCAAGGCTGCGCTGGGCCGTGCGCCAGGCGCGGCGCTTCGAGGCCGGCTTCCGCGTCGGGGACGGCGCGCCGGAGGACCTGCGCTGGCTGCAGCGGCGCTGGCAGGACGAGACGGCGCCCGCGGCCAGCGATGCGCTGCGCCTGAAGCTGGCCGAGGCCGAGCTCGATCTCGCCCCGGTCGGCACGCTGCACGCGCTGTGCCGGCGCGTGCTCGATGCCCATCCGCTGGAAAGCGGCGGCGCACTCGGCGGCGGTGCGATGGTGGCGACCGCGGCGCTGGATGCCGAGCTCGTCACCGACCAGTGGCGCGAGCTGGCGCAGTCGCCGGACGAGCTCGACGCCGGCGACCGGGCCTGGTGGAAGGGCGGCCGCAAAAAGTTCACCGATGCGCTGAAGGCGGCGATCGAGCCCGGCGTGCGCGTGCAGGTGATCGGGGAGGCAGCCATCGATGCGCTGATGCGGCCCGAGCAGGCGGCGCGGATCCGCGCATGGATCGGCGATGGCGCGCAGTTCAAGGCGAGTAACAGCCGGTTGAAAAAAGCCTTGTTGACGCTGGCCGACTACATCGAGGCCGGCGACCGCAGCCGCGCGCTGCCCAAAAAGGTGTGCGAGGACCTGTCGGCACCGCTGGAAACCCAGCTCAAGCCGGCCCTGGTCGCGGCCGCCGAAGACGATCCGCTGCTCGCCTTCGCGCGCAAGACCGCCGCCTTGCTCACCGACCCGGAGCTGCCGGCGCGCAGCGCGGCGCTGGAACGCTACCGCAAGCGACTGCTCGCCCGCCGCGAGGCGCGCCTGCGCGAGCGCGACGAGATCGGTTTCGACAGCCTGATCGACCGCGTGCGCGAGGCGCTCGCGCCGGGCAACGCGCTCGCCGATGCGCTCTTTCGCGCCTGGCCGGTGGCGCTGGTGGACGAGTTCCAGGACACCGACGCGCGCCAGTACGCGATCCTCGATGCCATCTACCGCGACGCGCACGGCGCCCGGCGCGGCCGGCTGGTGATGATCGGCGATCCCAAGCAGGCCATCTACCGTTTCCGCGGCGGCGACATCCACACCTATCTGCAAGCCGCGCGCAGCGCCGACTGCCGGCTGCGGTTGGCGGTCAACTACCGTTCCACCGGCAAGCTCATCGCCGGGCTCAATGCCTTCCACGCCGCCGCCGGAAAGGCGCTCTCGCAATTCACGCAGGACATCGTCTACGAGCCGATGCGCGCCGGCGCCGACATCGCGCCGCTCACCGTGGACGGCCGGCCGCTGGGGCGGCCGCTGGTGCTGCATTTTCGCGCCGAACCGCCGGCGAACAAGGACGACCGCGTGGACGCCGCCCTGGAGGCCTGCGCCAACCACATCGTGGCGCTGCTGGCCGGCACGCACCGCATCGGCGAGGTGCCGCTGCAACCGGGCGATCTGGCCGTGCTGCTGCCTCAGAACACACATATCGCCCAGTTGCGCCGCAAGCTGCAGCAGCGCGGCGTGCCCTGCGCGGGCGCGGGCCGCAGCAACGTCTTTGCCACCGAGATCGCGCGCGAACTGCAGCTCGTTCTCTACGCCGTCGAGCATCGCGAGGAAGGCGTGATGCGGGCCGCGCTGACCACGCGCCTGCTCGGTGTGCCGCTCGACTGCTTGCGTGCGTTGGAGCAAACCCCGGCGCGATGGCTGGCCGAGGTGCAGCGCTTCACCGAGTGGCAGCGCCAATGGCGCCAGGAAGGCGTGCTGGCGCTGGTGCAGTCGCTGCTCGCCGCGGCGGCACCGCGGTTCCTGGCCGGGGTCGAGGGCGAGCGCGACCTCACCGACCTGCGCCACCTCGGCGAGCTGCTGCAGCAGCGCGAGCGCGAACGCCCCGGCAGCGCCCAGCTCATCGACTGGCTGGCCGCGCAGCGTGACGAGGATGCCGCCGAGGACGAGGAACGTCAGCAGCGCATCGAGTCGGACACGCGCCGCGTGCAGCTCATGACGCTGCACAAGAGCAAGGGCCTTGAGTTCCCGGTCGTGCTGTTGCCGCTGATGTGGGCGCACGAGGGTCGCGACATCAAGCTGCCGCTGCGCAGCTGCGCCGAGGGTGAACGCGAGCTGGTGCTCGGCGGTCCCGATCATGCCGAGGCCTGCGCGCAGGCCGCGCGTGAGGATCAGGACGAGCGCTTTCGCATCCTCTACGTGGCGCTGACCCGCGCCAGGCTGGCGTGCCACGTCTACGCCTTGCCGCCCACGCGCTGCGCGGACGGCAAGACCAAGGCGCCGCTCGTCGATCCTCATCGTTCCGCGCTCGACGCCATGCTGGATCGCGCATGGCGCAACGGTGAGGCAGTCCTGGATCGCCTCGATGGCGTCGACTTCCGTCGCGACGACTGGCCATGGCCGCGCCTTTGCCATGCACCGGAGCGTGGGGATGCCGCGTCCGCACTGCGTGCCTTGCCGCTGCCGCCGGCGCGGCCCATGCGTCAGCTGTGGAGCTTTTCCGCGCTGGCCCATGTGCAGGGCACGGCGCTGGAGGAGCCGCCCGCCGCCGACGAGCTCGGCCTGCCGGCCGTGGCCGCGGACATCGACGCGCTGCCCGCCGCTGCGGTCGCCGCCCCGCACCCCGAGCTGCTCGCGCTCTCGCCCTGGCGTGGCGCGGCGTTTGGCAACGCGCTGCATGCCATCTTCGAGCGGCGCGTGCCGGGTTTGTCGATGGCGGAGCAGTCCGCGCTGATCCGCCGCTGTCTGCTCGAAGAAGGCGTCCGCGAGGGCGACGAGGCCGAGGCGCTGGTGGCGCGCATCGCCGCACGCACCGAAGCGACGCTCGCGGCCGAGATCCTGCCCGGCTGCACGCTCGCCGCCTTGCCGCCGCGGGCGCAGCGCGCCGAGATGGCGTTCCATTACCTGCTCGACGATGTCTCCCTCGCCGCCGTGCGCCGCGCCTGTGCCGAACACGGCGAGCCTGCGCTCGTGCCGCGCGGCGCGGCCGGCACCCTGCGCGGGCTGATGAGCGGCAAGATCGACCTCGTCTTCGAACACGCCGGGCGCTTCCACGTGCTCGACTACAAGAGCAACTGGCTGGGCGACACCCTGGACGCCTATCGACCCGAACAGCTGGGCGCCGCGATGGACGCGCATCACTACCGTTTCCAGGCGCTGCTCTACACGCTGGCGCTCGATCGCTACCTGCGCCGGCGCGTGCCGCGTTATGCACGTTCCCAACGGCTGGGCGATGCGGTGTACCTGTTCGTGCGCGCGGCCGGTCTCGCGCCCAGGGCCGGCCTTTGGCGGCAACGCTTCGACGAGGCGCTGCTCGATGCCGTCGACCGCGCGCTGGGCGCGCCTGCGGAGGCCGCATGAGCGCATTCGGCTTCGATCATGGGCCCGAGCTGCCGGCCGAAGCGGCCTGGCGGCCGCTCGATCGCGCCTTGTGGCGCTGGACGCGTGCGCATGGCGGCTCGCCTTTGCTGGCGCGGCTCGCCGCCTGGGCCGCGTTCGCCGATGGCGAGGGCGATGCGGCGCTGCCGCTCGCCGGCGAGGAGGCGCTGCGTTATGGCCTCGCACCGTTGGATGACGCACGGCTCGATACGCTGCGCGGCGAGCCGTTGCTCGGCGACGGCCGCGTGCCGACACCGTTCGTGCTCGACGCGGCCGGACGGTTCTATCTGTGGCGCAACCATGCCGACGAGTGCGCGCTCGCCGCGCTGCTGGGCGAGCGGCTGGCCGCCTCTGCCGCGGTTGCGGTGGACGAGGCCGACCTCGACGCGCTGTTTCCCGGCGGCGATCCGGCGGCCGTGGCCAGCCAGCGCGAGGCGGTGCGTCGCGTCGGCGCGAGCCGGCTGTTCGTGCTCACCGGCGGTCCCGGCACCGGCAAGACCACCACCGTGCTGCGCATGCTGCTGATGCATCTCAAGGCCATGCCGGACGCGCGCATCGCCGTGGCCGCGCCGACCGGCAAGGCGGCGCAGCGGCTGGTGCAGTCGCTGCGCGCGGGCCGGCAGGCGTTGCTGGAAAGCACCAACGCATCGCTGCCGGAGACCTGGCGCGCGCTGCTCGATCGCCTGCCCGACGGCGAGGCGCTCACCCTGCATCGACTGCTCGGCTACGACCCGCACCGCAACCGCTACACACGCGACCGTGCGCATCCGCTCGCCGCCGACCTCGTCGTGGTCGACGAGGCCTCGATGGTCGACCTGCCGACCCTGCGCGCCTTGCTCGAAGCCCTGCGCCCGGAGGCGACGCTGATCCTGGTCGGCGATGCCGATCAGCTCGCGCCGGTCGGCATCGGCAGCGTGCTGCTGGACCTCGTCGTCGCGCTGGAGGCGCGGACCTCGCCGGTGCTGGTGCGGCTGACCCACAGCTTCCGCGCCGAGCGTCCGCTGGCCGCCATCAACGATGCCGTGCGCAAGGGCGAGGCGGCGGCGTTGCGCGCGGCCTTCGCCGCCGCCGGCGATCAGGCCCAATGGCGCGACGTGACCGCGGGCGCGGCCTATCGCCAGGCCTTGCAGGGCTGGGCCGAGGTGCTCGCCGCCACGCTGCCGCGACCGAGGCTGCCGGCCGCCGACGACACCGCGGCGGCGGCGCAGGCGCTCGCCGCGTTGCGTGCGCTGTCGCGCCGGCAGCTGCTGTGCGCGTTGCGCGAGGGGCCGCATGGTGCGCCGGCGGTCGATGCCTGGCTCGGCCGCAGGCTCAAGGAAGCCTGGGGCGTGCCGGAGGATCGCGAGTGGTATCCCGGCCGCGCGGTGCTCGTCGTGCGCAACGACTACGCCGCGCGCCTGTTCAACGGCGACGTCGGCCTGTGTCTGGCCGATGCGGACGGCCGCCTGCGGGTATGGTTCGAGAGCAGCGATGCCGACGGCCGGCCCACGGCGCGCGCCTTTGCGCCCGCCGCGTTGCCGGCGCACGAGGGCGCCTTCGCGCTCACCGTGCACAAGGCGCAGGGCTCCGAATACGCACACGTCGCCGTGCTGCTGCCGCCCGATCCGGCGCAGCGCATCCTGTCGCGGCAGCTGCTCTACACCGGCCTCTCGCGCGCGAAGGCGCAGGTGGAACTCTGGGCCGGCGAGGCCGTGGTCGCCGCGGCGCTGGCGCGGCCGCTGTACCGCATCGGCGGGCTGCGCGAACGGCTGGCGTGATCCGCCACCGTCTCGGCGCGCGGCGCCTTTGTCACCCTCACCGTAATCGTCTTAAAGCGGTGGCCGTCGCGGCCGGCGCGATGGCCTCACGCGGGCCGGTACAGGCCCAGCCGGCGCAGCATGAGCAAGGCCAGCGCCAGTACCGCGGGCAGGCCGAGCGCCCAGGCGAGCAGCAGCATCGCCGGGGTCTGTGCGTGGGCGACGCGCAGCAGGCCATGCAGGATGAAGCCGCCCACGGCGACCGTCGCGCCGGCGACGAGGATGCGGGCCAGCCGTCGGGCGAGGCCGCCGCCCTCCGTCGCCGGCGCGAGCCGGTCGAGCACCGGCAGAGCGAGCAGGGCGCCGAGCAGGGCGCCGGCGCTGGCGACCGCGACATAGGGCCCGGCCAGCGCCGCTGCCGCGAGCAGCAGCGCGCCGCCGAGCAAGCCCAGGCGCAGGCGCCGTCCGGTCGCGGCGCGGGTATAGAGCCAGGCGCCGGCCAGCCCGGCGATCATCCCGACGAAATAACCGCCGCACACGTCGGCGAGGAAGTGTCGGCCCAGATACAGGCGCGAGAGCGCCATCAGCAGCGGCCAGGCGGCGAGTGCGAGGCGCCAGCGCCACGCCCGTACGGCAAACAGCGCGATCACCCCGAACACGCTCGCCGCCGCCGTGGCGACGTGGGTGCTGACGAAGCCATAGTCGCCTGGCGCGAGCTGCCGTTTCAGCGCGATGGCGCGCGGCTCGGGCAACGCCCAGAACGAGCGTGCGCCACCGTGCTCGGCCAGCGCGTGGCCTTCGTCCACGTGGCGGATGCGCACCCGGACGTCGACATCCGGCGGCCGCGGCAGGGCGAACGTCGTCTTGGCCGCGCCGACCAGGCAGCCGGCGAGGCCGAGCACGAACAGCAGGCCCAGCGCGGGACGCAGGCGTACGCCGAACATCAACACCAGCAGCAGCGCCGCATAGGCCTCGGCCTGGCCGAACGCGCTCACCGCGTGCATCAGCCAGGTCAGTGCCGCATTGCCGTGCGCCTGCAACCACAGAATGGGCTCGATCTCGAACATGGGTCTTTCGCCGATGAAAAAGCCTTGGGGTCATCGGCCCCTGTGGTCAGGTGCCGGCTTTGCAAAAAACGCGCTACCTGCGGCCGTGCTCGATGAACCACAGGCCGGCGAAGAGCTTGGGGTCGATCGAATAGCCTTCCGCATCGCGGCCGAACAGCCAGCGGCCGGCCTCCTGGCGCGGGATTTCGTGCACCACGATGCTTTCGGTCGCATCGCCGCCGCCTGGTCCGCTCTTGACCAGATCGTAGGCGCGCACGAAGGCGATCATCTCGTTGCTCATGCCCGAGGAGGACGGTCCGGCGTGGATGAACTCCAGCCGTCCGCAACGGTACCCGGTCTCTTCCTCCAGCTCGCGCCGCGCGGCGGCGAGCGCGTCCTCGCCGGCGTCGATGTCGCCGACCAGGCCGGCCGGCATCTCGATGGTGCGCTTGAGGATGGCGACGCGGTACTGCTCGACGAACAGCACGCGGTCCTCGGGCGTCACCGCCAGGATGATCACCGCGCCGCCGGGGTTGTTGCGCACCGCGTATTCCCAGCGGCCGCGCCGGCGCAGGCTGAGCCAGCGACCCTGGCAGAGGGTTTCCTCCGGGGCCGTTGCGTCGGGCGGGATCGCGGGTTCGGCAATCGTCATGGCGCGGATCTCGAAGTCGGATCGGGCATGGTGACGCGCCGTGCCGGCGCCGACAACCCGGCCGGCGCCGTGATTTATTTCCGCCGCCGGCGAATCATGCTTTCGACGACGGCAGAGCCCAAGCACGCATGACCCTACGACCCGATCCGCATGCCTTCCAGATCCTGCTCTCGACGCACGGACGCATCGTGTTCAAGGTCGCCGCGCTGTATGCCGCGCATGCGGAGGATCGCCGCGACCTGGCGCAGGAGATCGCCCTGCAGGCCTGGCGCTCGTTCGCGCGCTACGACCCGCAGCGGGCGAAGTTCTCGACCTGGCTGTATCGCGTGGCGCTGAACGTGGCGATCTCGCAATGGCGCGCGGGCGGTGCATGGAACGGCCGGCTGGAGCCGCTGGAGGCGCATCACCTGGAAAGTATCGGCGGCGAAGGCATGCCCGAGCCCGACGAGCGCCTCGCCGCGCTGCACGCGCTGATCGAGAACCTCGACGCGCTCAACCGTGCGCTGATGCTGCTGTACCTGGAAGACAGGAGTTACGCCGAGATCGCCGAGATCCTCGGCATCAGCGAAACCAACGTGGCGACCAAGCTCGGTCGCATCAAGCAGAAGCTGCGCGGCCAGATGACCGGCGCGGCCCCCACCGGAGCATGACCCATGGAACTCGACGCATTGAAGCAGGCCTGGCAGACGCTGGATCGCCGGCTCGAAAGCCGTCAGGCGCTGGACGACTGGATGTTCCGCGACCTGCGCGCCGGTCGCGTCCGGCGCAGCCTGCGGCCCTTGCTGTGGGGACAATCCGCGCTGATCGTGCTCGGCATCGCCATTGCGCTGTGGGGCATCGGCTTCTGGTCCGCGCACGTGGGCATCTGGCAGGCGATGGCCTGCGGCATCGCGATGCAGGTCTTCGGCACGCTGTCGATCATTTTTCCGGCGCGCGTGTTCGCCATGGCCCGCGGCATCGATCCCGCCGCGCCGGTGGTGGAGATCCAGCGTCGCATCGCGGAGCTGCGCTGCTGGCGGCTGAAGGTGGAGGCGCCGGTGTTCGCCGTGCTGGGCAGCGTGATCTGGATACCGGCGCTGTTGATGCTGGCCCAGTACGGCATGGATCGCACCGGCGATGACGTGTGGGCGCAGGTGGACGGTCGCTGGCTATGGAGTTCGCTACTGGGATCGCCGCTGGCGGTCGGCGTCGCTTATGGACTGCTGCGTCGGCTGGGCTTGCGCCGCGTCCTGGAGGACAGCCTTGCCGGACGCACGCTCACCCGCGCCCAGGCGATGCTGGAGGAATTGGGGCGTTTCGAGCGGGAGTGACCCGCCGCGAAACGTTTTTAGAACAGCAGCGAGGCCATGCGGCGGCGGTACTGGCCGACCAGCGCGGCATCGTCGAGCGTGGCGAAGGCCTGCAGCAGGCGCTTCCTGGCCGCGCCGTCGTTCCAGTCGCGGGCGCGCTCCAAGATGGTTAGGAATTGCTCCAGCCCCGCGGCCGGCTCGCCTTCGAGCAGCAGCCGGATGCCGAGCAGCTCGCGTGCGGCCCAGTCGTCCGGATCGGCGGCGATGCGCTGTTCCAGGGCCTGGCGCGAGGGCGCGCCTTCCAGCGCGCGGACGAGCTCGAGCTGGCTGCGCAGGCGTACCGCGCGGGCATCGGTGGCGAGGTTGGCCGGCAGTGCCTCGAGTTCCGCCTCGGCCGCGGCGGTCTGGCCCGCGCGCATCAGCGCCTCGGCCAGTTCCAGCTTGAGCTCCGCGCGGTCGGGTTCGGCGGCGATGGCCTGCTGCAGGCGGTTGATCGCCTGCTCGGGCGTTTCCGCTGCGGCCGGCGCGGCCTCGGGCGCGGGCTCGGCAGGCTGCACGTAGCGGCCGAGGAACTCGCGCAGCGCGCCTTCCGGCAGCGCGCCGGCGAAGCCGTCCAGGATCTGCCCGTCCTTGACCAGCATCACCGTCGGCACCGAACGGATGCCGAACATGGCGGCCAGCTCCTGGTTCTTGTCCACGTCGACCTTGGCCAGACGGAAGGCACCGGCATATTCGCCGGCGAGCTTTTCCAATAGCGGCCCCAGGCTCTTGCACGGCCCGCACCAGGTGGCCCAGAAGTCCACCAGCACCGGCGTCTCGAGCGAGGCCTGCAATACCTCGGTCTCGAAATTGCTGGGGTCGACATCGACGATGACAGCCGGCTGCGTCGCGCTCACGAAAACCTCTCCGACAAAAGAAAATCCATCGCAGGCAGATCGGGGCCGGCGCGCAGGATATCAAGACGCCACGACGCCATCTGCACGCATTCCGGCATCATGATGGAACCTTCCGACGATTCCGCTTCGTAAAAGACCCTTGGATACCTCTTTGCAGATCTGCGAGGACTGCGACACCGTCCACCGGCGCCGGCCGCTCTCGCGCGGCGAGGTGGCGCGCTGTGCCTGCTGCGGCGCGGAACTCGACCGCCATCACGGGCTGGGCGTGAACGAGTTGCTCGCGCTGGTGCTGACCTCGGGCATCGTCTTCGTGGTGGCCAACGTCTGGCCGATCGTGACCCTGGGCCTCAACGGCCAGCACGTCTCGGCGCGGCTGTGGGGCGTGATCCTGGCGATGTGGGAGCGCGGCGCGCCGATCGTGGCGGTGATCGCGGCGGCGACGCTGTTCTTCTTCCCGGCGCTGCGCATGCTGCTGCTCGGCCTGGTGCTGGTCCAGGCCCGGCGCGGCCGGCGCGGGGCGGGTTTCCGGCCGGCGATGGTGGCGCTGCACTATCTGCGGCCGTGGACGATGAACGAGGTGTTCGTGCTCGGCACGTTGGTGGCGATCGTCAAGGTGCGCGCGTATTTCGAGGTGGCGACCGACCCCGGCCTGTACGGCTATGTCGCCTTGATGATGCTGATCACGGTGTTCTCCGGCGTGGACCTGCGCCGCCTGTGGGAGCTGGCCCGGGAGCCGGCGGCATGAGCGCGCCGCCGCGCGCGGTCGAGCTCGGCCTGGTCGGCTGCACCGTGTGCGGCCAGGTCTGCCGGGCGCCGGGACCGCTGGCGCAGGCGGCCTGCCCGCGCTGCGGCGCCGTCCTGCGCCGGCGCAAGGCCGGCAGCCTGGCGCGCAGCTGGGCGTTCCTGATCGCCGCCTTTATCTTCTACATACCGGCCAACCTGCTGCCGATCATGCGCACGGTCAGTCTGGGCGACGTGGACGACAACACCATCCTGAGCGGCGTCGTCGAGCTGTGGGTCAAGGGCTCGCCGGACCTGGCGGTGATTGTGTTCGCCGCCAGCATCATGGTGCCGATGCTCAAGTTCGTCGTGCTTGCCACGCTGCTGGTGTGCGCCCAGCGCCGCAGCCGCTGGGCGCAGGTGCAGCGTGCGCGGCTGTACCGGCTGGTCGACCTGATCGGCTACTGGTCGATGCTGGACGTGTTCGTGGTCTCGCTGCTCACCGCGCTGGTGCGCTTCGGTTTCTTCAGCGAGGTGGAGCCGCTGCCCGGCGTGATTTACTTCGGCCTCACGGTGATCCTCACCATGCTGGCCTCGATGAGTTTCGATCCCCGCCTGACTTGGGATACCGACAAGGATGCTCCATGAGCGACGAGCACAAGCCCGGCCCCTACGATGACCTGCCCGAGCCGGCCGTGCGGCGGCGGCGCCTGAACGCCTCGCTGATCTGGCTGGTGCCGACCCTGGCCGCCCTGGTCGGCCTTTCACTGGCGGTCAAGGCCTGGCTGCAGCAGGGGCCGACCATCCGCATCAGCTTCGCCAGCGCCGAGGGCGTGGAGGCCGACAAGACCGAGGTCAAGTACAAGAACGTGGTGATCGGCAGGGTCGAGGCGGTCGATCTCAGCGAGGACCGCAAGCGGGTGATCGTCAAGGTGGCGCTCAACAAGAGCGCCGAGAGCTTCGCCACCGCCGGCACGCGCTACTGGGTCGAGCGTCCGCGCATCGGCCTGGGCGGCGTATCCGGCGTCGGCACGCTGCTTTCGGGCAGCTACATCGGCGCCGATGTCGGCGATTCACAGGAACGCAAGGCGTTCTTCGTCGGCCTGGAAAATCCGCCGGCCGTGATGCGTGGCGCGCCGGGCAAGAGCTTCGTCCTGCACAGCGACGACCTGGGCTCGCTGGACATCGGCTCGCCGGTCTATTACCGCCGCATCCGGGTCGGCCGGGTGTCCTCCTACCAGCTCGACGAGGACGGCAAGGGCGTCACCCTGCGCATTTTCGTCGACGGCCCCAACGACCGCTACGTGACGCGCTCGGCGCGCTTTTGGAATGCGAGCGGCGTGGACGTCTCGCTGGGCGCGGACGGGCTCAAGGTCAACAGCCAGTCGCTGGCCACCGTGATCGCCGGCGGCGTGGCCTTCCAGGATCCGCCTGGCCCGCACGACACCACGCCGGCCGCGGAGGACACCCGCTTCACCCTGTTCGCCGACCGCGCCACGGCGATGGCGCCGCCGGACGGCCCGGGACAGTACGTGCGCATGCGCTTCGACCAGTCCGTGCGCGGCCTGGCCGTCGGTGCGCCGGTGGAGTTCCTCGGCGTCAACATCGGCCGGGTAGTCTCGATCAATCTCGACTACGACGCCGGGCGCCAGCGTTTCCCGGCGCTGGTCGGCGCGCTGCTCTATCCGCAGCGGCTGGGGCGCGCCTACGAGAAGCTCGCCGCCGCGGCGGCGAGCCACGGCGGCGAGGAAGGGCTGCTCGGCACCCTGGTCGCGCACGGCCTGCGCGCGCAGATGCGGGTCGGCAACCTGCTGACCGGGCAGATGTACGTCGCCCTGGATTTCGTGCCGAATGCGCCCAAGGCGACGTTCGACCCCCGGGCCAAGCCGCTGGAACTGCCCACCGCGCCCGGCAGCTTCGACAAGCTGCAGGAACAGGTGGTGCAGATCGTCGACAAGGTGCAGAAGATCCCGTTCGACAGCATCGGCCGGCATCTGGACGACAGCCTGGCCGGCCTCGACGGCGCGCTCAAGCAGGTCAACGGACAGCTGTTGCCACAGCTCAACCGCACCTTGGAGGGCGCCCAGCAGACGCTGCACAGCGCCAACGGTGCCCTTTCGGCCGACGCGCCGCTGCAGCGCGAGCTCGGCGATACCCTGGAGCAGCTGCAACGCATGGCCCGCTCGCTGCGCGCGCTCACCGATTATCTCGGCGTCCATCCCGAGGCGCTGTTGCGCGGGCGCCAGGATGCACCGCCGCCGCCGGCCCCACCTTCCCCCGGACGCAAGCCATGATCCGCCGCCTCCTGCCGCTGCTCGCCCTGGCGCTGGCCGCCTGTGCCTCGTCGCCGCCGCACTACTACACGCTGGTGCCGCCGGCCGATGCGCGTGCCGCGCCCGCCGACGCGCCGTTCGAGTTCGAGCTCGCCCCGGTCGGCGTCCCGGCGCAGGTGGACCGGCCGCAGCTGGTGCTGCGCACCGGCGCCAGCGACCTTGGCGTGCTCGACGGCGAGCGCTGGATCGCGCCGCTGCCCGACGAGCTGCGCAGTGCGTTGTCGCTCGATCTGGTCGACGCGCTGGGCGCCGCCGATGCCAGTGGCCAACCGGCCGGTGGGCGGCCGCGGTTGCGCGTGCGGGTGGATCTGCGCCGTTTCGACTCGGGGCCGGGCGCGGTGGTGCGCATCGACGCGGCCTGGAGTGTGCGCATGGGCGCCGGCGGGCCGCTCGCCAGCTGCGCGAGCGCCATCGACGAGCCGGCGGCCAGTGCCGAGCCGGCCGCGCTGGTGGCCGCGCACCAGCGCGCGCTGGCCCGTCTGGCCACGCAGATCGCCGCGGCCGCCCGGCCGCTGCTGGCCGGGCGCGCACCGACGTGTCCGTCCGCGCCGGCCGGGCCGGCGGTGCGTCCCGGGTAATGGGGCGATTCTGCTAGGCTGCGCGGTTCTTGACCCGCGCGGCACGGGCCGGCGGGCGCCACCGTTTCAGGGCAGCGATTTTCCATGCAGGACACCGAGTCTCCCGTTGCAAACGCCACCGCCGCGGCAGCCTACGAGCCGGGCGCCGTCGAAGCCGCCGCGCAGCGGTTCTGGCAGGCGCGGCGCGCCTACGAAGTGAAGGAAGACGCCGCGCGGCCGAAGTTCTACTGCCTTTCCATGCTGCCGTACCCTTCCGGCGCGCTGCACATGGGCCACGTGCGCAACTACACCATCGGCGACGTGATCAGCCGCTTCCAGCGCATGCAGGGCCGCAACGTGCTGCAGCCGATGGGCTGGGACGCCTTCGGCCTGCCGGCCGAGAACGCCGCCATCAAGAACCGCACCGCGCCGGCGAAGTGGACCTACGCCAACATCGAGCACATGCGCGCGCAGCTCAAGTCGCTGGGCTACGCGATCGACTGGTCGCGCGAGTTCGCCACCTGCCGGCCCGAGTACTACGTGCACGAGCAGCGCATGTTCGTGCGCTTGATGAAGAAGGGCCTGGCCTACCGCAAGAACGCGGTGGTCAACTGGGACCCGGTCGACCAGACCGTGCTCGCCAACGAGCAGGTCATCGACGGCCGCGGCTGGCGCACCGGCGCGCTGGTGGAAAAACGTGAGATCCCGCAGTGGTTCCTGAAGATCACCGACTACGCGCAGGAACTGCTCGACGGCCTGGACCAGCTCCCGGGCTGGCCCGAGGCGGTCAAGACCATGCAGCGCAACTGGATCGGGCGCAGCGAGGGGCTGGAGATCGACTTCCCGGTGGAAGGCGAATCCACGCCGCTCACCGTGTTCACCACCCGTCCTGACACCCTGATGGGCGTCACCTTCATCTCCATCGCCGGCGAGCATCCGCTGGCGCGTCGCGCGGCGCAGCGCGACCCCGGGCTCGCCGCCTTTCTCGAGGAACTGCGCAAGGGCGGCGTCGCCGAGGCCGAGCTGGAGACGCAGGAAAAGCGCGGCATGCCGACCGGCCTTTACGCCATCCACCCGTTGACCGGCGAGAAACTGCCGATCTGGGTGGCCAACTTCGTGTTGATGGGCTATGGCACCGGCGCGGTGATGGCGGTGCCCGGCCACGACGCGCGCGACTTCGAGTTCGCCACCAAGTATGGCCTGCCGATCAAGCAGGTCATCGCCGTGGACGGGGAAAGCTACGACCCCACGCGCTGGCAGGACTGGTATGCGGACAAGACCCGCCCCGACCTAAAAGTGGTCAACTCAGGTCCGCTCGACGGCAAGAACTACCGCGAGGCCTTCGACGCGGTCGCCGCCCTGCTGGAAGGCAAGGGCGCGGGCCGGCGCCGGGTCAACTACCGCTTGCGCGACTGGGGCGTGAGCCGCCAGCGCTACTGGGGCTGCCCGATCCCGGTGATCCGCTGCCCGCATTGCGGCGACGTGCCGGTGCCGGAAGACCAGCTGCCGGTGGTGCTACCCGAGGACGTCGAGTTCTCCGGCGTGCGCTCGCCGCTCAAGACCGATCCCGAATGGCGCAAGACCACGTGTCCGGCCTGCGGCGGCGCGGCCGAGCGCGAGACCGACACCTTCGACACCTTCATGGAGTCGAGCTGGTACTACGCCCGCTACACCAGCCCCGATGCGCCGGTCATGGTCGATGCGCGGGCCGATTACTGGCTGCCGGTGGACCAGTACATCGGCGGCATCGAGCACGCCATCCTGCACCTCTTGTATTTCCGCTTCTATCACAAGCTGATGCGCGATGAGGGCCTGGTGCACTCGGACGAGCCGGCGACCAACCTGCTGTGCCAGGGCATGGTGATCGCCGAGACCTTCTACCGCGAGAACGCCGACGGCTCGAAGGAATGGATCAATCCGGCGGACGTGGAAATCCGCCGCGACGAGCGCGGCCGGGTGATCGGCGCGGTGCTCAAGGCCGACGGCCAGCCGGTGATGATCGGCGGCATCGAGAAGATGTCCAAGTCGAAGAACAACGGCGTCGATCCGCAGTCGATGGTGGCCAAGTACGGCGCCGACACGGTGCGCCTGTTCTCCATGTTCGCCGCGCCGCCGGAGCAGTCGCTGGAATGGAACGAGGCGGGCGTGGAAGGCATGGCGCGTTTCCTGCGCCGGTTCTGGCGCGAGGTCACCGAACATGCCGCGCAGCCGGACCATCCGGCCGTCGATCCGGCGCGGCTCGACGCCGCGCAGAAGGCGCTGCGCCGCCAGCTGCACGAGACCATCCAGAAGGTCACCGACGACTACGGCCGCCGCCACGCCTTCAACACCGCGATCGCCGCGCTGATGGAACTGCTCAATGCGGTGAGCAAGTTCACCGACATGAGCGAGCAGGGCCGCGCCGTGCGCCACGAGGTGCTGGAGGCGATGGTGCTGCTGCTGAACCCGGTCGTGCCGCACGTCTGCCATCGGCTGTGGCAGGTGCTCGGCCACGCCGAGTGCGTGCTGGAGGATCAGCCCTGGCCGCGGGTGGACGTCGCCGCCCTGGCGCGCGATACGGTGACGCTAGCGGTGCAGGTCAACGGCAAGCTGCGCGGCACCATCGAGGTGGCCGCAGACGCCGGCCGCGAAACCATCGAGGCGGCGGCGCTGGCGCAACCCAACGTGCAGGCCTTCCTGGCCGGCGCCAGCGTGCGCAAGGTGATCGTGGTCCCCGGCAAGATCGTCAACATCGTCGCAGGATGAACCTCATGAAAGCCCCCACCAAGGCGGTCCTGCTGCTCGGCCTGCTCGCGCTCGTCGGCTGCGGCTTCCATCTGCGCCAGAGCGTGGCGCTGCCGCCGTCGATGCAGCGCATGCATCTGGACGTCAACGGCGGCAATGGTCTGCAGCGCAACCTCGCCCGCGCGCTGGAACATGCCGGCGTCGTTCTGGAAGACCATGCCGGCCCCGGCATCGCCGAGCTCAAGATCCCGGTGGCGCAGTTCAACACCGACACGTTGACCGTCAGCGGCACCGCGCGCATCACCGAATACGCGGTGCACTACCACGTCGAGTTCGCGCTGGAGGACGGCCACGGCCAGGTGCTGGTACCGACCCAGCGCATCGACATGTCGCGCGAATTCACCTACGACGCCACCAACACCGTCGGTACCGACACCCAGGTCGAGGAACTGCAGCGCAGCCTCAACGACGACATGGTGCAGTCCATCCTGTTCCGTCTGCAGGCGGCCGGACGGCACCTGCAGGGCGCAGAGGCCGCGCCTGCCGCGGCGTCGGCGGACCTGCGGCGCTGACCCCATGCCGCTTGGTCCTGCCCAGTGGCGCAAGGCCCTGGCCGGCGACCGTCTGGCGCCGGTCTATCTGCTGGCCGGTGAGGAACTCCTGGTGCTGGAGGCGGCCGATGCGCTGCGCGCGCAGGCGCGTCGACTGGGTTATGCCGAGCGCGAGGTGCTCGACGCCGGGCCCTCCTTCGACTGGGACGGGCTCGCCCGTGCGGCGGCGGGCTTATCGCTGTTTTCCAGCCGCCGACTGCTCGACCTGCGCCTGCCCGGCGGACGTCCCGGTGTCGAGGGCGCCAAGGCCATCGCCGAGTTCTGCGCCAGTCCGCCGCCGGACACCGTGCTGCTGATCACTGCCACCGAGTGGAGCGGCAAGCACGAGGGCGCATGGACCCGGAAGCTCGACGAGACCGGCGTGATGGTGGTGTTCAACGCGCCGCGACCGCAGGAGTGGGAAGCCTGGCTCGGCGAGCGGCTGGCCGCGCACGGCCTCACCGCCACCGGTGAGGCCCTGGCGCTGCTCGCCGAGCGGATGGAGGGCAACCTGCTCGCCGCGGCGCAGGAGATCGCCAAGCTCGCCGTACTGGTGCCGTCCGCCGATCGCGCCGGCGCGCCCATCGACGCCGCGCAGATGGAAGCGCTGATCGCCGACAGCGCACGCTACGACGTCTTCAAGCTCGCCGATGCAGCCTTTGCCGGCGAGGGCGCGCGGGCGCTGCACATCCTGGCCGGGCTGCGCGATGAGGGCGAGGAGCTGATCGCGCTGATGGGCTGGCTGGTCAACCAGCTGCAGCTCCTTTTGCGGCTGGCCGAGGCGCGCGACTTCGCCGCCCAGGCCCGCGCCGAACGGCTGTGGCCGGCGCGCGAACAGCTGTTCCGCAAGGCGCTGCGCCGCGCCCCGCGCGAACACTGGCAGGCCTGTCTGGCACAAGCCGCGCGCATCGACTGCATCGCCAAGGGGCGCGCGACCGGCGATGCCTGGCGCGAAGCCGAACGTCTCCTCGCCGCCATCGCCGTGCCGCGCGCGGCCGTGCTGTTATGAACGACCGGCCGCTCGCGATCCTCGGCGGCACCTTCGATCCGGTCCATCTGGGGCACTTGAATGCCGCCTGGGAGGCGGCCGAGCTGCTCGATGCCGAGGTGCGCCTGCTGCCCGCCCGCCAGCCGCCGCACCGGCCGCCGCCGGTAGCCGACGCGGCCACCCGCGCGGCCATGCTGCGCATTGCGCTGCGCGGCCAGTCGCGGCTGGTCCTGGACACCCGCGAGCTCGATCGCGCCGGGCCGTCCTACACCGTCGACACCCTGCTCGACCTGCGTGCGGAGCAGGGCACGCGGCCTTTGGTGCTGCTGCTCGGCGAGGACGCCTTCGCCGGCCTGACGAGCTGGCATCGCTGGCAGAAACTCTTCGCGCTCGCGCACATCGGCGTGCTGACGCGGCCGGGCACCGAGCCCGGCTGCCCGCAGGCGTTGCGCGAGACGGTGGCGCGGCGCCGGGTCGACGATCCTGCGCTCCTGCGCCGCGAGCCTGCCGGCCGCGTGCTCGCGCTGCCGGTCACGCCGCTCGAAATCTCCGCCACCCGCGTGCGCGAACTCATCGCCCAGGGGCGCGAACCGCGCTATCTGCTGCCGGCCGGGCTCAGCGACGAACCGGCGCTGCTCGCGCCGTACCGGACCCGCGCGGGCGCTTGAGCCACCGTCCTTGCGGCACGTCGTCGCTCGGCTGGCATGCCATCGCGCAGGCCGCCGCGCCGCGGGCCGGATGCGGCCGACCGCCGGTGGTCGTGCAGCAGCGCGGCGCCGCGCTGCCGTCGCGCCGAGCGGTGCCCGCTCGTCAGCCGAAGGTGAAGGCGTAGGCGCGTACGCCGGGATCGAGGAATTCGATCGCGAACTCGCGCTCGCCATTGCCCTCATGCTGGCGCACGAGCTGGTAAAGGCGTTGCGTGGTCACCGTGCCGTTGCCGTCGGCATCGACGTCGACGCCATGGTCGGCGGCCGGCGGCTTGCCATCGAGGGTGATGCGAAAACGCACTGCGCGGCCGTCCGCCATCGGTGCCAGCACGAGGTGGAGATCGCGGCCACGGAAGCGGTACAGAATGCGGTCGTTCGCCGCCAACGCGGTCACGGATTGGGCGCCGACCCGCCAGCGCCCGGCCAGCGCCCATTCGTCGACGGCCAGCCGTGCGGGCGGGTGGTAATCCCCAGTCTCGTCGCGCAGCAGGCGGCCGCCGGCAAACCGCTCGGCGCGGGCGTGGCCCAGATAGGTTTCCGGCGAGCGCGCCGGCGTCTGCGAGTCGGGCGCCTGTGCGCCTTGCGCGCGCGGCTGGACGTAACCGGCCGGCAGATCACGCCGTCCGGCCTCGGTCAGGAGCGCGCGCAGGGTGTCCTCGCTGCGGGCGTAGTCGCCCTCGCCATAGTGGCGGCCGCGGACGATGCCCTGGGCGTCGATGAAATAGTGCGCGGGCCAGTACTGATTGCCGAAGCCGTTCCAGATCGCATAGTCGTCGTCGATGGCCACCGGATAGGTGATGCCAAGCTCACGCACCGCGCGGCGGACATGGGCCGGGTCCTTTTCGAAGTCGAACTCCGGCGCGTGCACGCCGATCACCACCAGACCATGATCCTTGTACTTGTCGTACCAGGCGCGCACGTAGGGCAGTGCACGCAGGCAGTTGATGCACGAGTAGGTCCAGAAGTCGACCAGCACCACCTTGCCGCGCAGCATGGTGCGGTCGAGCGGCGGGCTGTTGAGCCAGGCCGTGGCACCGTCCAGCGACGGCATCGCGGCGCGTGAGGGCAGTTCCGCGGCCTGGGCGGACTGGGCCTGCAGCACGTCCACGAGCCGCCTTTCGAGCGCGCTTTCGCCGGATGCCGTGCCTTGCGGCGGGCGCAGGACGAGGAGCATGGCGGCAGCCAGCGCGAGTGCGCCGCCGAGGCGACGCAGCCGCGCCGACGGTCGTATCGCCGTGGCGATCCCGACCAGCAGCTCGCCGGCCAGCACGAGCACGCTGGCGGCGCCGAGGACGTAGGTGAGCAGGATCATGATCGCGACCGGAGCGGATTCCTCGTGCGCCGCGCTGGTCCGGATCAGATCGGCCATGGGGCTGGCATCGGGCAGCCATGCCAGGCCCATCGCCGCGCCGAGCGCCAGCGCCCGGCGGCCCGGGCCCCCGGTGCGATGCGCGGCGAGCGGCGACGGTTCGCGCGCTGCCAGTCTGCGCAGGGCGGTCCCTGCCAGCGCGATCAGCGCGAACGCCCGTAGGGGCAGGCCGATGCGCGGCAGCCAGGCGCCATCGCGGCTCCCGGCATACAGCATGGCCGTTGCGGTGATCGTCATGCCGGCCAGCATCGGCATGCCTCGCCGCGGGAAGGTCGTCTGCGTGCCGGCGAGGCCAAAGAACGGCAACAGCAGCCAGAGGCCAGGGCACGCCAGGCTCAACAGCCCGCCCACGTAGATCAGCATCGGTGCAAGCATGGGAGTGGGCCCTCCGGGACTTGTGCCTGGCGAGATCGCGCTGCGCAAGCCGCGATTTTTTTACGGCTTTTATATGCCCGGGCGGCTTCGCGCTACCCCTTTCTTATGCGCCGACGCCTAGAGTGCGCGCCGTCGTCATCGCAAGGCGTGCATTTCGATGGATTTCGTCTATCTGCTCTTCGCCGTCGTGCTGGTGGCCGCGACGTACGGCTTTCTGCGGCTCTGCGAGCGGCTCGGTCGTTGCTGAGTTCCGGAGGAAACATCCCATGACCCTGATGTATGCGGCGGCTATCGTCATCGCCGTGGCGCTCACGGGCTACCTGTGCGTGGCGTTGCTCAAGCCGGAGTGGTTCGAATGACTGCCAACGACTATCTCCAGATCGGCCTGTTCCTGGCCGTGCTGCTCGCGCTGGTGAGGCCGATGGGCGGGTACATGGCGCGGGTGTTCGCCGATGCGCCTGGCAGTCGCGTCACCCGTTGGGGCGCGCCGATCGAGCGTGGCCTCTACCGCCTGTGCGGCATCGACCCCGCCGAGGACATGGGCTGGAAGCGCTACGCGCTGGCCATGCTCGCGTTCAACGTACTGGGTCTGCTGGCCGTTTATCTACTGCAGCGCGTGCAGCAGTGGCTGCCGCTGAACCCGCAGCATTTCGGCGCGGTGGCACCCGACTCGGCGATGAACACCGCGATCAGTTTCGCCACGAATACCAACTGGCAGGGCTACGCCGGCGAGTCGACGATGAGCTATCTCACCCAGATGCTGGGGCTGGCGGTGCAGAACTTCCTCTCCGCCGCCACCGGCATCGCGGTACTGGTGGCGGTCGTGCGCGGTTTCGTCCGCCGCAGCGCCCGGGGCCTGGGCAACTTCTGGGTGGATCTCACCCGCGGCACGCTGTACGTGCTGCTGCCGCTGTCGCTGCTGATGGCGCTGGTGCTGGTGTCGCAGGGCGTGGTGCAGAACTTCAAACCCTACGTGGACGTGCCGGTGGTACAGGCCACCAGCTACACCGAGACGCTCAAGGACGCCGCCGGCAACGCGCGCCAGGATGCAGCCGGCCACGCACTGACGCGCGAGATCGCGGTGACCACGCAGACCCTGCCGATGGGACCAGCGGCCTCGCAGATCGCGATCAAGCACCTGGGCACCAACGGCGGCGGTTTCTTCAACGCCAACTCCGCGCATCCGTTCGAAAACCCGACGCCGCTTTCCAACTTCGTCGAGATGCTGGCGATCTTCCTGATTCCCGGCGGGCTGTGCCTCGCCTTCGGCCAGATGGTCGGCGATCGTCGGCAGGGCTGGGCGATTCTCGCCGTCATGCTGGTGATCTTCGTGCCGCTGGCGATCGGCGCGGTCGCGGCCGAGCAGGCCGGCAACCCGGCGCTGCACGGGCTGGCGGTGGATCAGCAGGCTTCCGCGCTGCAGGCCGGCGGCAACATGGAGGGCAAGGAAACGCGCTTCGGCATCGCCTCTTCCGGCCTGTTCGCCACGATCACCACGGCCGCTTCCTGCGGCGCGGTGAACGCGATGCACGACTCGCTGACGCCGCTCGGCGGCCTGGTGCCGATGTGGCTGATGCAGCTCGGCGAGGTGGTGTTCGGCGGCGTTGGTTCGGGCCTGTACGGCATGCTGGCCTTCGCCGTGGTGGCGGTGTTCATCGCCGGCCTGATGGTGGGCCGCACGCCCGAATACCTGGGCAAGAAGCTCGAGGCGCACGAGATGAAGATGGCGAGTCTGGCGGTGCTGCTGCCATGCGCGCTGGTGGTGATCGGCACCGCGATCGCCGTGCTGGCGCCGGCCGGTGTGGCCGGTATCGCCAACCCCGGCGCGCACGGCTTCAGCGAGGTGCTCTACGCGGTGAGCTCGGCCTCCAACAACAACGGCAGCGCCTTCGGCGGACTCTCGGCGAACACGCCGTTCTGGAACGTGCTGCTGGGCGTGTGCATGTTCCTCGCGCGCTTCCCGCTGGCCATCGCGATGCTGGCCATGGCCGGTTCGCTGGCCGGCAAGGGGCGCGTGCCGGTTTCGGCCGGCACCTTGCCCACGCACACGCCGCTGTTCGTGGTGCTGCTGACCTGCGTGGTGATCGTGGTCGGCGCACTGACCTTCCTGCCGGCGCTCGCGCTCGGGCCGATCGCCGAATACCTGATGGCGGGACATTGATCGATGAATACGCATACCCATGCCGCAAGCGGCTTCGACCGCACGCTCGCGCTCAAGGCCGCGGCCGATGCGTTCCGCAAGCTGTCGCCGCGCGTGCAGTTCCGCAATCCGGTGATGTTCGTCGTGTTCGTGTGCAGCGTGCTGACCACGCTGCTGTGGGTGCAGGCGCTCGCCGGCCACGGCGAGGCGCCGGTCGGTTTCATCTTCTGGATCAGCGCGTGGCTGTGGTTCACCCTGCTGTTCGCCAATTTCGCCGAGGCGCTCGCCGAAGGCCGCGGCAAGGCGCAAGCCGCCGCGTTGCGCAGCTCGCGCAAGGACGTGATCGCCAAGAAACTGGCTGCCGCCGATCACCGCGCCGCCATCACTTTCACGCCCTCGGGCGAACTGCGCGCGGGAGATTTCGTGCTGGTCGAGGCGGGCGATCCGATTCCCGGCGACGGCGAGGCGGTGGAAGGCGTCGCCAGCGTGGACGAGAGCGCGATCACCGGCGAGTCCGCGCCGGTGATCCGCGAATCCGGCGGCGACCTGAGCGCGGTCACCGGCGGCACCAAGCTGCTGTCGGACTGGCTGGTGGTGCGCATCACCCGCAACCCTGGCGAGAGCTTCCTCGACCGCATGATCGCGATGGTGGAGGGCGCCGCGCGGCGCAAGACGCCGAACGAGATCGCGCTGACCATCCTGCTCGCCAAGTTCACGCTGATCTTCCTGCTCGCCTGCGCCACGTTGCTGCCGTACTCGATCTACAGCGTGCAGGCTTCCGGCCACGGCCGGCCAATCACGCTGACCGTGCTGGTCGCCCTGCTGGTGTGCCTGATCCCGACCACCATCGGCGCGCTGCTGTCGGCGATCGGCATCGCCGGCATGGACCGGATGATCCGCGCCAACGTGATCGCCACCTCCGGCCGCGCGGTCGAGGCGGCCGGCGACGTGGACGTGCTGCTCTTGGACAAGACCGGCACGATCACGCTCGGCAATCGCCAGGCGGTGGCCTTTCATGCCGCGCCTGGCGTGGACGAGCGCCGGCTGGCCGAGGTCGCGCAGCTCGCCTCGCTGGCCGACGAGACACCGGAAGGCCGCAGCATCGTGGCTCTGGCCCAAGAGCGTTTCGGCCTGCATGAACCGGCACCGGAAGCCGTGCACGCGCAGTTCGTGCCGTTCAGCGCGCAGACCCGCATGAGCGGCGTGGATCTCGATACGCGGCGCATCCGCAAGGGCGCGCTGGATGCGGTGGAACGTCATCTGGCCGCCGCCGGCGCGTATCTGCCGCCTGCGGTCAGGCAGGCCGCCGAAGAGGTCGCCCGGCGCGGCGCCACACCGCTGGTGGTAGCCGATGACGCGACGGCGCTGGGCGTGATCGAGTTGAAGGACATCGTCAAGAGCGGCATCAAGGAACGCTTCGCGCAGATGCGCCGGATGGGCATCAGGACGGTGATGATCACCGGCGACAACCCGCTCACCGCGGCGGCCATCGCGGCCGAAGCCGGCGTGGACGACTTCCTCGCCGAGGCCACGCCGGAGACCAAGCTCAAGCTGATCCGCGACATCCAGGCCGAAAACCGGCTGGTGGCCATGTGCGGCGACGGCACCAACGATGCGCCCGCGCTGGCCCAGGCCGACGTGGCGGTGGCGATGAACACCGGCACGCAGGCGGCGAGGGAAGCCGGCAACATGGTCGATCTCGACTCCAATCCGACCAAGCTGATCGAGGTGGTCGAGATCGGCAAGCAGATGTTGATCACCCGCGGCGCGCTGACCACTTTCTCGATCGCCAACGACATCGCCAAGTATTTCGCGATCATCCCGGCGGCCTTCGCCAGCACCTATCCGGCGCTGAACGCACTCAACGTGATGCATCTGGCCACGCCGCAGAGCGCGATCCTGTCGGCGGTGATCTTCAACGCGCTGATCATCATCGCGTTGATTCCGCTGGCGTTGCGGGGCGTGAAGTACCGCGCGCTCGGCGCCGGCGCGCTGCTGCGCCGCAACCTGCTGGTCTACGGCCTGGGCGGCATTGCCGTGCCGTTCGCGGGCATCAAGGCGATCGACCTGCTGCTGGTCATGCTGGGGCTTTCATGAAGACGCACCACGCAGGGTTTGCGTCTTCGCCAAGGCGCGTACCGGACGATTGCGCTACGGCCGTCTGGACATCCGGACAGCCGACGGCAAGTGCTGTTACTGTGGAGCCGGATGTTGCGACGCAGCATCCATGCGTCGACGCGTCGTCGCGCAATCCAACCACCGTAACGCCATGCGAGGGGATCACCATGCACAAGACCGTATCAGTCAGTTTGCTTCGATCCGTGCTTGCCGGCAGCCTGCTTTTGCTGACGGCAAGTCCCGCCTTGAGGGCCGAAGATGCCCCGACTCCGGTCACCGGCAACGTCGCTGTGGTCAGCGACTACGTGTTCCGCGGGCTCACCCAGAGCTGGGGACATCCGGCGATCCAGGGCGGCGCCGACTACACCGCCGCCAACGGCTTCGCCGCCGGCACCTGGGCGTCCAGCATCAGCGACAAGACCTATCCCGGCGCGTCCATGGAATGGGACTTGTACGCCAACTATGGCCGCAGCTTCGCCACCGATTGGTCGTGGCGGGCCGGCGTCTACGGCTACTTCTATCCCGGCGGCAATCTGGACGAAGCCGGGCTGCCCTCGCGCAACTTCAACACCGTCGAGGCCCAGTTCGCGCTCACCTGGAAGCAGTTCACCGTGAAGTACAACCGCGCGCTTACCGATTATTTCGGCGTCGATACCGAACAGGGTTATCGCGACGATTCGCGCGGCACCGAGTACTACCAGATCGACGCCAGTTTCCCGCTCGATCCGGAGTGGACGCTCGGTCTGCACGCCGCTCACACCGATTACTCCACCAAGCTGGTCACGCCGACGTCCGGCGGCGCGCGCAATCCGAGCTACAACGATTTCGGCGCCACGCTCAAATACCAGTTCGTCGCGCACTGGTCGCTGAGCCTGGGTGTCACCCATGCCACCAACACGGGTTTCTACAACGACACGGTGAGTTTCCAGGATGCCGGCGATACCCGCGACGTCGGCGGCACGCGCGGCTTCGTGATGGTGCAAGGGACTTTCTAGCGTCCGGCAATGCGCAGCGGTCAGTGCGGCCGCTACGTTTTTTCGTGAACATCGAGGTGCGAAATGTACAGGCTGCTGCGTCAATCGTTGTCCATGCTGCTGGCGATGAGCGTCATCACCGGGCTGGCCTATCCGCTGCTCGTCACCGGACTGGCGGCGGCGTTGTTTCCGACGCAGGCGGCCGGCAGTCTGGTGATGCGCGAGGGCCGGCCGACCGGCTCGGCGCTGATCGGCCAGTCATTCACCGATCCCGGGTATTTCTGGGGGCGGCCTTCGGCTACCAGCCCGATGGCGAACAACGCCGTGGCCTCGGGCGGTTCCAACCTCGGGCCGAGCAACCCGGCACTGGCCGACGCGGTGAAGCAGCGCATCGCCGCGCTGCGAACGGCCGATCCCGGCAATCATGCGCCGATCCCGGTGGACCTGGTCACCGCCTCCGGCAGCGGCCTCGATCCGGAAATCAGCCCGTCCGCCGCGTATTACCAGTCCGCGCGTGTGGCGCGTGTCCGCGGTTTGACGCAGGCCCGGGTCGAGTCACTGATCCGCGAGCACACGAGCGGCCGTCAGTTCGGCGTGCTCGGCGAGCCGCGCGTCAACGTGCTGAAACTCAACCTCGCGCTGGATGCCCTGTCAAAGCGCTAACGTAGGATTCCTCACCGCAACGAGCGCGCATGAACGACGATCGCCAGGTCCGCGCGGATGCTCTGCTCGACGCCGCGCAGGAGGAACAGCGTCGGCTGAAGGTCTTTCTGGGCGCCGCGCCCGGCGTGGGCAAGACCTACGCGATGCTGTCGGCCGCGCGCGAATTGAAGCGTCAGGGCGTGGATGTGGTGGCGGGCGTGGTGGAAACGCACGGTCGCACCGAGACCGCTGCCCTGCTCGAAGACCTGGAGGTGTTGCCGCGTCGCCGCGTGCGTCATCGCGATCGCGATTTCGAGGAATTCGACCTCGACGCCGCGCTGGCGCGCCGGCCGGCGGTGCTGCTGGTCGACGAACTGGCGCATCGCAACCTGCCGGGCAGCCGTCACGAGCGGCGCTGGCAGGACGTGGCCGAACTGCTCGATGCTGGCATCGAGGTCTACACCACGCTCAACGTGCAGCACCTGGAAAGCCTCAACGATCAGGTGCGTCGCATCACCGGCATCACCGTGCGCGAGACGGTGCCGGATGCCTTCCTCGATCGCGCCCGCGACATCGTGCTGGTGGACCTGCCGCCGCGCGAGCTGATCGAGCGGCTCAAGCAGGGCAAGGTGTACGTGCCCGAGACCGCGGCGGCGGCGCTGGACGCCTTCTTCTCGCCCACCAACCTCGCCGCGCTGCGCGAGCTGGCGGTGGAGACGATCGCCAGCCACGTGGAGAGCGACCTGCGCGAGCACATGCTGGCGCGCGGCGGCGCCATGCCGGTGCGCCGGCGCGTGCTGGCCGCGATCGACGGCCACGCGCAGAGCGAGTACCTGGTGCGCGTGGCGCGGCGCATCGCCGAGAGGCGCGGCGCGCCGTGGAGCGTGGCCTTCGTCGACACCGGCGGCGCGGTCGAGCCGGCCCGCCGCGAGCGCGTCGACGCGGCGATGCGGCTAGCGCGCCGGCTCGGCGGCGACGCGGTGATCCTGCGCGGGCCGGCGGTCGCCGACGAGCTGCTGGCGCACGCCGACCGCGAGGGCGTGGGGCAGATCATCCTGGGACGCACGCGCGAGCGGCCGCTGGCGCGCATGCTGGGCCTGTCGCTCACCCAGCAGCTGCTGCGCCGCGGCGCGCACCTGGAGCTGGCGATCATCGCCACTCCGGCCGAGCGCGCGCGGGCGCGGCGGCGCCTGCAGCTGCCCGGCGGCCGCGGCACGCGCCGCGAGTACGCCTTCGCCACGCTGGCCACGCTGGCGGCCTTCGGCCTGGCGTTCCTGGCCGACCGCTACCTGTCGGTGGCCAACCTCGCGCTGATCTTCCTCACCGCCGTGCTGGCGGTGGCCTCGCGCACGCGCATGCTCGTGGCCGTCTATACGGCCGTGCTGTGCTTCCTCGGCTACAACTTCTTCTTCGCGCCGCCGCGCTACACGCTCGCCATCGCCAACGTGGACGACGTGCTGGCGGTGCTGCTGTTCCTGGTGGTGGCGCTGGTGTGCAGCCGCATGGCGACCCGCCTGGCCACCCAGGTGGAATCGCTGCGCGGCGCGCAGACGCGCGCGCGGGCGCTGCTGGCGCTGGGGCAGCGGCTGGCCGCCAGCGCCGACGCCGAGGGCGTGCGCGACGTGGGCGCGCAGGCGCTGGCGCAGGCGCTGGGCGCGCAGGCGGCGATCCTGGGCCGCGACGCGGACAGGACGATGCGGGTGCTCTCGACCTGGCCGCGCGGCCTGGCGCTGAGCGCGCAGGACGTGGCCGCCGCCGACTGGAGCGACCGCCACGCGGAGCCCGCCGGCCGCTACACCGACACCCTCAACGCCGCCGGCTGCTGGACCCTGCCGCTGGGCAGCGACGACAACCCGCTCGGCGCCGCCGCACTGCGCTTCGGCGCGGAGGAGGGCGAGCCCGACGCCGACCGCCGCGGCCTGGCGCTGGCGATGGCGCAGGACATCGGTCTGGCGCTGGAGCGGGCGCGGCTGGCGGAGGAGCTGGAGAGCGCGCGCGTGCAGGGCGAGACCGAGCGGCTGCGCAGCGCACTGCTGTCCTCGGTCTCGCACGACCTGCGTTCGCCGCTGGCCTCGATGATCGGCGCGGCCGGCACGCTGGCCAGCTACGGCGGGCAGCTGCCGGCGGAGGAGCGCGCCCAGCTGCTGGAAGCCATCCTGGGCGAGGGCCAGCGGCTGGACCGCTACATCCAGAACCTGCTCGACATGACCCGGCTCGGTCACGGCACGCTCAAGCTCAACCGCGACTGGGTGGACGTGGCCGAGATCGCCGCCGCCGCCGTGGCGCGCCTGCGCCGGCTGTTCCCCGAGCTGCGCGTGGACATGGCGCTGCCGGCCGACACCGTGCTGCTCTACGTGCACCCCGCATTGATCGAGCAGGCGCTGTTCAACATCCTGGAGAACGCCGCGCGCTTCTCCCCGCCGGACCAGGCCGTGCACGTGGAGGCGCGCGTGGTGGGCGAGCGGCTGCTGATCGAGGTGGGCGACCGCGGCCCCGGCATCCCGGAGGAGGAGCGCGCGCGCATCTTCGACATGTTCTACTCGGTGTCGCGCGGCGACCGCTCGCCGCAGGGCACCGGGCTGGGGCTGGCGATCTGCCGCGGCATGATCGGTGCGCACGGCGGCAGTGTGGAGGCCTTGCCCCGCGCCGGCGGAGGCACCACCATTCGCATCGCCCTGCCGCTGCCGCCGCCGCCCGATTCGGCCCCATGAACGCTCCTGTCCCGCGCGTGCTGGTCATCGACGACGAGGCGCAGATCCGCCGCTTCCTCGACATCGGCCTGCGCGCGGAAGGCTACGAGGTGCTGCTCGCGGCCGATGCCGCCGCGGGCCTGGCGCTGGCCGCCACGCGCTCGCCGGACCTGGTGATCCTCGACATCGGCCTGCCCGACCGCGAGGGCCACGAGGTGCTGGCCGAGCTGCGCCAGTGGAGCCAGGTGCCGGTGCTGATGCTGTCGGTGCGCGACGCCGAGGACGAGAAGGTACGCGCGCTGGACGGCGGCGCCAACGACTACGTGACCAAGCCGTTCGGTATCCAGGAACTGATGGCGCGTCTGCGCGCGCTGCTGCGCGACCGCGTCGCGCCCGCCGGCGCTGCGCCGCCACGTTACGACGACGGTCGATTGGTCATCGATCAGGCCCGTCGCGAGGTGTGGCTCGACGGTGCGCCGGTCGCGCTCACGCGCAAGGAATACGCCGTGCTTGCCCTGCTGCTGCGCCACGCCGGCCGGGTGGTGACGCAGCAGCAACTGCTGCGCGAGATCTGGGGACCGAGCCACGTGCACGATACCCATTACCTGCGCATCGTGGTCGGCAAGCTGCGCCAGAAGCTCGGCGATGATCCGGCCGCGCCGCGGTGGCTCAAGACCGAGCCGGGCGTTGGATATCGCTTCCAGGGCGGGCGGATGGATTGATGGGACGTTGGCTGCGGGCACGCTTGTTCCGTCATCACAAAAACGTAATACTTGGGTCACCCCAGCTCGACAACTGGGTGGTTCAGCAGGTTCGGCGTTATCTGGCTTCGGCCAATGACTTTCCGTCAAAAATAGGGGAGCTCACATGAAAGTCTACAAAAATCGACTTGGACTGGCCATTCGCGCCGCTTTTGTAATGGGGGCGGGTTTCGTTGCCACCGCTTATGCGCAGGATGCCAATCCGGCGGGTGACACGGCAACCACTCAGTCGGCTGCACAAGGTGGCGGTCAAGCCGCTCCAGATAGCAAACAGGCGAAGCAGCTGGAGGCAGTGACGGTCACTGGTTCGCGCATTCGCCGTGTCGACGTTGAAACCGTTAACCCGGTTGTTACTATCGATCGTGCGCAAATCGAGCGTACCGGCAAAGTGACGCTCGGCGATTTGGTTCAGCAGCTACCGGAAATTGCTGGTGCCGCGACCAATCCGACGGTTAATAATGGTGGTGGAGACGGTGCATCGACCGTTTCACTTCGTGGCTTGGGTTCGCAGCGTACACTGCTCTTGCTTGATGGCCATCGCTTGGCTTATCAAGATCTGAATTCCATTCCACTTGCCATGATCGAGAGAGTTGAAGTCTTGAAAGACGGTGCCTCTACGATCTACGGCTCCGACGCGATCGGTGGCGTGGTCAATTTTATAACCCGCAAGAATTTTCAAGGGGCGCAATTCAACGTTGACTATGGATTGTCCGATCATGGGGGGGATGGTAAACGACGTGGATTTTCGGCGGTTTTTGGTCAGAATGGTGAAAAAGGAAATATTTCGGTTGGCGTGAATTATAACAAGCAGGACGCCATAAGTGCTGGACGGCGCGATTTTTCAAAGGTGGCTCTTTATAATGATTTTGGCGATATTTTTGCGCAGGGTTCTTCAAATATACCCGGAGGGCGTTACGACCTTCCCCCAGGTGTGGCGGCTGCGCTTGGTTTCAATTGCAGTAAGCTGACTCGTATTGATGGGCGGCCAGGTACTAGCCCATCGGATTTCCGCTGTTACAAGGGTTCGGGTCCTGGGAATGATACGTATAATTACGCGCCTTATAACCTGGAGATGACGCCAGCCGAGCGTGGTGGCATTTTTGTCAATGGCAATTATGATTTTAGCGACAAGGTGCAGGCGTATTTTACAGGTTTTACCCAAAAAACCCGTTCAAACTATGAGCTTGCGCCGTTGCCATTGTTGTTTACTGAGATTGGCGCGCCTCTCTCGAAAAACAGCATTTATAATCCTTTCGGGGTAGACATAAGTTCTGGCGGCTGGCGTGATGTCGTGGGCGGCGATCGACTTGGAAAATATAGTACCCAAGCAGATCAGATGAACATGGGTTTCCGAGGCCAGTTCGGACAGTCCACATGGCAGTGGGATGCCGGCGTGGTATGGGCACGTACCACGCAGAAATCGTCCTTCACAGGGTATTATTATAACGCAGGTCTGGCGCAGGCGGTTGGTCCATCTTTTTATGATAATGGAGTGCCCACTTGTGGTACACCAAGCAACCCAATATCCAACTGTGTGCCGGTCAATTTGTTTAATCCACAGACTTCGGCCGACGCGCTTGCCAAACTTCGGGTAACGCCATCCAGTCAAAGTTATGCGAGTGAAAAGACGGCCTATGCTACAGCCAATGGTGAACTTTTCAATTTGCCGGCCGGGGCGGTCAGTGCTTCGATAGGGGCAGAATACCGGAAAGATACCTCCTCATTGACTCCGGATTTTGTTTCGTTGATTACTGATCCGGAAGCCGGCACTTGTTTGACAAGTACCGATGCTTGCAGGGCTGCTCAGTCTGGTAGCACCAATGTCAAAGAACTGTATGGAGAGCTTTTTGTTCCTCTGCTTGCTGACCAGCCTTTTGTCAAATCTATGAATATTACTCTTGGTGGGCGTTATTCGAAGTTCTCCAAGGCGGGCTCAACCAAGAATGGTCGAGTAGGATTTGAATATAGGCCTGTTGATGACCTTTTGATTCGCGGCACGGTTGATCAAGTCTTCCGCGCGCCGACGATCAGTGATCTGTTTGGTGGGGTTACGCCGAGCTCTGATACGTATAAGGATCCTTGCTCTGGTGCAGGTTATGCAGCAGGCAATCCGGCTTGTGCTGGTGCTTCTCCAGGATTTGTTCAGGGGCAATCTCAAACCCGTTCGCTTTACGGGAGCAATAGTTCTTTAAAGCCTGAGCATGGACGGTCTATTTCGTGGGGATTTGTCTATGATCCTCATTATATTGAGGGGCTTTCTCTCTCAGCGGATCTGTGGCGTATCTATTTGAAAGATACTATCGGAAACATCGGCACTCAAACCATTATCGACCAATGTTATAATTTCAGTCGTTATTGTGGTCTTATCACCCGTAATCCGGTCAATGGTGAAATCGATACAGTCAATAACACTGAACAAAATGTTGGTCGGCTGGATGTTTCTGGTATAGATTTTGGCGTACGCTATAAGCTGCCTGAGTTCAGTTTTGGTACGTTTGTGGTGACATTGGATACCACGTATCTCAAAGAGTATAACCGTGAGGCTATTGCTGGTGATCTCAGCAGCAAATATAAATTCGCTGGCACATACTATGCGTCGGCCAACGGAGGAGATGGTAATTTTGCTCGTCTAAGAGGGCTGCTCGGGGTTCAGTGGAGTCTTGGGGATTTTGATGCCAGCATTCGCACGCGTTATGTCAGCCGGGTACGCTTTGGTGACATTGTAGCGACGCCGAGTGGCTATAGTACGATTGCCCAGGCTTCGGATCCCGATACGGGTGTGCAAAGTTTCCATGCCGGCGCTTATGCAAAAACCGATTTGCAGTTCGGCTACCAAACGCCTTGGAACTTCCGCTTAGATGTCGGTATTGATAATGCTTTTGACAAAAAGCCGCCGATGTTGTGGCAATATGGTTTCAATGGCAATACTGACGAGCGCACCTATGACACGGTTGGTCGGTATTATTGGACCAGAATTTCTATGAAATTTTAAATAGAAATTTTTGTAGTGATATTGGGCCGCATGCCTGTAGGTATGCGGCCTTTTTATGTGTGCTATATGATTTCATTTATGCAGATACGAAATCCGTGAACTGAAACCTTCCGTCGCGCAACAGCGATTCGCCACGGCGCAGGTTGAGCGGTCGGCTGAACAGCGGGCCGGCGTGGCTCAAGGTGTGGAATTCGCCGCGCTCGCCGCAGGGGTCCACGCCCTCGGGGAGGTCGGCGAGGAAGGCCTCGTCATAGGCTACGCCGCTGAACCTGGCGTCCAGTTGGGCGGTGTCGACGCAGCACACGTGGGCGCGGTGGCCCTCGGCGATGAAACGGCGTGCCAGGCGGCGGGTGTCCTCGCCCCACAGCGGGAAGACGCCCGTCCACCCGAGCGTGGCCAGCTGGCGTTCGCGGTAGGCGCGCACGTCGGCAAGATACAGATCACCGAAGGCGCAGTGCCGCAGCCCGGGCCAGCGCCGGTCGGCCGCGATCAACGCCTGCCGGTACGCCTGCTCGTAGGCCTCGTTGCTGCCCGGCCAGTCCATCGGCACTTCCAGCAGCGGTAGATCGAGCGATGCGGCCTGGGCGGCGAGCACGTCGCGGCGGATGCCATGCATGGCCACCCGCCCGAAGCGGCGGTTGACCGTGCTGAGCAGCCCGACCACCCGCCAGGCCGGGTTGGCACGCAGGCGGGCGAGGGCGAGCAGGCAGTCCTTGCCGCCGCTCCAGGCAAGCAGGATGGGAGTGGGCAAGGGCGCCTCCGCAGCGTGAGTGGACGGTTTTGCACATCCTGCCAACGGGGGCGCAGGCATGCTGGCCGAATGCTCGCAAGTTTCGAACAGCTCTGGGATCAAAGCATCTGGATGCGCCTCGGCGTGCTGGCGGTGCTCGCCTTGGCCAGCGCGGCGGTGCTGCGCGCCATCGTCCGCGCGATTTTTGCGCGGCTGGCCCGGCGCAGTGCCTTCCTGGCCGATCTCAAGGCCAAGACCTCGGTGCCGCTGGACTGGCTCCTGCCGCTGCTGCTGCTGTCGTTCGCCCTGCACAGCCTGCCGGCCGCGGACCTGCGCCGGTTCGAGCTGCCATGGCGTCTTCTGGTCATCGTGTTGATCGGGTTGACCACATGGCTCGTGGTGCGCTGCATCCATGCGCTGGTGAACGCGGCCGTGCGGCGCCATCCGCTGGACGTGGTGAACAACCTGCAGGCGCGCCGCATCGCCACCCAGGTGCAGGTGCTCGGCCGGGTGGCCGACGTGGTGGTGATCCTGCTCGGCGCCGCCGCCGCCCTGATGCGGGTGCCGGGCGCCGAACAGCTGGGCGCCAGCCTGCTGGCCTCCGCCGGCATCGCCGGCCTGGCCTTCGGTCTGGCCGCCAAGCCGGTGCTGAGCAATCTCGTGGCCGGTCTGCAGATCGCGCTGACCCAGCCGATCCGGCTGGACGACGTGGTCATCATCGAGGGCGAGTGGGGCCGCATCGAGGAAATCACCGGCACCTACGTCATCGTGCGCATCTGGGACGAGCGGCGCATGGTGGTGCCGCTCAACTGGTTCATCGAGCACCCGTTCCAGAACTGGACGCGCACCGGCGCGCAGCTCATCGGCAGCGTGTTCCTGTGGCTGGACTACCGCGTGCCGATGGAACCCCTGCGCGAGGAGCTCAACCGCTTGTGCAAGGCGGCGCCCGAATGGGACGGACGGGTCTGCGTGCTGCAGGTGACCGACGCCAACGAACGCGGCGTGCAGCTGCGGGCCCTGGTGAGCTCGGCCGATTCGGGCCTCAACTGGGATCTGCGCTGTCGCGTGCGCGAGGGTCTGATCGCCTTCGTGCAGGCCAACTATCCCGAGGCGCTGCCGCGCTGGCGCGCCGAGTGGGAAGGCCGCCAGGTCGCCTCGGCCGCACGCTCGCCGGTGCATCCGTCGGCCGCGGCCATGCCGCCCAGTCCGTCGGCCGAGGATGGCGGGCCGCGCCGCGGCCGTGGCGGTTCCGGGCCGGTGCCGTCGGTCCCGTAGAGGTCGCGGTCCTGGTCTTGCGCATCGACAGCGCATTCACCCTGCCGCTATAAACAGTCACTTATCAAGGCACCTGGCGGAGCTCGGCGGCCGTCGCACCCGCAGAACGTTGGTTCCGGCGGGCGCGGCAAGCCTTCCGGCTCTCTGGCGCATGGCGACGGCGGCCAGGCCGAGCGAGCTTTTTCCGAGGGCCGAAGCGTTTGAGCGAAGAAATCCTGATCAACGTGACCCCGCGCGAAACCCGCGTTGGCGTCATCGAAAACGGCATGCTGCAGGAGGTCTACGTCGAGCGGGCCTCCCGCCGCGGCTATGTCGGCAACATCTACAAGGGCCGTGTGCAGCGGGTGATGCCCGGCATGCAGGCGGTGTTCGTGGACATCGGCTTGGAGCGCGCCGCCTTTCTGCACGCGGCCGACATCCTGCGCCCACCGCTGCCGGAGGACGCCGAGCCGCCGCCCGGCGGCGCGCATGCGATGGCGATCGGCGAGCTGGTCCAGGAGGGCCAGGAGATCATCGTGCAGGTGGTCAAGGACCCGATCGGTTCCAAGGGGGCGCGGCTGTCCACGCACCTGTCCATTCCTTCGCGCTATCTCGTGCTGCTGCCGCATTCGCGCACGCTGGGCGTCTCCGCGCGCATCGAGGACGAGGCCGAGCGCGCGCGGCTCAAGGAGGTGATGGCCGCGCTGGTCGGCGAGGACCCGCTGGGCTACATCGTGCGCACCAACGCCGAGGGGCAGAGTGCCGAGGCGCTGGCCTTCGATGTCACCTACCTCGGCAAGGTGTGGCGCGTGGTGCAGGAGAACATCGCCCGTGCGCGGGTCGGCGAGCGCGTCTACGAGGAGCTTTCGCTGCCCCTGCGCTGCCTGCGCGACCTGCTCAACGAGGACATCGAGAAAGTGCGCGTGGATTCGCACGAGACCTTCGACAAGGCGCTCAAGTTCGTGCGCAAGTTCATGCCCTCGCTCGCCGACCGCATCGAACTCTACGAGGGCGAGCGGCCGATCTTCGACCTCTACGGCGCCGAGGACGAGATCCAGCGCGCGCTGACCAAGCAGGTGCCGCTCAAGTCCGGCGGTTATCTCATCATCGACCAGACCGAGGCGATGACCACCATCGACGTCAACACCGGCGGCTACGTCGGTTCGCGCAATCTCGAGGAGACCGTCTACCGCACCAACCTCGAGGCCGCGCAGGCGGCGGCGCGGCAGCTGCGGCTGCGCAACCTGGGCGGCATCATCATCATCGACTTCATCGACATGACCGACGAGGAACACCGTCGCCAGGTGCTGCGCACGCTGGAGAAGGGCCTGGCGCGCGACCACGCCAAGACCACGGTCTATCCGATGTCGCCGCTGGGCCTGGTGGAGATGACCCGCAAGCGCACCACCGAAAGTCTGGAGCGTCAGCTGTGCGAACCGTGTCCGGCCTGCGGCGGGCGCGGCACGGTGAAGACCGCCGAGACGGTGACCTACGAGATCTTCCGCGAGATCACCCGCGCGGTGCGCCAGTTCAGCGCGCAGGCGCTGCTGGTGCTGGCCAGCCCCAAGGTGGTCGGCCGCATCCTGGAGGAGGAATCGGCGGCGGTCGCCGAACTGGAAGAGTTCATCGCCAAGAGCATACGCTTCCAGGCCGAGGAACATTACGCGCAGGAACAGTTCGATGTGGTGCTGCTTTGAGGATCGCCTGACCGCCGGAGCGCCCGGGCTGCGGCCTGCGGCGCAGGCGTCTACTGGCGTGGGGCGGCGCCATCGTCCAGGGACGGTCACCGGCGGCACCGCCCTGGCGCACCGACGGGTATCCGCTTGCGTGGGCTAGGACCGGCCTGGGCGCGCCGGCTGCACCGTTTCGGCCGGGCGCTGTGGTTCACCCTGGGGTCGCTGCTGGTCGCGTTCGCCGCGCTGGTGGCGGTCGCCCAGCTCACGTTGCCGATCCTCGCCGACCATCCGCAGTGGCTGGCCGCGCAGTTGTCCGCGCGGCTCGGCCGGCCGATCGGCCTGGCCACGGTGGAGGCGCACTGGCAGCCGCATGGGCCCCGCTTCGTGCTGCACGAAGTCAGCATCGGCAGCGCGACCGGCGGTGCGCCGCTGCGGCTGCCCGCGCTCGAGCTCGATCTCGATTTGCGCGGCTGGCTGCGGCCGTCCGGGCATCTGCTCAACCTGCGTGTGCGCGGACTCGAGCTCGACCTCAGCCGCGATGCGCAGGGACGCTGGCACATCGCCGGCATCGGGCCGACCGGCGGCGACGAGCGCGAGCCGCTGCGACCGCTTTCGCTGGGGCTGTGGCTGGATGACCTGCGCGTCAACCTGAGCGACGAGGCGCACGGCACGCACATGCAGCTGCATGCGCAGACCCTGCACCTCAGCCGCCAGGGCCGGCGCGTGCGTTTCGGCGCCGTGCTGCGTCGCGAGGGGGCGCCCGGGCTCTGGCACGGCGCGGGGGATTTTTTGGACGACGGCAGCCGCGGCCGGCTGTGGCTGGCGGGTACGCAGGCCGATCTGCATGCGCTGCTCGACGGGACGTCGCCGGGCGGTTACGGCCTACGTTCGGGGCACGGCGACCTCGCCGCCTGGCTGGACTGGCGCGCGGGCAGGGTGACGCATGCCGTCCTGCGCGCGGACCTGACCGGGCTCGCCGTCGACGGCCCGCAAGGCACGGTGGCGGTGCCCGCCTTCCACGGACTGGTCGCTCTGGACCGCCAGGAGGCCGGCGACCTGCTGCACTTTGCGGGCGACGACGGCGGCGCGCTGGTGCTCGCCCTCGACCACGCGGGCACGCCCGACCTTACGCTGCGCTTTGCCGCGCGCCGGCTGGTGCTGGCCGATCTATTGCCCTGGCTCGCGCTGTCGCCGGGCCTGCCGACCGGGCTCGCGCAATGGCTGCGTGACGGACATCCGCACGGCACGCTCGATGCGGCGGTGGGGCGCTGGTCGCGTCGCGCGGGGCTGGAAACGGCGCAGGCGAGCTTCCACGCGCTCGGTGTCGATGCGGTCGGCGCGCTGCCCGGCTTCGGGCCGCTGCAGGGCAGCCTGCGCGCGGACCCCCAGGCACTCGCGCTGGCGCTGCCGGCGCAGGCCACCACGCTGGCCCTGCCACGGGTGTTCGCCCGGCCGTTCGCGCTCGCCCGCCTGGACGGCGAGATCGTCGCCTGGCCGGCCGAGGAGGGCTGGCACGTGGGCACCGACGCCCTGGCTTTCGAGGGTGCGGGCTTCGGCGGCCAGGCCCGCGGCGAGGCGGTCCTGCCGGCGGCCGGCGGCCGGCCGTTCCTCGATCTCTATGCGCGGATCGACCATGCCGAAGTCACCGCCGCGCCGCTGTTCTGGCCGGTCCACAGCATGCCGCCGTCGGCGCAGGCCTGGTTGAACCGGGCGCTGGTCGCCGGGCACATCCAGGCGGCCGATGCGCTGATCCGCGGCGATCTTTCCGATTGGCCGTTCCGCCAGCACGAAGGCCGCTTCGAGGCCCGCGCCGTGATCGACGGACTCACCTTCGACTACGGCGAGGACTGGCCACGCGCCGACGGGCTGCACGCGCTGGCGAGCTTCGTCGACAACGGCATGGAGGTGGATGTCGATCGCGGCCAGTCGCTCGGCGTGCAGGTCGAGTCGGCCCGCGCGCGCATCGCCGACTTCGGCGACATCGTGCTCGATCTTGCCGTGCAGGGCGGCGGCAGCGGCATGCACTTGCGCGATTTCCTGCGCCAGAGCCCGATCGCGCGGTCGCAGGACGAGCTGCTGTCCAAACTGGAACTCGGCGGCAGTGGGCACTTCGATTTCACGCTGCAGCTGCCAGTCGGCAACGCCGACGCCCTGCGCGTCGACGGCCGCGCGCAGCTCAAGGACATGGACCTCAAGGCGCCGGCGTGGAAGGTGGCGCTGGCCAGGCTCGGCGGCCCGGTCAGGTTCGATGCGCATGGCGCCCATCTCGGGCCCCTGCAGGGCGGCTTCCGCGGTCAGGCCGCCACCGTGGAGGCCGACATCGCCGGCGCCACCGGCCGGCCCGACACCGCTTTTGCCGCGCATCTGGACAGCCGCCTGGGTACCGCCGAGCTGCTTCAGGATCTGCCCGCGCTCGATTGGCTGAAAGCCGTCGCCAGCGGCCGCAGCGCCTTCCGGATCGACCTGGCTGTCAGCCGCGACGGCGCCCGCGCGCCGTGGACGCCCGTGCTCACGCTCGGTTCCGATCTCGTGGGCATGCGTGTGGCCTTGCCGGCACCCTTGGACAAGGCCCCCGCGGACGCCTTGCCGCTACAGCTGCGCCTGCCCTTGCCGGCCGGCAGCGCGGATCTGCAACTCGCGCTGCGCGACGTGTTGCGGGCGCGCCTGCGGCTGCCCGACGAGCACGGCCGCCCGCTCGCCGGCAGCCTGCTGCTGGGCAACGGCGCGCCGGAAGCGCCGCCTGCGCAGGGGCTGCGCGTGCGCGGCCGGACCGCGAAGCTGGATGTCAGCGGCTGGATCGCGCAGGTGGCGGGTGGCGCCGGCGCAGACGGCGGTCCGGGGCTCGAAAGCCTGGACGTGACGGCCGGTACCGCACTCCTGTTCGGCCGTCCATTCGCGTCCATGCGCCTGCGTGCGCAGCCCGAGGGCGACGTGATGGGCTTCACCGTCGACGCACCGGCCCTGGCCGGGCGCGTGCGCGTGCCACAGCAGGACCTGCGCCGGCGCGGCGTGACCTTGCAGCTCGACCGCCTGTACTGGCCGCAGGACACCACCGCCGCCGCGCGCCCGGCGGCCACGCCGGCCGAGGCCGCGGCCACCGGCATCGATCCGGCCAGCTTGCCGCCGTTCCATTTGCAGGTGGACGACCTGCGCCTGGGCGAGGCCCGGCTCGGCCAGGCGCGGCTGGAAAGCTGGCCGACCGCCACCGGCATGCACATCGATCCGCTGCGGGCGCTGTCGCGCAAGGTGCAGATCAGCGCCAGCGGCGACTGGGACGGCAATGCCCGCGACAGCCATACCCACCTTGTCATCGACTTTTCCGCCACCGACGTCGACAGCCTGCTCGATGCGCTTGGCCTGGGCGGCGAGCCGATATTCCAAGGTGGCCAGACCCGGGCCCGGCTGGATGCCCGCTGGCCGGGCGCGCCGAGCTCGTTCGCGCTGCCGGACATGGACGGCACGCTGCACGTGGAAATCCGCGACGGGCGCATCCTCGAGGTCAAGCCGGGCGTCGGGCGTCTGTTCGGGCTGGTCTCGCTGACCGAGCTGCCGCGCCGGCTCACCCTGGATTTCGGCGACGTGTTCGGCAAGGGGCTGGCTTTCGATCTCATTGCCGGCGATTTCCGCTTTGGCGACGGCAATGCCTACACCGGCAACCTGAAGATCAAGGGGCCGGCCGCCGACATCACCATCAAGGGCCGCGCCGGCTTGCGCGCGCGCGACTACGACCAGGACGTGCGGGTGGTCCCGCACGTGGGCAGCAGCCTGCCGGTGGTCGGCGCGGTCATGGGCGGCCCGGTGGGCGCCGCCGCCGGCTTGGCCGTGCAGGGCATCCTGGGCCATGGGCTCAACAAGGCCGCGGCCGCGCGCTACCGCGTCACCGGCAGCTGGGACAAGCCGGTGATGACCCTGATCGAGCGCAGCGCGCCGGCCGGTCAGTGAGCGTGCTTTCAATGCCCCGGCCCGGGCCCCATATCGAAGGCCCGCATCTTTTTTCCTCCCGCAGACTCGAAGGTTCTGGCATGAACGATTCTCCGCTCGCCCTCGCCGAAAGCCGGCTGCTCGTCCCGGGCGGCCTGGCCGCCGGCGATCTCGATCATCTGTTCGCCCAGCTCATGGGGCCGGGCATCGACGCCGCCGATCTCTACTTCCAGCACTCGCGCAGCGAGTCCTGGATGCTCGAGGAGGGCATCGTCAAGAGCGGCAGCCACGCCATCGAACAAGGCGTGGGCGTGCGCGCGATCAGCGGCGAGAAGACCGGGTTTGCCTATTCGGACGAGATCGTGCTGCCGCAGCTCGTCGAGGCCGCGCGCGCCGCGCGCGCCATCGCCCATGCCGGTGGCGCCGGTGTCGGGCGGCCGCTGGCGGTGACGCGCGGGCGCGCGTTGTACCCGCCGATCGATCCGGTCGAGAGCCTGCCCAACGAGGAAAAGATCGCCCTGCTGCGCGCGGTCGACGCCCATGCGCGGGCGCGCGACCCGCGGGTGAGCCAGGTGATCGTGAGCCTGGCCGCGGTGCTGGACACCGTGCTGGTGGCCGGCTCCGACGGCACGCTGGCGGCGGACGTGCGTCCGCTGGTGCGTCTGTCCGTGCAGGTGATCGCCGAGTCCAACGGCCGCCGCGAGCAGGGCCATGCCGGCGGCGGCGGCCGCTACGGTTACCGGGAATTGCTGGAAAACGGCCGCGCGCTGGCCTTCGCCGAGGAAGCAGTGCGCCAGGCCTTGGTCAACCTCGACGCCGTGGACGCGCCGGCCGGGCAGATGACCGTGGTGCTCGGTCCGGGCTGGCCGGGCGTGCTCTTGCACGAGGCGGTGGGGCATGGCCTGGAGGGCGATTTCAACCGCAAAGGCAGTTCCGCCTTCGCCGGCAGGCTGGGCCAGCGCGTCGCCGCGCCCGGCGTCACCGTGGTCGACGACGGCACCCTGCCGGGGCGGCGCGGCTCGCTCAGCGTGGACGACGAGGGCACGCCCAGCCAATGCACCGTGCTGATCGAGGACGGCATCCTCAAGGGCTACATGCAGGACAAGCTCAACGCGCGGCTGATGGGCATGGCGCCGACCGGCAACGGCCGCCGCGAGGCGTTCAACCAGCTGCCGATGCCGCGCATGACCAACACCTACATGCGCGCCGGCCATCACGACCCGGAGGAAATCCTGCGTTCGGTCAAGCGTGGCCTGTATGCGGTCAACTTCGGCGGCGGCCAGGTCGACATCACCAGCGGCAAGTTCGTGTTCTCGGCCAGCGAGGCGTATCTGATCGAGGACGGCCGCATCACCGCCCCGGTCAAGGGCGCCACCCTGATCGGCTCGGGGCCGGAGGTGATGCAGCGCATCTCGATGATCGGCAACGACCTCAAGCTCGACGACGGTGTCGGCGTGTGCGGCAAGGACGGCCAGAGCGTGCCGGTGGGCGTGGGCCAGCCGACCCTGCGCATCGACGGCATGACCGTGGGCGGCACCGCGGCCTAGAAGCGCGCCGCCTTGTCACGTGCAGGAAAGCATGCCGGCGTTAGCATGCGGCCTTGGCCATCGCGGAGGTTTTCGATCATGCAACAGCGCAGATTGGGCAGGCAGGGACTCGTCGTTTCGGCGATGGGACTGGGCTGCATGGGCATGTCGGAGTTCTACGGCAAGGGTGACGAGGCCGAATCCATCGCCACCATCCATCGCGCGCTCGAGCTCGGCATCACCCTGCTCGACACCGCCGACATGTACGGCCCGTTCACCAACGAGGTGCTGGTCGGCAAGGCGATCCGCGGGCGCCGCGACCAGGTGGTGCTGGCGACCAAGTTCGGCAACGTGCGCGGCGAGCACGGCGAGTTCCTCGGCGTGCGCGGCGACCCGGCCTACGTGCGTCAGGCCTGCGAGGCCTCGCTCAAGCGGCTCGGCGTGGACACCATCGACCTCTACTACCAGCATCGGGTGGACCCGAAGGTGCCGATCGAGGACACCGTCGGCGCCATGGCCGAGCTGGTGCGGGAGGGCAAGGTGCGATACCTGGGCCTGTCCGAGGCCGCGCCGGCGACCATCCGCCGCGCGCACGCGGTGCATCCGATCAGCGCGCTGCAGACCGAATACTCGCTGTGGAGCCGTGACGTCGAAGCCGCGGTGCTGCCCACCGTGCGCGAGCTCGGCATCGGCTTCGTCGCCTACAGCCCGCTCGGGCGCGGCTTCCTCACCGGTCGCTTCAAGCGCTTCGAGGACCTGCCCGAGGACGACTACCGCCGGCATTCGCCGCGTTTCCAGGGCGAAAACTTCGCCCGCAATCTCGCCCTGGTCGCCGCGGTCGAGCGCATGGCCGCGGCCAAGGGCTGCACCAGCGCGCAGCTGGCCCTGGCCTGGGTGCTGGCCCAGGGCGAGGACATCGTGCCGATCCCGGGCACCAAGCGCCGCGAGCGGCTCGAAGAAAACGTCGGCGCGCTCCAGGTGCACCTGAGCCGCGATGACCTGGCCGAACTCGACCGCATCCTGCCGCCCGGCGCCGCCGCCGGCGAACGCTATGCCGCCCCGCAAATGCAGGCCATCGACCGATGAATGCCACCGCCCGCCCCTTGCTGCTGGCGACGATTTCGCCGGCCACCCGCCCCAAGCTCGAAAAGGCGCTCGGCGGGCGCGTGGAATTGCGCTTTCTGGCCGACATGCCGGCCAGCGAGCGTGCCGCCGCCCTCGCGCGGGCCGACATCCTGCTCACGATGCAGCCGGCGCGCGAGATCGGTGATGCCTGGCCCGAGGCGCCGGCCTGGCGCTTCGTGCAGGTGCTCACCGCCGGCGTCGATCATCTGGACATGCGCCGCTTCCCGCCGCAGACGGTGATCGCCAGCAACGTCGGCGCCTTCGCCGAGCCGATGGCCGAGCACGTGCTGGCGATGGCGCTCGCCTTGTGCAAGAAGCTGCGCTACAACCACGAACGCATGCGCGAGGGCGTGTTCGATCAAATGAGCTTCACCGGCACCCTGCGCGGCAAGACCGCGGCGATCCTGGGTTTCGGTGGCATCGGCCGCGCCTGCGCCGCGCTGCTCGCGCCGTTCGGCGCGCGCATCCATGCGGTCAATCGCAGCGGCCGCACCGACGCGCCGGTGTGGCGCTGCAGCACGCTGGCCGGGCTCGAGGACGTGCTGCGCGGGACCGATCTGGTCATCCTCAGTCTGCCGCTCGACCGCGACACCCGCGGCGTGCTGGGGCCGCGCGAGATCGGCTGGCTGAAGGACGACGTCATCCTGATCAACGTCGCCCGCGGCGAACTGATCGACGAGCACGCGCTGTACGATTTCCTGCGCGACCACCCGCAGGCCGCCGCCGGCATCGACGCCTGGTGGGTGGAGCCGTTCCGCCACGGCGCCTTCCGCATGGACCACCCCTTTCTCGACCTGCCCAACGTGATCGGCTCGCCGCACAACTCCGCACGCGTGCCCGGCTGGGACGACGTGGTGCTGGAGCGCGCCTGCGCCAATCTCCTGCGCTATCTGGACGGCCAGGCGCCGCACGGCGTGGTCGACCGTACCCTCTATCTCGACCCATGAACGACATGCCCAAGCCTCCCGAATTGTCCGGCCAGGTGGCCATCGTCACCGGCGGCGGCCGCGGCCTGGGCCGCGCGATGGCGCTCGGTCTGCTCGCCGCCGGCGTGCGCGTGATCGCCACCGCGGCGCGTGAGCTCGACGAGCTGCAACGTGTCGCTGCCGAAGCCGCGGCCATCGCCGGCGAAGACCACTGGCTCGCCCTGCGTGCCGACGTCACCCGCGAGGAGGACGCCGCCGCCGTGGTCGCCGCCGCGCTCGCGCGCTGGGGGCGGCTGGACATCCTCGTCAACAATGCCGGACGCGGCATGAAATACGTGAGCCCGCGTTTCCTCACCGAGGCCACGCGCTTCTGGGAGGTGGACCCGGAGGTCTGGCGCATGGTGATCGACACCAACGTCAACGGCCCGTTCCTGATGGCGCGGGCGGCGGTGCCGGCCATGCTCGCCGCCGGGCGCGGCCGCATCGTCAACATCTCGATGAACCGCGACACCATGCGCCGGCGCGGCTTCTCGCCCTACGGGCCGTCCAAGGCGGCGCTGGAGTCGGCCACCGCGATCTGGGCGCAGGACCTGGCCGGCACCGGCATCACGGTCAATGCGCTCCTGCCCGGCGGAGCCACCCGCACCGGCATGATCCCGCCTGGGTTGCCGGCAGAAATCGTGGCCGGGCTGCTCGATCCGGCGATCGTCGTGCCGCCGCTCCTGTGGCTGCTCTCCGATGCCGCGCGCGAGGTGACCGGCAGGCGTCTGGTCGCCACCCGCTGGCGGGCCGACGACCCGGCCGCCGCGCTCGACGAAGCCGGCTATGGACGCGGTGCCTGATCGCTGACCGGCGTCGCGTTCGCGCATCGGCCGGCCGAGTTGGCTGCCGCCCCAAAGAACGGGCCGATCAGACGCCTTGCGGCCGCTGAAGGACCGGCAAGCTGCGCGGCCCCAAGCCTTGAAGGATTTTTCAGCCGGCACCGGCGCCGACGAACGGCCCGTTTGCCGTCGGCCGCCGGCATCGACGACGGGCCTGGCGCCGGGGCTGCGCACAAACGCCAAGCCCGCGCCGTGGCCGACGCGGGCTTGGGAGAACGGCGCTGCGGCGGATCGCCCGCCGCAGCGGACGGTCAGGCCGACTTGCGCCGGGCGAGATCGCGCAGCACGTACTGCAGGATGCCGCCGTGGCGGAAGAACTCCCGCTCCTTGGGCGTCAGCAGCAGCACCTTCACGGTGAACGCCTTGCGGCTGCCGTCGGCGGCGGTGGCGACCACTTGGGCTTCCTTCGACTCGCCGCCGGCCAGGCCGGTGATGTCGAACTGTTCGCGGCCGGTCAGGCCCAGCGACTTGGCGTTCTCGCCGTCGTTGAACTGCAGCGGCAGCACGCCCATGCCGACCAGGTTGGAGCGATGGATGCGCTCGAAGCTCTCGGCGATCACCGCCTTGACGCCCAGGAGCAGCGTGCCCTTGGCCGCCCAGTCGCGCGAGGAGCCGGTGCCGTATTCCTTGCCGGCGATGACCACCAGCGGCGTGCCCTCGGCCTTGTAGCGCATCGCCGCGTCGTAGATCGGCAGCTGCTCGCCGCTCGGCACGTGGATCGTATAGCCGCCCTCGACGCCGTCCAGCATCAGGTTGCGGATGCGGATGTTGGCGAAGGTGCCGCGCACCATCACCTCGTCGTTGCCGCGCCGCGCGCCGTAGGAATTGAAATCCTTAGGGTCCACGCCCTTGGAGATCAGGTAGCGGCCGGCCGGGCTGTCCTTCTTGATCGAGCCGGCGGGGGAGATGTGGTCGGTGGTGATCGAGTCGCCGAACAGGCCGAGCACGCGCGCGCCGTGGATGTCCTCGACCGTGCCCGGCTGCATGCTCATGCCGTCGAAGTAGGGCGGCTTCTTGATGTAGGTGGATTCGGGCCAGAGGTAGACCTCGCCCTCGGGCGATTCGATCCGGTTCCAGCGCTCGTCGCCCTTGAACACGTCGGCGTAGTTCTTCTTGAACATGGCCGGGTTGATCGCGCCGGCGATGGCGTCGGAAATCTCCTGGTTGGATGGCCAGATGTCCTTCAGGTACACCGGCTTGCCGTCGCTGCCGATGCCGATCGGCTCGCGGGTGAGGTCGATGTCCAGCGTGCCGGCGAGCGCGTAGGCGACCACCAGCGGCGGCGAGGCCAGGTAGTTCATCTTCACTTCCGGATGGACGCGGCCTTCGAAGTTGCGGTTGCCCGAAAGCACCGAGGCCACGGCCAGGTCGCCCTCGGCGATGGCCTTGCTGATTTCCTCCGGCAGCGGGCCGGAGTTGCCGATGCAGGTGGTGCAGCCGTAGCCGACGATGTAGAAGCCGACCTTTTCCAGTTCCTCGAGCAGGCCGGTCTGCTCGAGGTAGTCGGTCACCACCTTGGAACCCGGTCCGATCGAGGTCTTCACCCAGGGCTTGGACTTGAGACCCTTGGCGGCGGCCTTCTTCGCCAGCAATCCGGCCCCCAGCATCACCGCCGGGTTGGAGGTGTTGGTGCAAGAGGTGATCGCGGCGATCACCACCGAGCCGTCCTTGAGCTCGAAGCGCTCGCCATCCTTGCTGGCCTGGACCGCGGCGATCGGGCCTTCGAACGTGGGCGTGCCCTTGGGGTTGCGCTTGCTGGTCAGCGGCGCCAGCGCCTCGTGGAAGCTCTGCTTCACGCCCTCCAGCAGCACGCGGTCCTGCGGGCGCTTGGGGCCGGCCAGCGAGGGCCGCACGTCACCGAGGTCGAGCTCCAGCACGGTGCTGAACTCAGGATGCGGGGTGTGCTCGTCGTGCCACAGGCCCTGCGCCTTGGCGTACGCCTCGACCAGCGCGATCTGCGCCTCGTCGCGGCCGGACAGACGCAGGTAGTTGATCGCCTCGGCGTCGATCGGAAAGATGCCGCAGGTCGCGCCGTACTCCGGTGCCATGTTGGCGATGGTGGCGCGGTCGGCCAGCGGCAGGTGCTTCAAGCCCTCGCCGAAGAACTCGACGAACTTGCCGACCACGCCGAGCTTGCGCAGCATCTGGGTGACGGTGAGCACGAGGTCGGTGGCGGTGACGCCCTCGCCGAGCTTGCCGGTGAGCTTGAAGCCGACCACCTGCGGAATCAGCATCGAGGACGGCTCGCCGAGCATCGCCGCTTCCGCCTCGATGCCGCCGACGCCCCAGCCGAGCACGCCGATGCCGTTGATCATGGTGGTGTGCGAGTCGGTGCCGAACACGGTGTCCGGATACGCCCAGCGCTCGCCGTCGACCTCGCCGGTGAACACCACGCGCGCCAGGTATTCCAGGTTCACCTGGTGCACGATGCCGGTGCGCGGCGGCACCACCTTGAAGTTGTCGAATGCCTTCTGGCCCCAGCGCAGGAAGCTGTAGCGTTCCCGGTTGCGCTCGAACTCGATGGCGACGTTTTTCTCCAGCGCGTCCTCGCTGCCGTAGACGTCGACCTGCACCGAGTGGTCGATCACCAGCTCGGCCGGCGCCAGCGGGTTGATCTGCGCGGCTTTTCCGCCCAGCTCGACCACCGCATCGCGCATCGCGGCCAGATCCACCACGCACGGCACGCCGGTGAAGTCCTGCAGCACCACGCGCGCCGGCATGAAGGAGATCTCGGTGTCCGGCTCGGCCTTGGCGTCCCAGTTGGCCACGGCCTCGATCTCCTTGGCGGTGACGTTGACACCGTCCTCGTGGCGCAGCAGGTTCTCGAGCAGGATCTTCATCGAGTAGGGCAGGCGCTTGAGATCGAAACGCTCGCCCAGCCGGGTCAGGTTGGCGAAGCGATAGGACTTGCCGTTGACGACGAGGGTGTCGCGGACGGAGAAGGAATCTTTCATGGGGCTCGAGCTCCTGGCTTTTGAGGCTGCGGCTTTAAAGGCGGGTCGACGCATCGTCGGTGGCCGGCACCGGTGAAAAAGCACGCAATTATCGCCCAAAACGGCGGTAGCCGGCGTGCGCGGCATCAATCGAGAAGGCGGCCGGTGCGGTCGCCGGGCCTTGGCGCGATGCCGCCCGCGGCGATGAAGCACCCACCTCGCCGCGATGCGGCGCCGGGCGGCGCGTCAGCCGCGATCCAGGATCGCGCCGGTCAGGAGCCCGCGCGCCAGCATGCAGCAGCGACGCCGGTGCAGGAGGAGCTGCCAGCGGCGGCCGCCCAGCTGCCGCCAGAGCACCGCCGAGCGGACCGCGGCGAGCAGGCAGGCGCGGATGCGGATCACCACCGCCGGCTGCTTGAGCAGGTCCGGATCGCCGGCGACCAGGATCCGCGGCTGCAGCGTGGACAGCGTGGCGGTGTACAGCGCATCGAGCCGGGCGATCACCTCCGCCGAGTCGTGGCCGAGCCTGGCGGCCTGGGCCTGTACCGCCTCCAGTCCCTGCTGCAAGCGTTCGAGCACCGCCGGATGCCGGGCCAGGCTGCGCTCCAGCCGCAGCACGGCGACCGCCATGCGGGTGAGGGTGAAATCACGTTCGCGGCCATCGAGCTGGGCGATCAGCTGGCGCAGACCCAGCCGCACGCCGGCGACGCCGCCATAGACGGCTGCGACGCTCGGCGCCTCGCGGCGCAGGATGCTGGCCAGGCTGGCGTCCAGCGCCGTCTCGTCGCAGCGGCCTTCGCGCGCGAACTGGCAAGCCAGGCCGACGCCCTGGAACAGCCCGGCCAGGGCGAGCACGCGCTCTTCGGTCATGGCCTGCCGGAAGGTCATGGCGCTCATGCTGCCCCCAGCCCGCCGAACGGCGCGTCGGTGGCGGCGATCACCGCGCCGCCCAGGCAGAGCTCGCCGTCGTAGAGCACCAGCGACTGCCCCGGCGTCACCGCGCGCTGCGGCTGGTCGAACCACGCTTCCAGGCCGTCTTCGCGCACCGTCACCGTGCACGGCTGATCGCTCTGGCGATAGCGCGTCTTGGCGGTGCAGCGGAAGTGCGCGGCAGGCGGTCGGCCGGCGACCCAGCTCGGCGTCTCGGTGCGTACCCGGCGCGCATACAGCCAGCGGTTCTCGCCGCCCTGGGCGACGTAGAGCACGTTGGCCGCCACGTCCTTGCCGACCACGTACCACGGCTCGCCGCCAGTGCCCGCGCGCCCGCCGATGCCAAGGCCGTGGCGCTGGCCCAGCGTGTAGTACATCACGCCCTGGTGCTCGCCCACCTCCCGGCCCTCGGGCGTGCGCATCGGCCCGGGGCGCGCCGGCAGGTACTGGGCCAGGAAAGCACGGAAGTCGCGTTCGCCGATGAAGCAGATGCCGGTCGAATCCTTCTTCGCGTGCGTGGGCAGCGCCGCCTCGCGGGCCAGCGCGCGCACCTGCGTCTTGAGCAGGCCGCCGAGCGGAAACAGCGTGGCGGCCAGCTGGGTCTGGCCGAGCGCATGCAGGAAGTAGGTCTGGTCCTTGGCCGCGTCCGCCGCGCGCAGCAGGCGATAGGCGCCTTCGTGTCGGTCGATGCGGGCGTAGTGGCCGGTGGCGATCTTCTCGGCGCCGAGCGCGCGGGCCTCCTCCAGGAAGGTCTTGAACTTGATCTCGCGGTTGCACAGCACGTCCGGGTTGGGCGTGCGGCCGGCGCGGTATTCGGCGAGGAAGTGCGCAAACACGCCGTCCCAGTATTCGGCGGCGAAATTGCGCGCATGGAAGGGCAGCGCCAGCCGCCCGCACACCGCCACCGCATCCTTGCGGTCGGCATCGGCGCGGCACGGGCCGGTACGCCCGTCATCCTCCCAGTTCTGCATGAACAGGCCCTCGACCGCTTGTCCGGCCTGTTTGAGCAGCAGCGCGGCGACCGAGGAGTCGACGCCGCCGGAAAGGCCGACCATCACGCGCATGGGGCTACGTCGGGCAGGTCTTCGAGTACGTCGAGCGGCAGACGCCGGCCGGCGAGCCAGGCATCGATGCTGGCCAGCACCAGCGGACTGCGCAGGCGCTCGTCGCCGAGCGCGGCGATCTGCCGACGATCGAGCCAGAGCGCGCGGCGGATGCCGGCATCCAGCGGCCGCGCCGCATCGTGATGGAGCGCCTGGGCGGCGAAGGCGAATCGGAGCACGACCTCGCCGTGCTCGTGACTGCGCCAGCGGTAGATGCCGACCAGGTGGCGCACCGCGACCGTCCAGCCGGTCTCCTCCAGCGTTTCGCGTGCCGCCGCCTGGACCAGGCTTTCGCCTTCCTCCAGATGGCCGGCCGGCTGGTTGTAGACCACGCGCCCGGCCACTTCCTCCTCGACCATGAGGTAGCGCTCGCCGGCGTTCACGATGCAGGCGACGGTGACGCGCGGACACCAGGGTGTGGCGGCTTGGGACATGGCAGGCTCGGCAATGAGGCGGACTTGATGCGCCGGGAAAATGGCGCCATTGTGCAGGACATCAACCGTCGCGGCGGATGCGGGATGCGCCGGTCCGTGCGCGGCGGTCTGTGTCAAGGCTCAGATGCTTGCATGGCTCATCAAAACGACCACGAACACGAACAGGAACGCGGCCTCGCCCTGGAAACGGCGCGGCCCGAGCTTGCCCGGCCACCGCTCTATCAGGTGGTGCTCATCAATGACGACTTCACGCCGATGGATTTCGTCGTCGAAGTCCTGCGCGGGTTTTTCGGCATGGACCAGGAAAAGGCCGTGCAGGTGATGCTGCACGTCCACACCCGCGGCAAGGGCGTGTGCGGTGTGTATACCCGTGAGTTGGCCGAAACCAAGGTGGCCCAGGTCAACGAGTATTCACGGGCCCATCAGCATCCCTTGTTATGCACTATGGAAAAGCTCTGAGCGCGGCCCCAAATAGGGGTCATCGCGGCATCCCGCCGCCCGTTTTACGAAGTGGAGAACGATCCGAATGTTCAGCAAGGATCTCGAAGTCACCATCGGCCAGTGCTACAAGCAGGCCCGCGAACAGCGCCATGAGTTCATGACGGTGGAGCACCTGCTGCTGGCACTCACCCAGAACCAGTCGGCGCTGGCCGCCTTGCGCGCCTGCGGCGCGGACCTGCCGCGCCTGAGCGCCGATCTGGAGCGCATCATCGCCGAGACCGTGCCGGTGCTGCCGCGCGGCGACGAGCGCGACACCCAGCCCACGCTGGGTTTCCAGCGCGTCCTGCAGCGCGCGGTCTATCACGTGCAGTCCTCGGGCCGGAAGGAAGTGACCGGCGCCAACGTGCTGGTGGCGATCTTCGGGGAGAAGGATTCCCACGCGGTGTATTTCCTGCACCAGCAGGAGATCACCCGCCTGGACGTGGTCAACTACATCTCCCACGGCATCGCCAAGATGGGCGATGAATCGGCTTCGAGCTCCGCTTCCAGCGAGCGCGAGGGCGAGGAGGCGGGCGAGGGCAAGAGCAACCCGCTGTCCGAGTACGCGACCAACCTCAACGAGCTCGCCCTGCAGGGCAAGATCGATCCCCTGATCGGCCGGACCGACGAGATCGAGCGCACCATCCAGGTGCTGTGCCGGCGGCGCAAGAACAATCCGCTGTACGTCGGCGAGGCGGGCGTGGGCAAGACCGCGCTCGCCGAGGGCCTGGCCAAGCGCATCGTCGATGGCGAGGTGCCCGAGGTGCTGGAGAACGCCACCATCTGGGCGCTGGACCTGGGCGCGCTGGTGGCCGGCACCAAGTACCGCGGCGATTTCGAGAAGCGCCTCAAGGCCGTGATCGGCCAGCTCAAGAAGCAGCCGGGGGCGATCCTGTTCATCGACGAGATCCACACCATCATCGGGGCGGGCTCCGCCTCGGGCGGCACCATGGATGCGTCGAACCTGATCAAGCCGATGCTGGCTTCCGGCGAGTTGCGCTGCATCGGTTCCACCACCTTCCAGGAGTACCGCGGCATCTTCGAAAAGGACCGCGCGCTGGCGCGGCGGTTCCAGAAGATCGACGTGGTCGAGCCGACCATCGCCGACAGCATCGAGATCCTGAAGGGCCTCAAGAGCCGCTTCGAGGAACACCACCACGTGTCCTATACCAACGAGGCGCTGAAGGCCGCGGTGGATCTGTCGGTCAAGCACATCCCCGACCGGCTGCTGCCGGACAAGGCGATCGACGTGATCGACGAGGCCGGCGCACGCCAGCGTCTGCTGCCGGAGGATCAGCGTACCGGCACGGTGGACGTGCCCGAGGTCGAATACATCGTCGCCAAGATGGCGCGCATCCCGGCCAAGCAGGTCTCGGCGTCCGACCGCGACGTGCTCAAGAACCTGGAGCGCAACCTCAAGATGGTGGTGTTCGGCCAGGATGACGCGATCGAGGCGCTGGCCGCCTCGATCAAGATGGCCCGCTCGGGTCTGGCCGATCCCAACAAGCCGATCGGCAGCTTCCTGCTGGCCGGCCCGACCGGCGTGGGCAAGACCGAGGTCACCCGGCAGCTGGCCATGCAGCTTGGCATCGAGCTGATCCGCTTCGACATGTCCGAATACATGGAGCCGCATTCGGTGTCGCGGCTGGTCGGTGCGCCTCCGGGCTACGTCGGCTTCGACCAGGGCGGCCTGCTCACCGAGGCGGTGACCAAGCATCCGCATGCGGTGCTGCTGCTCGATGAGATCGAGAAGGCGCATCCGGACGTGTTCAACATCCTGCTGCAGGTGATGGACCGCGGCGTGCTCACCGACACCAACGGGCGCGAGGCCAACTTCAAGAACGTGATCCTGGTGATGACCACCAACGCCGGCGCGGTGCAGGCTTCGCGGCGCAGCATCGGCTTCGTCGAACAGAACCATGCCACCGATGCCATGGAGGTCATCCGCCGCAGCTTCACGCCGGAGTTCCGCAACCGGCTGGATGCGATCATCCAGTTCAACCCGCTGGGCTTCGAGCACATCCTGCGCGTGGTCGACAAGTTCCTGATCGAGCTCGAGTCGCAGCTGAGCGAGAAGCACGTGGCGCTGGACGTGGACGCCGACGCCCGCCGCTGGCTGGCCGAGCACGGCTTCGACCCGCAGATGGGCGCCCGGCCGATGGCACGGGTGATCCAGGAGAAGGTCAAGCGTGCGCTCGCCGACGAGCTCTTGTTCGGCAAGCTGGTCGACGGCGGCAAGGTGCGCCTGAGCGTGCGCGACGGCGAGCTGCACGTGGAGGCCGAGGCCCCCGAGCCGATGCCCGCCGAAGTGGAATAAGCCCTGCACCGGCCTGGCCGGTCCTGCCGGAGGGAGGCGAAAAAACCGCCTCCCTCCGTTTTTTTGTGCCCGCCGGATGCTGAAGGCCCGTTAGACTTTCAAAAGCACTCGGCCGGGCGGCCCGTCACTTAAAGACGCGGCCGCGCCTTGGCCCTGGCAAGCCAGACCACTGCGGATTCCACGATGATCGCCATGCCCCGCCACCCTTCGATGCCGCCCCTGCCGACGGTGCTTTGCTGATGTTCACCGGCATCGTCCAGGCGGTGGGCCACGTGGCGCGGCTCGAGCCGCGCGGCGGCGATCTGCGGCTGCACATCGAGGCCGGCGGGCTCGATCTCGACGACGTCAGGCCCGGCGATTCCATCGCCGTGTCCGGCGTGTGCCTGACCGCGGTCGCGCTCGCCGGGCGCGGCTTTGCCGCCGACGTTTCCAACGAGACGCTGGCGCTCACCACCTTGGGCGGCCTGCGTCCGGGCGATCCGGTGAACCTGGAAAAGGCGCTGCGCCTGGCCGACCGGCTGGGCGGACACCTGGTGTCCGGACACGTGGACGGCCTGGGCAAGGTGGTCGCCATCGCGCCGGACGCCCGCTCGCAGCGCTGGACCTTCGAGCTGCCCGCCGCGCTCGCCCGCTACGTCGCCGCCAAGGGGTCGGTGTGCATCGACGGCACCAGCCTCACCGTCAACGAAGTCGACGGTACCCGCTTCGGCGTCAACCTGATTCCGCACACCCTGGCGCACACCGCCTTCCAGGCCCGCCGTGTCGGTGATGCGGTGAACATCGAGGTCGATCTCATCGCCCGCTATGTCGAGCGCCTGCTCGTCGGCGGGCAGACGGAAGGCGGCCTCGATCGCGCCTTTCTGGAGCGTCACGGCTTTGCCTGAGCCCGCCCGTGCCAAGCCGCCTTCAACCTGCCATGAGCCGCCGATGAGCTTCGACCCGATTCCCGACATCCTCGCCGACATCCGCGCCGGCCGCATGGTGGTGATCCTCGACGACGAGGACCGCGAAAACGAGGGCGACCTCATCATGGCGGCCGAGAAGGTGCGCCCCGAGGACATCAACTTCATGGTCCGCGAGGCGCGGGGGCTCCTGTGCCTGACCCTCACCGAGCAGCGTGCGCGGCAACTCGGCCTGAGGCCGATGGTGAGCGACAACACCTCGCCCTATCACACCAACTTCACGGTATCGATCGAGGCCGCGCAGGGCGTCACCACCGGCATTTCCGCCCACGATCGCGCCCGCACCATCCAGGTCGCGGTCAAGCCCGATGCCAAGCCGCAGGATCTGTCCCAGCCCGGGCACGTCTTCCCGCTCATCGCCCGTCCCGGCGGTGTGCTCACCCGTGCCGGACACACCGAGGCCGGCTGCGATCTGGCCGGGCTGGCCGGCCTCGAGCCCGCGGCGGTGCTGATCGAGATCCTGAACGAGGACGGCTCGATGGCGCGGCGGCCGGAACTGGAGGCCTTCGCGCGCCGGCACGGGCTCAAGATCGGCACCATCGCCGATCTGATCCGCTATCGGCTGGAGACGGAAAAGACCGTGCAGCGGGTGCTGGCCGAGGACGTGGAAACCGAATTCGGGCCGTTCCATCTGGTGGCCTACCGCGATCTCCTGCGTCATGACCTGCATTTCGCCCTGGTCAAGGGCCGTGTGGACGACGGCGCACCGGTGCTGACCCGCGTGCATGTGCGCAACACGCTGTCGGACGTGCTGCATCTGAAGCGCGAGGATCTCGGCCTCACCGTCACCGCCGCGCTGCGGCGCATCGCCGATGAAGGCCGCGGCGTGCTGGTGGTGCTCTCCGGCGAGGACACCGCCGAGGCGCTGCTGGCCCGGCTGGAACACCGCACGCCGCCGGCACTGGCCGGCCCGGCCGGCGAGCAACAGGAGTGGCGCCAGCTCGGCCTCGGCGCGCAGATCCTGGGCGACCTCGGCGTGCGCCGGCTGCGCGTGCTCGGCACCCCGCGCAAGCTGGTCGGCCTGGGCGGCTTCGGCCTCGAGGTGGTGGACTACGTCTGACCGCTTCGCCGCCGGTGCCTCGCCCGGCCGGAAAGCGATGGGCCTGGCGGCCCGCGGAGGCTCACAGCCAGCGGGCGCGCTTGAGCCCGGCGTAGATGCTGCCGACCACGCCGGCCATCAGCGCGATCATCGCCGGGTAGGCCCAGGGCTTGTCCAGTTCCGGCATGTGGTGGAAGTTCATGCCGTACCAGCTGGTGATCAGGGTCGGCGCGGCGAGCAGGGCGGCATAGCCGGCTAGGCGCTTCATCACCTCGTTCTGGCCGAGAGTGACCAGGGCGAGGTTGACGTTGAGCGCCGCGGTCAGCATCTCGCGCATCGCGCCGATCGACTCATTGACCCGGAACACGTGGTCGTAGACGTCGCGGAAGTAGACCCGCAGCTCCTCCGGGATGAGCTGCGGGTGCAGGCGCACCAGCTGGCCGATGATGTCCTGCAGCGGCGCCACCGCCAGGCGCAGCGTCATCAGGTCGCGCTGCATGTCGTAGAGGCGCTTGATGGTGTCGCGCTTGAAGGTGTCGGCGAACACGTCGGCCTCGAGCTCGCTCAGCTCCTCGCGGAAATCGCGCACGATCGGCAGCAGGTTGTCGACGATGAAGTCGAGCACGCCGTAGAGCCCGTAGCTCGGCCCGTAGGCGAGCAATTCCGGGTTCTGCTCGCAGGCGCGCCGCGCCGGGGTGTAGGACAGCGAGGCGCCGTGGCGGATGGTCACCAGATAGCGCTGGCCGAGAAAGATGTGGGTCTCGCCGAAGGCCAGTTTGCCGCCGACGAGCTGCGCGGTCTGCACCACCAGGAACAGCGAGTCGCCGTAGGTTTCGATCTTGGTGCGCTGGTGCGCCTTGTGCGCATCCTCGATGGCCAGGTCGTGCAGGTTGAACTCGTCCTGCAGCTTGAGCAGCGTGGCCTCGTCCGGTTCGTGCAGGCCGACCCAGACGAAGGTGTCGGGCGTCTCGAGGACGTCGCTGATCGCATCCAGGCTGATGTCGCCGACGCGGCTGCCGTCGCGCCGGTAGGCGACACAGTTGACCACCATGTCCGAAGGTGGCGTGGCGGCGGCGGACATCATGCCGGCATGATGCCCGCGGCCGTCGCGCCGGGCAATGCGCCGCTCAGCCCAGTCCGGCGGCGACCCGGAAGGCGCAGCCGGTCTTGGCGCGGATCTCCTCCACGCCGACGCCCGGGCTGAGCTCGATCAGGGTCAGGCCCTTGCCCTTGTCGACCTCGAACACGGCCAGGTCGGTGATGATGAGATCCACGCAGGCCTTGCCGGTGAGCGGCAGATCGCAGTGTTCCTTGATCTTGGGCGAGCCGTCCTTGGCGGTGTGTTCCATCAGCACCACCACGCGCTTGACGCCGCTGACCAGGTCCATGGCGCCGCCCGGGCCCTTGACCATCTTGCCCGGCACCATCCAGTTGGCCAGGTCGCCGGCGCAGGAAACCTCGAGCCCGCCCAGGATGGAAAGGTCGATATGCCCGCCGCGGATCATCGCGAAGGATTCGGCGCTGGAGAAGAAACTCGCGCCCGGCAGCGCGGTGATGGTCTGCTTGCCGGCGTTGATGAGGTCCGGGTCGACCTGGTCCTCGGTCGGGAACGGGCCGATGCCGAGCAGGCCGTTCTCCGACTGCAGGGTCACGTTCATGCCCGCGGGGATGAAGTTGGCGACCAGGGTCGGAATGCCGATGCCGAGATTGACGTAGTAGCCGTCGCGGAGTTCCTTGGCGGCGCGCTTGGCCATGGCGATGCGGGCCGGGCTCTCCTTGCCGCTGTTGGCGCCGGCCACGGTGCGGAACTCGATGCGTTTTTCGTATTTCTCGCCCTGGATGATGCGGTCGACGTAGATGCCGGGCACGTGGATCTGGTCCGGATCCAGCGCGCCCACCGGCACCAGTTCCTCGACCTCGGCCACGCACACCTTGCCGCAGGTGGCGATCATCGGGTTGAAGTTGCGCGCGGTCTTGCGGAACACCAGGTTGCCGAGCGCGTCGCCCTTCCATGCCTTGACCAGCGAGAGATCGCTGTGGATGGCTTCCTCGAGCACGTATTCCTTGCCGTCGAAGACGTGGATCTCCTTGCCCTCGGTGAGCAGCGTGCCGTAGCCGGTGCGGGTGTAGAAACCGGGAATGCCGGCGCCGCCGGCGCGCAGCTTCTCGGCCAGCGTGCCCTGCGGCACCAGGTGCAGCTCGAGTTCGCCGGCCAGCACCTGGCGCTCGAACTCCTTGTTCTCGCCCACGTAGGAGGCGTACACGCGGCGGACCTGGCGGGTCTTGAGCAGGAGACCCATGCCGAAATCATCCACGCCGGCGTTGTTGCCGACGATGGTGAGCTCGCGGGTGCCGGCCTTGAGCAGGCCGTCGATCAGGTTTTCGGGGATGCCGCACAGGCCAAAGCCCCCGGCGGCGATGGTCATGCCGTCGAACAGCAGCCCTTCGAGCGCCGCGGCCGCATTCGGATAAACCTTGTCCATGGGGTGGAACCTTTGCCGGAAAGATCATCGCCAAGGATACGACGGGAAGCGCCCGCCGCCATGTCGTACCAAAGGGCGATAGGTCCGCGGCGGCGGGCGCGCAGGCGCCGCCCATTCGGCGCCGGATCGCGGTGCCGGTTTTTTCAGTCGCCGCCCGGTCGCTCGCGCACCGGATGCTTGGCCAGCTTGCGCTGCAGCGTGCGCCGGTGCATGCCGAGCCGCCGCGCGGTCTCGGAGATGTTGCCGTCGCACTCGGTGAGCACGCGCTGGATGTGCTCCCATTCCAGCCGGCGCAGGGCGAGCGGGGCCTCCGGGGCTTCCGGCGGCTCCTCGTCCGGCGCGCCCGGGCCGTCGTCGTCCAGCAGCACGCGCACCACGGCGTCGGCATCCACCGGCTTGGCGAGGTAGTCGTGCGCGCCACGCTTGATCGCCTCCACCGCGGTGGCGATCGAGGCATAGCCGGTCAGCAGCAGGATGCGCATCTGCGGCACCAGCATATGCAGCTCGGGGATCAGCTTGAGCCCGTTCTCGTCGCCCAGTTTCAGGTCCAGCACGCAATAGCGCGGCTGGTGGCGCCTTGCCAGTTCGCGCGCGTCCGCGGCGTTGTCCGCGCCGATCACCTCGAAACCGCGCGAACCGAGCGCGCGCGCCAGCACACGGGCGAAAGTGGCATCGTCGTCGACGAGGAGCAGGGTGCGCGAGGCGGGCGAAGGGTCGGTCATCGGCTGAATGGTCCTCGAAGGGGCAGCAGGCATTCTGCCGCAGGCGCGGCGCGGATGCGCGCCTTCAGCGCACTTCGATGGCGGCGAGCGGCAGACGCAGGCAGACCTCGGCGCCGTCGGCATGGTTGCCGGTCACCAGCTCGCCCTGCAGCCGCTCGGCGGTGGCCTCGGCCAGGGCCAGCCCGAGGCCCAGGCCGGTCTGCTTGCCGCTGGCGCCCAGGCTCGGCGACTGGCCGGCGGCGAAACCCGGCCCGTGATCGCGCACGCAGAAGGCCAGCCACGCGTCCTCGCGGCGGATCTGCAGGGCGACCGCGTGCGAGCCGCGCTGGGCGGAGGCCTCGGCGGCGTTGTTGAGCAGATTGATGAGCGCGTGGCGCAGGCCGGCGGGCACGTCGAGTGTGAGGCCGGCGAGGTCCGCATCGAGTGCGATCGTAAGCTCGGCCTCCGGGCGCAGCAGCTGGAAACGCTCCCGGCAGCCGTGTACCAGCCGTTCCAGCGTCATGCGCTCGGGCGTGCGGGCGAGCTGCGCCTTGCCGAAGGCGACCATCTCGCGCAGGATGCCGCGGCAGCGTTCCACCTGCGTCTCCAGCAGTTGGAGATCGGCGACCAGCGTGGCGTCGCCGGCGTGTTCGCGGCGCAGTTCCGGCAGCAGCGTGCACATGGTGCCGAGCGGAGTGTTGAGCTCGTGCGCCGCGCCCGCCGCCTGGGTGGCGATGGCCAGGATGCCGGCATCGCGCAGGGCCCGTTCGCGGGCGCGCTGCACCTGCAACTGCTCGGTGCGCAGTGCATGCGCCAGGCGATGGATGAAGAAACCGAGCAGCAGCGCGGTGATGACGAAGTCCACGCCCATGCCGATCACGTGCAGCGCGAAACCCTGGTGCGGTGGCAGCGGCAGCGGCACGTAGTGCCAGAGCAGGATCAGATAGGCCAGCCCGGCAAGCAGCGCCACCGCCAGCACGCCGATGCCCGACAGCGCTGCCGCCGACAGCGCGATCGGCACCAGCAGCAGGTTGATGAACGGGTTGGTCGCGCCGCCGGTGAAATACAGCAGGTAGCCCAGCACCAGCGTGTCCACCGCGACGTAGCCCAAGGTCTCCCATTCGCGCACCGGCCAGGGTTGGCCGAGCCGCCAGGCGGCGAACACCGCAAACACCGCCAGCGTGCCGATGCCGACCATGAGCGGCAGCAGCGGGATGGCCAGCTTCATCCAGAACGCGCAGACCAGCACCGCCACGCATTGGCCGGCCACCGCGCACAGCCGCAGCCAGGCCAGCGTGCGCGCGAAGGCGGCGGGACCGAGACGGCTGGGAGTGTTGGGCGTCATGGGCGTGGCCGGTTATCGGGTGGGAAGGCGCCGTGGCTTGCCGGGCCGCTTTCGGCAGGCGGCGTGGCAAGTCTCAAGTCTTATGGGGCGGCCCTTTACGGTGCACATGCGGCGTTCGGAGGGGACTGGAAGCGCCGATGGGGTCGGCGCTTCCAGGTCCGGCCAGGTGAGGCCACAGCGGGGCGGCAAGCCCCTGGGGTTCATGGAGCGCGGCGCGTGTCGCGCCGCGGGCGTGTCGCCTTGAAAGAACCGCTCAGGACTGGGGCAACTCCTCGCTGCGCACCGGCGGCAGCGGATCGGCCGCCGCGGCGTGCTCGGCGTGGCGGTTGGAGAGCCGCTTCATCAGCGGCAGCACGGCGATGGCGATGATCGTGCAGAGCAGGCCGACGAAGCCCAGCTTGTTGAACAGGCTGGTGTAGATGGCCAGCGACTGCACCGGGTCGGTGAGCCCCGCGGGAATGTGCGCGATGTTGGCCACCACGCTGCCCAGATACTGCGAGATGCCGACCGCCACGTAGTAGGCGCCCATCATGAAGCCGCCCATGCGCGCGGGCACGTAGCGGGCGATCATCGCCAGGCCCAGGCCACTGACCAGCAGCTCGCCCAGCGAATACAGCCCATAGCCCCAGACCATGATCCAGGAGGACACCTTGCCGTCCACCGCGCCGCGCGCGCCGAGGCCGTAGATGAAGAAGCCCGCGGCCACCGCGACGAAGCCCCAGGCGAATTTCGCGGCGACGGAAAGATCGCGCCCGCGCCGGCCGAGCGCGTTGTAGATCATCACCAGGATCGGGCTCAGGATCACGATCCAGATCGCGTTCAGCGACTGGAACTGCTCGGGAATCCAGCGGAACAGGTGCACGCCGAACAGGCTGAAATCGAGGTCCACGTTGCGCTGTGCAAACAGGTTCAGCGAGGTGGACATCTGCTGGTAGAAGATGAAGAAGAAGATGGTCTGGATGGTGAGCACCAGCGCCGCGATCAGGCCGGCGCGCTCGTCGGGGTGGCTGCTGCGGATGAGGTGCACGAAGATACCCAGGATCACCACGCCGGCCGCGTACACGCAGATCCGCGCCACGATGAGGCTCTGCAGGATCAGTGCCGAGACCAGCACCATCGCCGCGCCGGCCAGCAGCACCAGCGCCAGGCGCCGCAGGTCGACCGGCTTGTCGTCGGCCGGCGAGCCGACATGCTTCAAGGTGTGGCTCATCAGCGCGTAGTTGCCAAGGCCCAGTAGCAGCCCGACCGCGCAGGCGCCGAAGGCGGTGTGCCAGCCCCAGTCCTCGCCGTAGCGCGCGCCGACGTAGTCGCGGATCCAGGGCGTCAGCAGCATCGACACCGTCGAGCCGATGTTCACCGCCATGTAGTAGATGGTGAAGGCGCTGTCGATCTTGCTTTCGTCGCCCTCGTAGATCTTGCGCACCAGGTTGCCGGCATTGGGCTTGAAGAAGCCATTGCCGACCACGATCACGCCCAGCGCCACGTACAGCAGCGTCGCGTTGTCGGACGGGATCCACAGCAGCACGTAGCCCAGCATCAGGATCAGCGCACCCATGCGCATCACGCGGCGGGTGCCGAGCAGCTTGTCGCCCACCCAGCCGCCGATCGCCGGGGTCACGTAGATCAGCGCGGCGGCGGCGCCCCACACCAGGTTGGCCTTGACGTCGACGAAGCCGAGCTTCTTGACCATGTAGGTGACCATCAGCACCTGCATGCCGTAGAAGCCGAAGCGCTCCCACATCTCGATCAGGAACACGGTGCTGAAGGCGCGGGTCTGCGATACGGGAGAAGTGGATGGGGCCATGGAGTTGTTCCGCTGCTTGCCGATGCGAAGGCCGGCACGCGACGGCTCGCGTGCGCTTGAAGGGCCGATAAACGGCGCAGGGTAACCGATCCTTTCCGCCGGCGGCAGCGTTGCACCGCGCAAGGGTCGGCGCCGTCGCGTCGGCCATGGCATCATCATGCTCTTTCGGGCAATGCCAGGCATGACCTTGCTTCCAGCCGTTTCCAACCGTGTCGCCGGGCGTCGTTGAGCCATGGCGGCGGAAGGTTTTCGCGGACCGCGTCAGCTCTTGGGCGCCCTTACCTGGTCGATCAAGGGCTTGCGCGCGGCCTGGCGGCACGAGGCCTCGTTCCGGCTCGAGGTCGGTCTGTCCGTGCTGGTGATTCCGCTCGGCTTGTGGCTCGGCCATGGCGCGCTCGAGAAGATCGCACTGGTGGCGCCGGCACTCCTGCTGCTGGCGACCGAGCTGGTCAATTCGGCGATCGAGGCGGTGGTCGACCTGGTGAGCCCCGAGTTCCACGAGCTGGCCGGCCGCGCCAAGGACTTGGGCTCGGCGGCGGTGCTGCTGGTGATCGTCCTGCTGGTATTGAGCTGGGCGCTGGTGCTGGCGCCGCGCTGGCTCTGAGCCGGTTTGCGCGCCGGGCGCCGGCGATGGTGCAATGGTCGCCTCATTCCTTTGCGGAGTCGTTTCCCATGCGCATGCTTCGAGGCCTCGCCGTGCTGATGCTGGTCGGACTCCTGTCCGGCTGCGGCTACAACGCCATCCAGCGCCAGGACGAGGCGGTCAAGGCGGCCTGGTCCGAGGTGCTGAACCAGTACCAGCGCCGCGCCGATCTGGTGCCCAACCTGGTCAACACGGTCAAGGGCTATGCCCAGCACGAGGAGCGCGTACTGACCGAAGTCACCAACGCACGGGCCAAGGTGGGCTCGGTGCAGATCACCCCCGACATGATCGACGACCCGCAGAAGCTCGCCCAGTTCGAGCAGGCCCAGGGTGAGCTCTCCAGTGCGCTCGCCAGGCTGATGGCGGTCAGCGAGAACTACCCGAACCTCAAGGCCGACGCCCTGTTCCAGAACCTGCAGGCGCAGCTGGAGGGCACCGAGAACCGCATCGCCGTGGCCCGCAACCGCTACGTCAAGGCGGTGCAGGACTACAACACGCTGATCCGCAGCTTCCCGACCAACCTGACCGCCAAGCTGTTCGGCTACAAGGTCAAGCCGAACTTCGGCGTGGCCGACGAAAAGGCCATCTCGACCGCGCCGAAGGTGGATTTCGGCGCCCCGGCGCCGGCCGCCACGGCGCATTGAGATGGGTCTTTCGCGGGCGGCGTGTCTGTTCGCGCTGGTATGGCTGGCGATGTGGCTGCCGGCCTTGTCCAGTCATGCCGCCGAGGTGCCCAAGCTCACCCGGCACGTCACCGATCTCACCGGCACGCTGACCCGCGAACAAATCGACCGGCTCGACGCCAGGCTGGTCGATCTGGAGCGGCGCAAGGGCGCGCAGGTGGTGGTGCTGATGGTCGACAGTACCGCGCCGCAGGACATCGAGAGCTATGCGCTGGCGGTGGCCGAGGCCAACCGGATCGGCCGCAAGGGCGTGGACGATGGCATCCTGGTCCTGGTCGCCAAGGATGACCGGCGCGACCGCATCGAGGTGGGTTACGGTCTGGAAGGCGCGGTACCGGACGCCGCCACCGCGATGATCCGGCGCACCTACATGGAGCCGCGTTTCCGCGCGGGCGACTATTACGGCGGCCTGGAAGCGGGCATCGATGCGTTGATCAAACTGATCGACGGCGAGGCCCTGCCGCCGCCGGCCGCCGCGCCGACGCCGCAGCATGGCCTGGGCTACGGCGATGCGCTGTTCATCGGCCTCATCGTCGCCTTCTTCCTGCGCAGCCTGCTCGGTGGTGTGCCGGTGCTGCTGCGCACGCCGCTCGGCGCCTTCCTGACCGGCGCCCTGGTCTGGCTGCTGGCCGCCTCGCTGGGGGCAGCCGCGCTTGCCGCCATCGTCGGTGGCCTGCTGATGCTGTTGCCGGGTGGTGGCGGCGGCTTCATCGGCGGCGGCGGCTGGGGTGGCTTCGGCGGTTTCGGTGGCTTCGGCGGCGGTGGTGGTTTCGGCGGTTCGGGTGGGGGCTTCCGTGGCGGCGGCGGCAGTTTCGGCGGCGGCGGTTCCTCGGGGAGCTGGTGACATGCGCCGCCTGCACCGATGGCTCGCCAACCTGCTGGGCAGTCCGTTCGCACTGCGGTGCCGGTTCCCGCGCGCCGTGCTCGAGGAACTCACCGCGGCGATCGCCGCCGGCGAGCGCGACCACCTGGGCGAAGTGCGCCTGGTGCTGGAACCGCGCCTGCCGCCTTTCGCCGTGCTGACCGGGCTCGATGCCCGCACCCGCGCACAAGCACTCTTCGCCCGGCTGGGCGTGTGGGATACCGAGCACAACACCGGCGTGCTGATCTACGTGCTGCTCGCCGAGCGACGCATCGAGATCGTCGCCGACCGCGCCATCGCGCGCGCCGTCGCGCAGCAGGCGTGGGACGCCATCGCCGCGCGCATGGGCGAGGCCTTCGCCGCGCATCGCTGGCGCGAGGGCTGCCTGGACGGCATCGCCGCCGTGCATGCGCTGCTCGCCCGGCACTTCCCTGCCGCCGGCCACGACAACCCCGACGAGCTGCCGGATCGCCCCGTGCTCTTGTGAGCGCGGCCGCAGGTCCGTCGCGTCCCGGGTTTACACTGGCGTTTTTTTCCGGCGCGGCTTGCCATGACGCAACCCTTCATCGTCGCCATCGATCCGGTCGCCTTCCATCTGGGCCCGGTGCAGGTGCACTGGTATGGGCTCATGTACCTGTTCGGCTTTCTGGGCGGCTGGCTGCTCGCCGAGCATCGGCGCCGGCAGGGCCGGCTGCCGGTGAGCCGCGAGGCGCTGGGTGATCTGGCCTTCTACGTGATGATGGGCGTGATCGTCGGCGGCCGGCTGGGCTACATGCTGTTCTACACCGACCTGCACTGGGTGCTGCACGATCCGCTGGCGCTGCTGCGGGTGTGGGACGGCGGCATGAGTTTCCACGGCGGCATGCTCGGCGTGCTGGTCGCCGGCGCGTGGTGGTCGCGCCGCCAGCGCGTGCATTTTTTCGACACCGTGGATTTCGTCGCCCCGCTGGTGCCGATCGGGCTCGCGCTCGGGCGGCTCGGCAATTTCATCAACGGCGAGCTGTGGGGCAAGCCCAGTCACCTGCCGTGGGCGATGATCTTTCCCAACGCGCACGCCGACGACCTTGCCTGGGCCGCGCGCCATCCCGAGTGGCAGGCCGCGCTGGCCGAGTACGGCGGGTTGCCGCGGCATCCCTCGCAGCTCTACGAGATGCTGCTCGAAGGCGTGGTGATGTTCACCGTGCTGTGGTGCGTGTCGCTCAAGCCGCGTCCGCGCTATCGGGTCTCGGGCCTCTTCGCGCTGCTCTACGGCGTGTTCCGTTTCGCGGTGGAGTTCGTGCGCCTGCCGGACCCGCAGCTGGGTTATCTCGCCTTCGGCTGGCTGACCATGGGCCAGGTGCTGTCGCTGCCGATGATCCTGGTCGGCCTGGTGCTGCTGGCGCTGTCGCGGCGCGCGCCGGTGTTGCCGTCGACGCCCGCCGCGTCGCGCGGCTAGAAGTCGCGGTCGCCGCCGATCAGGTCGCCGAGGCCGCCGAGGATCGACCCCTCGCCGCGCCGCTGGCCGCCGCCCTGCGGCGCCGCCGCCAGCATGCGTCCGGCCAGGCGCGAGAACGGCAGCGATTGCAGCCATACCGTGCCCGGCCCGGTCAGCGTGGCGAGGAACACGCCCTCGCCGCCGAACAGCATGCTCTTGATGCCGCCGACCGCGCGCACGTCCATGTCCACGCCGTCGTGGAAGGCGACCACGCAGCCGGTGTCCACGTCGATCCGTTCGCCCGCGGCCAGCTCGCGCTGCACCACGGTGCCGCCGGCATGCACGAACACCCAGCCGTCGCCCTCGAGTTTCTGCATGACGAAGCCCTCGCCGCCGAACAGGCCGGTGAGGATCTTGCGCTGGAAGAACAGCCCCAGGCGCACGCCGCGCGCGCCGGCGAGGAAGGAATCCTTCTGGCAGATCAGCCGCCCGCCGTGCTCGGAAAGCTTCATCGCCATCACCGTGCCGGGATAGGGCGCGGCGAAGGCGACGCGGGCCTTGCCGCTGCCGGTGTGGGTGAACACGGTGGTGAACAGGGTCTCGCCGGTGATCACGCGCTTGCCGGCCGAGAGCAGCTTGTCCATCAGGCCGCCGCCCTGGCTCGCCGCCGAGCCGTCGCCGAACAGCGTGTCCATGCGCACCGCGGCGTCCTTGTACATCAGCGCGCCGGCCTCGGCGATCGCGCTTTCGCCGGGGTCGAGCTCGATCTCGACGAACTGCATCTCGTGGCCGACGATGCGGTAGTCGATCGCGTCGGCGCCGCTGCCCGCAGTCGGTGCCGGCGGCGGTGGCGGCGGCAGTGGCGGCGTGGCACCCGTGCCAGTGGCCGCCGCGTCGGCGAGCTCGGCGACGGCGCGGATCGGCTGCCACGCGGCGAAACCTTCCCGCCAACAATAGCCGTCCGGGCGATTGCGCGCCTGCGCGCGGGCCGCCGCGTCGTCCAGCGGGCCGATGCGCTCGCCGTTGCCGCCGTAACTGAAATACCACTGCGCCATGTCGTTTCGCTCCGTCGTCGGAAGGGGCGAGTCTAGGCCCCGCCGGCGCCGCGCGGAAATGGCCGCATCCCGGGGAAGATCCGAACGGCGGTATTCTTTACCGATGCGCGCCTATCTCGACCTGCTCCGCCACGTGCTCGACCACGGCACCGTCAAGGCCGACCGCACCGGCACCGGCACGCGCAGCGTGTTCGGCTGGCAGCTGCGCATGGACCTCAACCAGGGCTTTCCGCTGCTCACCACCAAGAAGCTGCACGTCAAGTCGATCGTGCACGAGCTGCTCTGGTTCCTGCGGGGCGACACCAACATCGCCTATCTCCAGCAACACGGCGTGCACATCTGGGACGAATGGGCCGATGCGCACGGCGAACTGGGGCCGGTGTACGGCCGGCAGTGGCGCGCCTGGCCGACCGCCGACGGCCGCGTGGTGGACCAGATCCGCTGGGTGGTGGAGGAGATCCGCCGCAACCCCGATTCGCGCCGCCTGGTGGTCAGCGCCTGGAACGTGGGCGAGCTGCCGAAGATGGCGCTGATGCCCTGCCACGTGCTGTTCCAGTTCTACGTCGCCGACGGCAAGCTGTCCTGCCAGCTCTACCAGCGCTCGGGCGACATCTTCCTCGGCGTGCCGTTCAACATCGCCAGCTATGCGCTGCTCACCCACATGGTGGCGCAGGTGACGGGCCTGGGCGTGGGCGATTTCGTGCACACGCTGGGCGATGCGCACCTCTACAGCAATCATCTCGAACAGGCGCGCCTGCAGCTGGCCCGCGAGCCGCGGCCGCTGCCCAGGCTGGTGCTGAATCCCGACGTGCGCGCGCTCGAGGATTTCCGCTACGAGGACATCGCCTTCGAGGGCTACCATCCGCATCCGTCGATCAAGGCCGCGGTCGCGGTCTAGCGCCTCGTGTTCGGCCCTCGATGGCCGCTGACTTTCCAAGGAGTGCCCCATGTCGCTTTCGCTGGTCGCCGCGCTGGATGAGAACTTCGGCATCGGCCGCGCGGGCCAGATGCCCTGGCACCTGCCCGACGATCTGCGCTGGTTCAAGGAAATCACCCTCGGCAAGCCGGTGCTGATGGGCTACCGCACCGCGCTGGCGATCGGCCGTCCGCTGCCCGGGCGGACCAACCTGGTGCTCTCGCGCCGGCACCAGGCGCCGTTCCCCGGACAGCACACCGTGCGCTCGCTGGCCGAGGCGCAGGCCCGCGTGCCCGACAGCGAGCTGATGGTGATCGGCGGCGGCGAGGTCTTTCACCAGGCGCTGCCCGAAGCCCAGCGCCTGTACCTGACCTGGGTCGCCGCCGCGGTGGAGGGCGTGGACACCTTCTTCCCGGGGCTGCACTTCGATCAGTGGACCGAGGTCGAGCGCCGGCATCATCCGGCCGACGCCGAACACCCCTACGCGTTCGACATCGTCCAGTACCTGCGCCATTTCTAGTCGCGGCGGCCGGGCGATGTTGCAGGTCGTGGCCGCCGCGCTGCTCGATGCCGACGGTCGCGTGCTGCTCGCGCAGCGCCCGCCCGGCAAGGCGCTCGCCGGCGCCTGGGAGTTCCCCGGCGGCAAGCTCGAACCCGGCGAGACACCGCTCGCCGCACTCGCGCGCGAGCTCGACGAGGAACTCGGCATCGTTCCGCTCGATGCCGAGCCGTTGATCCGCGTGCCCTGGCTGGCCGGCCGCCGGCCGCTGCGGCTGGACGCCTGGCAAGTGCGCCGCTGGCGCGGCGAGCCGGTCGCCCGCGAGGGCCAGGCCCTGCGCTGGCAGCCGCCGGCCGCGGTCGATCCCGCCGAACTCGCCCCCGCCGACCGGCCATTGCTGCATGCCTTGCGTCTGCCGGCGCATTACGCGATCACGCCGCCGGATGTGCCGCTCGACCAGGCCGAGCGCCTGGCCGCGCGCATCCTCGCCGTTCTCGATGCCGGCTCGCTGGTCCTGCTGCGCCTGCCGCGCTGGCCCACGGCCGCCGTCCGCGCGCTCGCCGCGCGCGTGCGCTGCACGCGACCCCAAGCCGCGTTGCTGCTGCACAGCGACCTCGAAGGCGCCCGCGACCTCGGTCTTGGCGTGCACCTCACCGCCGCGCAGTTGCGCAGTCTCGACAGCCGGCCCTTGCCCTGGCAGCGGCTGGTCGGTGCCAGCTGCCACGACGCGCACGAACTGGCCCGCGCCGCCGCGATCGCCGATTTCGCCACCCTCTCGCCCGTGGCGCCCACCGCCAGCCATCCCGGCCAGCGCCCACTCGGCTGGCAGCGCTTTGCCGCCGCCGCCGAAGCCGCCGCCCTGCCGGTCTACGCCCTGGGCGGCCTGCAACCCACCGACACCCACCTCGCCCGCCGCCACGGCGCCCAGGGCGTCGCCGGCATCCGCGCCTTCTGGCCCGACGCCTGAACGGTCACCGCAAGGAGCCGGCCCGGCGATACCTTGCCGTCATGGCGCCTCAAACGCCCCACGACGGCGAAGGATGGATACGAGCCCGGCCGCGGACCGTCCTGACGCACGAAGCCGGCCGTCTCGTAGAGGCGCAGCGCCGTCGTGAGGCGGCTGTTCGATTCCAGGAACAGTTCGCAGGCCGCGAGTCTGGCGTCGGTGCCGGCTCTTGCGGGCGCCGATGAAGGGCCATGGGGATCAGGCGGTCCAGCCCCATCGCGGCGTGATCTCCCAGGCGTCATCGCCACAAGGGCAGCCGGCCAAACCCCTTGCCTTGCATGCGCCGCCATTTGGCGTAGTCTTCCGTTCAAATGGAGGGTTGCATGAACGCCGTACGCCAGCCACAGGAAAACCGACCGAGCATCTATGCGCGCATGGGGCAACTGCTTGGCACGCCCATCGGTTCGGAGGCCGACCTTCTGCGGTTGACCAAGGCCGGCATTCCCGCCCGCCGATATCTGCTGCTGGCCGAACGTCTGCGCCTGGCCCCGGGCGCCATCGGTGCCGAAAGCACCTTGCGGCGCCGGGTCAGGACCCTGCATTCCGCCGCGGTCCAGCGGCGCGGCCGTGGCAAGTCCGAAGCCGAGCCACGCCTGACGCCGGCGGAATCCGAACGTCTGCTGCGGCTGACCCGGGTGGTGTCCGAAGCCAGCGAGCTGTTCGGCGACGAGGCCGCGGCGCTGGACTGGCTCAATACCCCGGGCGACTTTCTGCATGACGGCAGCCAGGTCACCCCGATGAGACTCGCCGAGACCGACGCCGGCGCCCGCCTGGTGGAAGCGCTGATCCAACGTACTGCACACGGCTTGTTCTGATGCGCCTGTGGCGCATCTCCGCCTGGCCCGGGCTCACTGGTGAAGGTGGCCTGCAGGTCGATGGCCGCTGGCACACCCGCGGGCGTCGTGTGATCTACGCTGCCGAACACCCTGCGTTGGCGATGGTGGAGATCATGGCGCACATGCGCCTGGGCCTGGCCAACATCCCCATGATACTGCGCCTGATCGCCATCGACGTACACGCCGACGCCACGATCTCGTCCACCCCGCCATTGCCCGAGGGTTGGCAAGCCAACGAGCTCACCAGTCAGGCGATGGGCAACGATTGGCTCGACCACTGCGACGCCCTGCTCATGCCGGTGCCTTCGGCCCTCATCGCGCATGCCACCAATTACCTGATCAATCCAGCCCACGACCAGGCCGCCTCGCACTTACGCGAAACCCTGATCGAACCCTTCTGGTTCGACCCGCGCTTCCTACGCTGACATCGCCCCGCGAGCACCGAAAGACACGGCCACCCAGCAAAACGTGGGATCGCCATGGCCGACTCACCATTGTGCGGACCCGCCTCGCTTGCCATACGACCGCCAGCGCCCGCCAGCACTGCTATGGCGACAAACGCTGCCTTGGCCTGTGCTTTTGGCTCTGGCTTCCAGGCCCCCTATGAGGCGGCGATCGCCGGCCAGCCAAAGCCCGCCAGGGTGGCCGGCAGGAAGCCGGCCATTTTTCGTCGGGGCAGGAAGCCCCGTCGAAAAACGCTGACCGGCGAACGCGCACCTTGCCGGGCCATCAGGCACGGCAAGGCGCCTCATCGGGGTGCCGTTCTCTTTGGCTACTTTCTCTTCTGGCAAGCAAGAGAAAGTAGCCCGGCCGCCGGCAGGCGGACGGAACCCAACACCCAGCCGCCGAAAAACCCAACCCTGCGGCCATCCCATCACCAAAACGCCACACACCCGCGATGGCGCCCACACGCGAACCCGCCCGCCTTGCTTTCGCTTTGGCTCTGGCTTCCGGGTCCCCTATGAGGCGGCGATCGCCGGCCAGCCAAAGCCCGCAGGGTGGCCGGCAGGAAGCCGGCCATTTTTCGTCGGGGCAGGAAGCCCCGTCGAAAAACGCTGACCGGCGAACGCGTACCTTGCCGGTCCGTCAGGCCCGGCAAGGCGCCTCATCGGGGTGCCGTTCTCTTTGGCTACTTTCTCTTCGGGCAAGCAAGAGAAAGTAGCCCGGCCGCCGGCAGGCGGACGGAACGAACCAGCACGAACCAGCATCACGTGGGCTGATAGTCGAGCCCGGCCGCCGGCAGGCGGACGGAACCCAAAACCCAACCGCCGAAAAACACAACCCGGCGACACCCGTCACCAAACTGCACCACGCCCCCGCGATGGCGACCCACACGCGAACCCGTCCGCCTTGCCATGACAATCGCCACGGCCGCATCCACCATGACGACAACGGTGCTTTGGCTTTGGCTGGAGCTTTGGCTTTTCGGGTGGCCTCTCTTTTGAGTCCTTTTCTCTGGCCACGCAGAGAAAAGGGCCCACTCCGCCGGCCGGCGTCGAGACGTAAGCGCCGGCTTAATCCTTGGTCACGCGGTCGATCTCGGCCAGGCTGGTCACGCCCTGCTTGACCTTGAGCAGCGCCGAGGCGCGCAGGTCGTTGACGCCGGCCTTGCGTGCCACCTCGGCGATCTGCAGCGCGTTGCCGCCCTGCAGCACGATCTGCTGGATCTCCTCCAGCATCGGCATCACCTGATAGATGCCCACGCGGCCCTTGTAGCCGTCGTTGCAGCGATCGCAGCCGACCGCCTCGTACACGGTCAGGCCCGCGGCGATTTCCTCTCGGGTGAAGCCGGCGGCGAGCAGGGCGTGCTCGGGCAGTTCGATCTCGCGCTTGCAGTGCGTGCACAGCCGCCGCGCCAGGCGCTGGGCGATCACCAGCGTCACCGAACTGGTGATGTTGTACGGGGCGATGCCCATGTTCATCAGGCGGGCGATGGTCTGCGGCGCGTCGTTGGTGTGCAGCGTGGACAGCACCATGTGGCCAGTCTGCGCGGCCTTGATGGCGATCTCGGCGGTTTCCAGGTCGCGGATCTCGCCGACCATGATCACGTCCGGGTCCTGGCGCAGGAACGAGCGCAGCGCGGCGGCGAAGGTCATGCCGCGCTTGGTGTTCTGCTGCACCTGGTTGATGCCTTCCACGCGGATCTCGACCGGGTCCTCCACCGTGGAGATGTTGCGCTCCGGGGTGTTCAGGATGTTGAGCGCCGTATACAGCGACACCGTCTTGCCCGAGCCGGTGGGGCCGGTGACCAGCACCATGCCGTAGGGCTTGTGGATGGCCTCGAGATACAACTGCTTCTGGTCGTCCTCGTAGCCCAGCGCGTCGATGCCGAGTCTGGCCGTGGAGCCGTCCAGAATGCGCAGCACGATCTTCTCGCCGAACAGCGTGGGCAGCGTGCTGACGCGAAAGTCCACCGCGCGGCTCTTGGACAGGTTGAGCTTGATGCGGCCGTCCTGCGGCACGCGCCGCTCGGCGATGTCCAGGCCGCTCATCACCTTCAGGCGCGAGGCGATGCGGTTGGCCAGTTTCATCGGCGGGCTGGCCACCGGGCGCAGGATGCCGTCCAGGCGCAGCCGCACGCGGTATTGCGTCTCGAACGGTTCGAAATGGATGTCCGAGGCGCCGCGCTTGATCGCATCGACCAGGATCTTGTTGACGAACTTCACCACCGGCGCGTCGTCGTTGGCGGTGGCGTCGATGCCGGTGGGTTCGGCCTCCTCGTCGCCGGCCTCGAGCGCCAGTTCGTTGAGCGCGTCGCTGCCCATGTCCGGCACCGCGGCGTGCAGGTTGGCCAGCGCGTTGTCGATCGCGCGCAGCAATGCCGCGCGCTCGACCAGCACCGGTTCCACCAGGCAGTTGGCGTGGAACTTGATCTCGTCCAGCGCCTGCGACTGCATCGGGTCGGCGATGGCCACGTACAGCCGCTTGCCGCGGCGGTAGAGCGGCAACACCTGATGTCGGGCGATCAGCTCCTCGCTGATCGCATCGAGCGGCATGGACGCCGGCGAGAGCGTACCGATGTCCAGCATGGGGATGCCAAACTCCAGCGCGGCGACCTGCAGCAACCGCAGGTTGTCCGTCAGGCGCTGGTCGAACAGCCAGCCCAGCAGCGAAGTCTTCTGCTGCGCCGATTCGGCCACCGCCCGGCGCACGTCCGGTTCGGGCAGCACGCCCTCGGCCACCAGCCGGCGTGCCATGCCGGAAAGCCCGGCAAGGGAGGAAAGCGGTTGCGACGACATGGGTTTCTCGCCCCGAGAAAAGCCTTGCCTTCGAATCTACTCCAGGCCCGCGGCGCTTGCATGGAACGGCTCGGCAGTCCGCCGCGGCGCTAGCATGCGCGCTGACCTTCGCCCTTCGACAGCGCACGCATGAACGCATCCGATCCGCCTTTTCTCGTCTTCGGCGCGCCGGCCATCGGCGAGGAGGAGATCGCCGAAGTCGAAGCCTGCCTGCGTTCCGGCTGGCTCGGCACCGGCCCGCGGGTGGCGCGATTCGAGCGCGACTTCGCCGCCTGGCGCGGCGTCGATCCGGCACGCGTGGCCGCGGTCAATTCCTGCACCGCCGCCTTGCACGTCAGCATGATCGCCGCCGAGCTCGAACCGGGCAGCGAGGTCATCACCACGCCGCTGACCTTCTGCGCCACCGTCAACGCCATCGTCCATGCGGGGCTGACGCCGGTGCTGGCGGACGTCGATCCGGTGACGCAGAACATCGACCCGGCCGCCATCGAGGCGGCGATCACGCCGCGCACGCGGGCGATCCTGCCGGTGCACTTCGCCGGCCGGCCCTGCGCGATGGACCGCATCATGGCGATCGCCCAGCGGCACGGCCTGGTGGTGATCGAGGACTGCGCGCACGCGGTGGAAACCGAGTTCCGCGGTCGCCCGGTCGGCACCTTCGGCGACTTCGGCTGCTACAGCTTCTACGTCACCAAGAACGTGACCACCGGCGAGGGCGGCATGGTGCTCGGCCGCGACGAGGAGCGCATCGCGCGCGTGCGCATGCTCGCCCTGCATGGCCTGAGCCGCGACGCCTGGCACCGTTTCGGCGATGCGGGCTACAAGCACTACCAGGTCGTGGAATGCGGCTTCAAATACAACATGATGGACCTGCAGGCGGCGATCGGCCTGCAACAGCTCGCCCGCGTGGAGGCGCACTGGCAGCGCCGGCGCGCGCTGTGGCAGCGCTACAACGAAGCCTTCGCCGACCTGCCGTTGACATTGCCTGCGCCGCCGGAAGCGGACACCCGCCACGGCCATCACCTCTACACGGTGCGCATCGACGCCGCGCGCTGCGGTCTGGACCGCGACGCCTTCCTCGACCGCATGAACGCCGCGCGCATCGGCACCGGCGTGCATTACCTCTCGATTCCCGAGCACGCCTATTACCGCGAGCGCTTCGGCTGGCGGCCGGAGGCGTGGCCGCAAGCGATGCGGATCGGGCGGCAGACGGCGAGCCTGCCGCTGTCGCCGGTGCTCTCCGATGCCGATGCCGGGCGGGTGATCGCGGCGGTGCGGGCAATCGTCGGGGGGTAGGTTTTGGGTTTGGGTTTGGGTTTGGGTTTGGGTTCCGTCCGCCTGCTGGCCGGGCTCGACTATCAGCCCCACGTCATATTGGTTCGTTTTTGGTTCGTTCCGTCCGCCTGCCGGCGGCCGTGGTCCTTTTCTCTGTGTGGCCAGAGAAAAGGACCCAAAAGAGAGGCCACCCCGATGAGTCGCCTTGCCGGGCCTGATTGGCCCGGCAAGGTGCGCGTTCGCCGGTCAGCGTTTTTCGACGGGGCTTCCTGCCCCGACGAAAAATGGCCGGCTTCCTGCCGGCCACCCTGGCGGGCTTTGGCTGGCCGGCGATCGCCGCCTCATAGGGGCCCCGAAAAGCCAGAGCCAAAAGCACAGGCCAAGGCCAAGGCAGCGTTTGCCGTCATGGTGGGTGTGGCCGTGGCGATTGTTATGGCAAGGCGCCATCGCGGGTGCGTGGCGTTTTGGTGATGGGATGGCCGCCGGGTTGTGTTTTTCGGCGGCTGGGCTTTGGGTTCCGTCCGCCTGCTGGCGGCCGGGGTCCTTTTCTCTGTGTGGCCAGAGAAAAGGACCCAAAAGAGAGGCCACCCCGATGAGGCGCCTTGCCGGGCCTGATGGCCCGGCAAGGTGCGCGTTCGCCAGTCAGCGTTTTTCGACGGGGCTTCCTGCCCCGACGAAAAATGGCCGGCTTCCTGCCGGCCACCCTGCGGGCTTCGGCTGGCCGGCGATCGCCGCCTCATAGGGGCCCCGAAAGCCATAGCCAAAAGCACAGGCCAAGGCCAAGGCAGTTTGCCGTCATGGCGGGTGTGGCCGTGGCGATTGTTATGGCAAGGCGCCATCGCGGGTGCGTGGCGTTTTGGTGATGGGATGGCCGCCGGGTTGTGTTTTTCGGCGGTTGGGTTTTGGGTTCCGTCCGCCTGCCGGCGGCCGTGGTCCTTTTCTCTGTGTGGCCAGAGAAAAGGACCCAAAAGAGAGGCCACCCCGATGAGGCGCCTTGCCGGGCCTGGTTGGCCCGGCAAGGTGCGCGCTCGCCGGTCAGCGTTTTTCGACGGGGCTTCCTGCCCCGACGAAAAATGGCCGGCTTCCTGCCGGCCACCCTGCGGGCCGTCGGCTGGCCGGCGATCGCCGCCTCATAGGGGCCCCGGAAGCCAAAGCGAAAGCAAAGCGGCGAGTTTTGCGCCATTTCGCGCCATGGTGAGCTCGCGTCATCGCGGGCACTGGTGGCTTTCGCTCGTATGGCAAGGCGGTGAGTTGCGCGCCATGGTGGGTTGGCCGTCATCGCGTGTGTGGGCGCCTTGGCAAGGGTGGCAACGCGGGCGGGTTCGCGCATGGGCCCGCCATCGTGCGGCGTGGCGATGGCGTTGCCGGCAACACGCCCGGCCAGTACCCGCGCGTGGGTCGCCATCGCGGGTGTGCGGGGTTTTGGCGGGGCTTGCAAAAAAGTCGCGGATGTGAGGCTCAAGTATCTGCGCGGTGGGCCGAAAAGTTCACCGAGGCGGTTGGCGCTCCGGCAGGGGCCCCGCCGGAATACACCATCCAAGCTTCGCGTCGCCCCTTTCCTTTTCAAGGAGACTTCCATGTCACTGGTCATCAACACCAACGTTTCTTCGCTGAATGCGCAGAACAACCTCAGCAAGTCGCAGAGCGCGCTGGCGCAGGCCACGCAGCGGCTGTCCTCGGGCCTCAAGATCAACAGCGCGGCGGACAACGCGGCCGGCTTTGCCATCTCGATGCGCTACACCACGCAGATCGGCGGCCTGAAGCAGGCCAGCGCCAACGCCTCGGACGCGATCAACCTGGCGCAGACGGCCGGCTCGGCGCTGGACCAGGTCACCGCCAACCTGCAGGCCATCCGCGACCTGGCCGTGCAGTCGGCCAACGCCACCTACACCGACGCCGACCGCGCCTCCATCGACAAGGAAGTGCAGCAGCGCCTGGCCGAGATCACCCGCATCGGCAATCAGACCACCTTCAACGGCCAGAAGATCCTGGACGGCTCGCTCGGCACCAAGAGCTTCCAGGTCGGCGCCGACGTGGGCCAGGTGATCGCGGTGAACCTCGACTCCGACGTGCGCACCAGCGGCATGGGGATGATTGCCAAGTCCTCCACCGGCGATCTGTCCAGCCTGTTTGCCAATGGCACTTCTTTGACTTTGTCTGCCGCCGGCGGCGGTTCGGCAACTCCAGGCACCGCGAGCACGACGGGCACGGCATTGTCGGACGCGTTTGGTGGGAGTGGCCTCGTCCTGTCGGCGGGTGATCTCACCATCAACGGCACGGACGTAGCTGCCGGTACCTATACCAGCGGTGCCGATCTCGCCACGGCCATCAATGGACTCAACATCAATGGCCTCACCGCTACCTGGAACAGCACGAGCAACGAACTGGATTTCTCCAACTCGGGCAATAACCCCATTACCATCACCGGTAGCCAGGCCACCTCGTTGGGCTTCCCTGCGAGCGTGCCTGCAGCCAGCGTTGGTGGCGGTGGAGCGGGTACCGCCGACCTTTCCATCAACGGCAAGGCCATCACCGGCACATTCAGCAATGCGCAGGACTTGGCCGATGCCATCAATGCCTCGGGTGCGGGTGTGAGCGCGGCCGTGAGTGGCGATGCCACGAAGCTCAATCTGTACTCCGCCGGGGCGATCACCATCACTGGTGCGAAATCCGGCACGGGCAACCTCGACTTCTCCACCCCAACCGCTGTCGGCGGTTCGCTGAGCGGCGCCAGTGTCACCAGCGTGGACAATGCCAACGACCTGATCGCCCGCGTGGACGTGGCGCTCAACAAGGTGAGCGATTTCGCGGCCAACCTGGGCGCGGTGCAGAACCGCTTCCAGTCGACCATCGCCACGCTGTCGGCGCAGACCACCAACCTGCAGGCCTCGCAGTCGAACATCCAGGATGCGGATTTCGCGGCGGAGACGGCGAACCTGAGCAAGGCGCAGGTGCTGCAGCAGGCGGGTATCTCGGTGCTGGCGCAGGCCAATTCGCAGCCGCAGCAGGTGCTGAAGCTGTTGCAGTAATCCTCAACCCTTCGGTGGGCAAGGCCGGCCGGCCATGCAGAGGCCGGCCGGTGATGTGGGGCGGCGTCTTTACGGGCGCCGCCTTTTTTTTGCTTTGGCGGCCGGGCCTCGCGCCGCCCGCGCGAGGCCCGGCGTGGCGGCTTGCCGCAGGCATGGGCGCGCCCGGGGGCGGCTGATGCAGGTCAAGGCCGGCGGCCCGCGCTCGGTGGGAGAGTGGCCTTACACCTCCACGGAGAAAAAGCCATGCAACCCACCCTGCGAGCCCCATGCCTCGCGCTGGCCGGCGCCGGTTTGCTCGCCCTGGCCGCGTGCGGCGGCAAACCCGAGGCCGGCGCACCGTCCGCGGCGACGGCGCCGGGTGGTGGCGCGCCGGCTTCGAGCGCCGCCATCCCGGGGGATTTCGGCCCGCCGCAGGGCGAGCCGATCCATGCGGTGCTCGGCATTCCGCCGAACGTGCCGCCGCCGATCCATCGCGACCATCCGGCCAGGGTGATCGTCGATCTGGAGGTGATCGAGAAGGAGATGCCGATCTCCGAGGGCGTCAGCTACACCTACTGGACCTTCGGCGGCACCGTGCCGGGCAGTTTCATCCGCGTGCGCCAGGGCGACACGGTGGAGTTCCACCTGAAGAACGCGCCGGACAACAAGATGCCGCACAACATCGACCTGCACGGCGTCACCGGCCCGGGCGGCGGCGCGGCGTCCAGCTTCACCGCACCGGGGCACGCCTCGCAGTTCACCTTCAAGGCGCTGAACCAGGGCATCTACGTCTACCACTGCGCCACCGCGCCGGTGGGCATGCACATCGCCAACGGCATGTACGGGCTGATCCTGGTCGAGCCGCCGGAAGGGCTGCCCAGGGTCGATCACGAGTACTACGTGATGCAGGGCGACTTCTACACCGTCGGCAAATACCGCGAGAAGGGTCTGCAGCCGTTCGACATGGACAAGGCGATCGACGAGAAGCCGACCTACGTGCTGTTCAACGGCCACGAGGGCTCGCTCACCGGCGACAAGGCGCTGACCGCCAAGGTCGGCGAGACGGTGCGGCTGTTCGTCGGCAACGGCGGGCCGAACCTGGTGTCGAGCTTCCACGTGATCGGCGAGATCTTCGACACCGTGCGCCAGGAAGGCGGCACCGTGGAACAGCACAACGTGCAGACCACGCTGATTCCCGCCGGCGGCGCGGCGATGGTGGAGTTCAAGACGCAGGTGCCGGGCAGCTACGTGCTGGTCGATCATTCCATCTTCCGCGCCTTCAACAAGGGCGCGCTGGCCATCCTCAAGGTGGACGGGCCGGAGAACAAGGCGATCTATTCGGGCAAGGAAGTGGATTCGGCCTATCTTGGCGATCGCGCGCAGCCGAACCTGCACGCCGTCGCCGCCGCGGCGAAGGCGAACGCCAGCGGCACGCTCGGCAAGGACGACCAGATCGCAGCCGGCAGGCAGCTCTTCACCGGCACCTGCTCGGTGTGTCATCAGGCCAACGGCGAGGGCCTGCCCGGCGTGTTCCCGCCGCTGGCCAAGTCCGATTTCCTGGCCACGCTGGTCAAGCAGGACAAGGCGAAGCTGATCGGCATTCCGCTGCACGGGCTCACCGGCAAGGTCGCCGTCAACGGCAGGGACTACGACTCGGTGATGCCGCCGATGAGCCAGCTCACCGACGACGAGGTCGCCAACATCCTCACCTTCGTGCTCAACAGCTGGGGCAACCCCGGCGGGCAGATCAGCAAGGACGAGGTATCCAAGGTGCGTGCGCAGCCGGCCGCAGCTCCGGCGGCGGGACACTGACGATGCCGGCCCGGCGCGCGCTCATGGCGATCGGCCTGCTCGGTGCGACTGCGCTCGCGTCGGCGGCCGACTACCGTCCGCTGCCGGGCGGCGCCTTCGCCAGCGTGCTGCCGGAAACCGAAGGCTCGCGCGCGCCGGTCATCGTCGCGCCGTTCCGGTTGCGCAGCGAGCCGGTGACCAACGCCGAGTTCCTCGCCTTCGTCAAAACGCATCCGACCTGGCGCCGCGACCGCGTGCCCAGGGTCTTCGCCGATGCGGGTTATCTCTCGCACTGGGCCGATGCCGATGCGCTGGGCGCGACGGCGTTGCCCGATCAGCCGGTGACGCAGGTGAGCTGGTTCGCCGCGCAGGCCTATTGCCAGGGCGAACACGCACGGCTGCCGGGCTGGTACGAATGGGAATACGCCGCCGCGGCCGATGCCACCCGTGCGGATGCACGCGAGGACCCGGCCTGGCGCGAACGCGTGCTCGCCTGGTACGCGCGGCCGTCGAACGCGCCGCTGCCTGCCGTGGGCGGCGCGCCGGACGTGCACGGCGTGCGCGACCTCAACGGCCTGGTCTGGGAATGGATGGATGACTTCAACGCGCTCCTGGTCGGGGCCGACAGCCGCGACCAGGACGGCGCGGACAAGCTGCGCTTCTGCGGCGCCGGTGCCGCCGACCTGCAGCAGAAGGAGAACTACGCCACCTTGATGCGCATCGCCATGCTGTCCTCGCTCGAGGCCATCGATACCACCCGCAATCTGGGCTTCCGTTGCGCGAAGCCCGCTGGAGCCACGCCATGAAAATGCTGCTCGCCCTGTGTCTGCTGCTTGTCACCGGTTCGACCTGGGCCGCGACGCCGCCCACCGCTGCGCCGCTGCCGGCCGATTCGATCTACCAGCTCGACGTCCAGCTCACCGACCAGGACGGCCACCGCTGGCCGCTCGCCGCGCGGCGCGGCCAGGTGCAGGTGGTCAGCATGTTCTATACCTCCTGCACCATGGTCTGTCCGCTGATCATCGAGACCATGAAGGCCACCGCCAAGGCGGCGGGTCCGGTCTCGCCCGCGCTGCTGGCGGTCAGCTTCGACCCGCAAAACGACGACCCGGGCGTGCTGCACCGCTACGCGCAGACGCATGGCCTCGATGCCGCACACTGGACGCTGGCGCGTGCCGAGCCGGACGACGTGCGGCGTCTTGCCGCGCTGCTCGGTATCCGCTATCGGCGTCTGCCGGAGGGCGACTTCAACCATTCGAGCGTGCTGATCCTGATCGACGCGGATGGCCGCATCCTGGCGCGCAGCACGGTGATCGGTCACCCCGATCCGGCCTTCGTGCAGGCGGTGCGCCAGGCGCTGGCGGCAGCCAAGCCGCCCGGCGCGGCTTGACCGGGGTCAGGGCGGTGTCACCGCTGGCGCCGCACAATGGGCGCGTTTTCCACAGCCGCCCAACCTGCATGTCTCTGCCTGCCTCCTTCGACCGCGAGCAACTGCTCGCCTGCGCCCGCGGCGAGCTCTTCGGCGACGGCAACGCGCGCCTGCCCGCGCCGCCGATGCTGATGTTCGACCGCATCACCCGCATCGATGCGCAAGGCGGCGCCTACGGCAAGGGCCGGCTGGAGGCGGAGCTCGACATTCACCCGGAGCTGTGGTTTTTCGCCTGCCATTTCGCGGGCGACCCGGTGATGCCCGGCTGCCTGGGCCTGGATGCGCTGTGGCAGCTGGCCGGTTTCTACCTGCCGTGGCTGGGTGAGCCCGGCCGGGGGCGCGCGCTGGGCGTCGGCGAGGTGAAGTTCACCGGCCAGGTGCTGCCCACGGCGCGCTGCGTGCACTACACGGTGGACGTGCGGCGGGTGCTGCGCGGCCGGCTGGCGCTGGTGATCGCCGACGGCCAGGTGGCGGTGGACGGCCGCACCATCTACACCGCCAGCCAATTGCGGGTGGGGCTGTTCGGTTCCACGGAGGGTTTCTGATGCGCCGCGTGGTGGTGACTGGCTCGGGCATTGTCTCGTGCCTGGGCAACGACGCGCCGACGGTGACGCGCAGTCTGCGCGAGCTGCGGCCGGGCATCCGCGCCATGCCGGCGTTTGCGGAAATGGGGCTGCGCAGCCAGGTGGCCGGGGTGCCGCAGATCGATCTCGACGCGGCGATCGATCGCAAGCCGCGCCGCTTCATGGGCGATGCCGCCGGCTATGCCTACGTGGCGATGCGCGCGGCGATCGCCGATGCCGGGCTCGACGAGGGGATGGTCAGCCATCCGCGCACCGGCCTCATCGCCGGTTCCGGCGGCGGCTCGCCGCGCTGGCAGATCGAGACCGCCGACCTTCTGCGCAGCAAGGGCGCGCGCAGGGTCGGCGCCTACATGGTGCCGCGCACGATGTGCTCCACGGTGTCGGCGGCGCTGGCCACCGCGTTCGGCATCCGCGGGGTCAGCTATTCCATCGCCGCCGCCTGCGCCACCTCGGCCCATTGCATCGGCGCGGCGGCGGAGCTGATCCGCCACGGCGCGCAGGACATCGTCTTCGCCGGCGGCGGCGAGGAGCTGCACTGGGGCGGCGCGGCGCAGTTCGACGCCATGGGCGCGCTGTCGAGCGCGTGGAACGCCACGCCGGAGGCCGCCTCGCGGCCCTACGACGAAGGCCGCGACGGCTTCGTCATCGCCGGCGGCGGCGGCATGCTGGTGCTGGAGGACTACGAGCACGCCCGCGCGCGCGGCGCGCCGATCCACGCCGAACTCGTCGGCTACGGCGTCACCTCCGACGGCGCCGACATGGTCGCGCCCTCGGGCGAGGGCGCGGCGCGCTGCATGCGCATGGCGCTGGCCTCGCTGGACGCGCCGGTGGATTACCTCAACACCCACGGCACCGCCACTTCGCTGGGCGACATCGTCGAGCTGGAGGCGGTGCGCGAGGTGTTCGGCAGCGCGGTGCCGCCCCTGTCTTCCACCAAGGCGCTGAGCGGCCATGCCCTCGGTGCGGCCAGCGTGCACGAGGCGATCTATTGCCTGCTGATGATGGCCGGCGGTTTCGTCGCCGGCTCGGCCAATCTCGATCGCCCGGACCCGCGCACGGCGGGGTTCCCGATCCTGCGCGAGACCCGCGAGGCCACGCTGCGCACGGTGATGTCCAACAGTTTCGGCTTCGGCGGCACCAATGCGAGCCTGGTGTTTGCGCGGGTGTGAGTCGCGGGGCGGGCGGTTTTTTTTGAAAACGGGTGTTCGTCATCGCGGGGCGCTTGCGGCCGTGGTGGGTGTCATGGCAGGGCGGGCGGGTTCACACGAGGGGCGCCATCGCGGGGGCGTGGCGTTTTGGTGACGGGATGGCCGCAGGGTTGTGTTTTTCGGCGGCTGGGTTTTGGGTTCCGTCCGCCTGCCGGCGGCCAGGGCTACTTTCTCTTGCTTGCCCGAAGAGAAAGTAGCCAAAGGGAACGGCACCCCGATGAGGCGCCTTGCCGTGCCTGATGGCCCGGCAAGGTGCGCGCTCGCCGGTCAGCGTTTTTCGACGGGGCTTCCTGCCCCGACGAAAAATGGCCGGCTTCCTGCCGGCCACCCTGCGGGCTTTGGCTGGCCGGCGATCGCCGCCTCATAGGGGCCCCGAAAAGCCAGAGCCAAAAGCACAGGCCAAAGCCAAGGCAGTGTTTGCCGTCATGGCGGGCGCGGCCGTGGCGATTGTCATGGCAAGGCGGGCGGGTTCACGTGGGTCGCCATCGCGGGTTGCGTGGGCGCCTCATGCCTCTTCGGTTTGTTCGGGCCATTGCTGCGCGCCATGCAGCACGCGCACGACGATCACGTCGGGGTTCGATTCGCTGGGCGGCAGGTACACCACGATGTGCCGGGTGCCGGCGAGAACGAACTCGCGGGTGCCTTTCTCGCGTCCTTTCCGGCCGGCCCTGGGGTGTTGGGTCAGCGTCGATTCCAGGCGCGCGCGCAGTTGCGTCACGAAGGCCACGGCCGTGCCGGGCCAGTGCGCCAGCCCGTAGTGCAGCAGATCGCGCAAATCCTGCTGGGCGCTGCGCGTGTAGCGGATCTTCACTTGCGCGCGCGCCGGGTCGCATCCATGCGCTCGGCCTCGGCGGTCAGCTCGGCCCACAGGGTGTCGCCGTCGATCAGTGGTTCGGTTCCGGCCTCGATGGCGGCCTTCGTGCGCTGCACCTGGTCGCGGAACCATCGGTCATGTTCGAGCCGGTGCGCGGCTTCCTTGGCGCGTCTCGTCGTGTCCGGGCGGCCGGGGCGCAGCGAGCCCGGTTCGTAGTGCGTCACGTCGACCTTGAAGCGTTGCATGCCGATCTCGCGCAGGGCTTTCACGGCGGTGTCGGTGGTGGCGAACATCCGCGCCTTGCCGTATTTGGTGCCCAGCGGGCGCTGCTGCATACCCACGTCGACCAGCACCGCATAGCCGCCCTTCTGGCCCATGATGGTGGCGGACTGGACCGACCCGGCCGAGACCAGCTCGCGCAGCGTTTCGATTTTGATGGGGCGTGTCATGGCGGTGTGGTGCCCAAAAAGGGCTGATCGGGAGCTAGGTTAGAGCAAGCCTGCGGCTTGCGCCATGTGGTTGGGGTTTTGGGTGTTGGGTTCCGTCCGCCTGCCGGCGGCCAGGCTCGACTATCAGCCCCACGTGATGTTGGTTCGTTTTGGTTCGTTCCGTCCGCCTGCCGGCGGCCGGGCTACTTTCTCTTGCTTGCCCGAAGAGAAAGTAGCCAAAGAGAACGGCACCCCGATGAGGCGCCTTGCCGGGCCTGATTGGCCCGGCAAGGTGCGCGCTCGCCGGTCAGCGTTTTTCGACGGGGCTTCCTGCCCCGACGAAAAATGGCCGGCTTCCTGCCGGCCACCCTGGCGGGCTTTGGCTGGCCGGCGATCGCCGCCTCATAGGGGCCCCCGAAAGCCAGAGCCAAAAGCACAGGCCAAAGCCAAAGCCAAGGCAGCGTTTGTCGCCATGGCGGTTGTGGCCGCGGCGATTGTCATGGCAAGGCGGGCGGGTTCGCGTGGGGGTCGCCATCGCGGGGGGCGTGGCGTTTTGGTGATGGGATGGCCGCCGGGTTGTGTTTTTCGGCGGCTGGCTTTGGGTTCCGTCCGCCTGCTGGCGGCCGGGGTCCTTTTCTCTGTGTGGCCAGAGAAAAGGACCCAAAAGAGAGGCCACCCCGATGAGGCGCCTTGCCGGGCCTGATGGCCCGGCAAGGTGCGCGCTCGCCGGTCAGCGTTTTTCGACGGGGCTTCCTGCCCCGACGAAAAATGGCCGGCTCCTGCCGGCCACCCTGGCGGGCTTTGGCTGGCCGGCGATCGCCGCCTCATAGGGGCCCCGAAAAGCCAGAGCCAAAAGCACAAGCCAAGGCCAAGGCAGTTTGCCGTCATGGCGGGTGTGGCCGTGGCGGGTGTTATGGCAAGGCGGGCGGGTTCGCGCGTGGGTCGCCATTGCGGGGGCGTGGCGTTTTGGTGATGGGATGGCGGCTGGGTTTTGGGTTCCGTCCGCCTGCGGTGGCGGGTTTTTATGTGGTGTTTCCGCCCCGTGCGGAGGTGTCACGGGGCCTTGACGCATTCAGTTGGGTTGCCGAGCCCCCTGGCCGTAGAGCGTAGACCTTTGGTCGGTCATCGCTTGTCGATGTGCGCCTGCATGTAGGCGCGTAGCACCTGGTTGATGCGGGTTTGGTACCGCGTGCCGGTGCGCCGAAAGTAGTCCAGGACGTCGGCATCCAGGCGCAGCGTGACCTGGCGTTTGTTCTCGGTCGAGAACGGGATGCCCGGGCGCGTCCACTCGGCATCGGCCGGGCTGGGCGGAATATCGCTGAAGTCGATCTCGCTGTCCGGCATGGCAGCCAGGTGTGCAAGCCGGGCCTTGGCCTCGTCGCTCAACTTGGGCGGGTTGGCCGGGTCGAGGGTGAACCTAACGGTTTTTCCAGTAGTCGTGTCGCTCATGGCGTTCGGCCTTTCGGGCGGAGATGAGGCGGATAGTGTCGTCGCGCACGGTGTAGGCGACGGCCAGCTCGACAGTGCCAACTAGGGCGATGGTGAGGAAGCGATCCTCGCCGTAGTCCTCGCGGCCGTCGTAGCGATCGAGGCGGTGCGGGTCGTAAAACACCAGCATGGCGTCCTCGAAAGCCACGTGGTGTTTGGTCAGATTGGAAGCGGCTTTTTCATCGTCCCATTCAAAATTCAGGGTCATGGGATGGCGCTCGGTTATGGAGCGATTGTAACTACATTTGTAGTTACAAACCAAGCCGTAAGGCACCAAGGTTACCGATACGGGGTGACTTCAATGGCGCCGGCGCCGCGGCGGATGGGTTGGCGAAGCGGGCGTTGACTTCGGTCAGCGAGGGCGGGTGGGGGAGGGTTTAGGCTCGGCTCTTGCTGGTTCGTGAGGTGGGCGATGGCCGATTATCTGGAGGCTTGGCAGTGCATCGGTTGCGGGCGGATCGAGGCGCCGCAGCCGTGCATCGGCGTGTGTCGCGACCGCAAGGTGCTGCTCGTCGGCAAGGACGAGCACGAGCGCACGCTGGCCGAAGTCGCCGCGTTGCGCAAGGCGCTCGACGAGGCGCGGGCGCGGCTCGGGCGTTTCGCCCGGGCAAGGCCGCACGAGGGCCAGTGGGAGCGTTCCTGGCTTGCGTTGCAGGCGGAGTTGCGCCACACGCTGGCGTGGCTGGAGCAGGCTACGGCGTCGACGGATTGAGGGCTTCGCCGGCGGATTCGGGGATCGCCAGCGCCTCGCCTTCGCCGCCGGCGAGACGGCGGTGGATGGCGGTCAGGTGGGCGATGAAGTCCTCGCGCGCGGCGGCGGCGTAGGGGTTGTCGCGCTGGATCGCGGCGAACAGGTGGCCGGCGTCGCCACGCACGGCGGCGAGCATGTTGGCCAGGCCCAGGAACGAGGGCGGCGCGGTGCGCAGGTCCTCGCCGATGCCCATCTCGACCAGCGCGCGGGCGATGAAGAACGCCAGCGCATGGGTCTGCGCCATCGCGCGGTCGTGCGTGGCCGCGTCCTGTTCGATCACCTCGCAGCCCAGCGTCTCGAACAGCGTGCGCGTGCGCGCGGCGGCCTGCGGATGCCGGGCGCTGGCGCACAGCACCACGCGCAGCGGACGCTCGTCGCGGGCGAGGCTGAGCGGGCCGAACAGGGGGTGCGTGCCGGCATGCGGAATGCTCGCGCCGAGCACTTCGTCCAGCAGCGCGCAGGGGCGTTCCTTGACGCTGCCGACGTCGATCACCGTGTGCGCGGGCGTGAGCCAAGGGCGCAACGTGCGCAGCGCGCTCTCGAGCGCGGGCACCGGCATCGCCAGTACCACCCAGTCGGCGCTCTCGAGCGCGGCTTCGGGGCTGGCCGCGGCGAGGTCCGCCGGCACCTGCGCCTGCGGATCGAACACGCGCACGGCCTGACCTGCGCGCTGCAGCAGCTCGGCGAAGGCGCGGCCGAAACGGCCGTAACCGAACAAGGCAACCGGCATGGAACGATCCGCCAGGCGAAAGGGGCGGATACGTTAGCGCGTCGACGCCAATGGCGGACAGCCCGTGCGCAGGCTGGTGCGCAGGGCGGCGTCCCAGGGCGCGAGTTCGATGCCGCGCGCGGCGAGCCAGGCCGGGTCGAACAGCGTCTGTGCGTAGCGTTCGCCGCGGTCGCACAGCAGGCTGACGATGCTGCCGCGTTCGCCGCGCGCACGCATCGCGGCGGCCAGTTCCAGGCAGGCGACCAGGTTGGTGCCGGACGAGCCGCCGTAGCGGCGACCGAGCAGTTCTTCCAGCAGCCAGGCGGCGGCGATCGAGGCGGCGTCCGGCACCTCGATCACGCGATCCACCACGTCGAACAGGAAGCCCGGCTCCACCTGCGGCCGGCCGATGCCTTCGATCAGCGTGGCCTGCGTCGCCCGGGCGTGGGGATCGCGGCTGCGCCAGCCTTCTGCGAAGGCGCAGCCGGCCGGTTCGGCTACGCAAAGACGCGTGTACAGGCGCCGGTAGCGCAGATAGCGACCGATGGTGGCCGAGGTGCCGCCGGTGCCGGCGCCGCAGACGATCCAGCTCGGCTCGGGCTCGGCCTCCAGCGCCATCTGGCCGATGATCGACTCGGCGATGTTGTTGTTGCCGCGCCAGTCGGTGGCGCGCTCGGCGAGGCCGAACTGGTCGAGAAAGCACGCGCCGCGTTCGGCCAGCGCCTCCGCCGTGGCGTACACCTGCGCGGGGTCGTCCACCAGCTCGCAGCGGCCGCCCAGCGCCTGCACCGCATGGATCTTGCCGGGCGCGGTGCAGGCCGGCATCACCGCCACGAACGGCAGGCCCAGCAGCCGCGCGAACCACGCCTCGGCGATCGCCGTGCTGCCGGAGGAGGCGTCGACCACGGTCTGACCGTCGCGCAGCCGGCCGTTGCACAGCGCGTACAGGAACAGCGAGCGCGCCAGCCGGTGCTTCAGGCTGCCGCTGGGATGCGCCGATTCGTCCTTGAAGTAGAAGTCGATGCCGTGGAAGCCGGGCAGTTCGAGCTTGAGCAGGTGGGTGTCGGCCGAGCGCGCGGATTCCTGCGCCAGCCGCGTCACCGCCGTGTGCACCCAGCGCCGATCGGCCTCGCGCAGGGGGTTGACCAGGTGCAGCACACCTTCCATGCCGGTGTGCGTGTCGAAAGTGTCGCGCGGTCGAATCGAAACGTTCATGCCAGCCAGCCGTATAGCCACCCCCACGGATGGTGCAGGTGGGCGATGCCGAGCACGTTGACGTAGGTCAGCAAAGCGGCGGCGTAGCAGATGTGTCTGGCTCTGGCACCGCGCGCGCCCGAGCGCCAGCGGCGTTAAGCCCTGGCCGTCTCGCCGTTGTCGATCAGCACTTCCCCTGATGCAGGTCATGGCGTGTCGAGCGCCTGGCGCGGAAGTTCCGTGGCGTCGACCTTGCGGGAAAACGCCATGCATCAGGTCTATCCGTGGATCGTGCTGCTGCACCTCGTCTGCGCCATCGTGTTCGTCGGCGCGGTGGTGTACGAGACGCTGGTACTGGAGCCGCTGGAACGCCAGGTGGACGCCGAGGCCTACGCGCGCGTGGAATCGGCGGCGATGAGGCGCGTGCGCGGTTTCATGCCGTTCGTGGTGGTGCTCTTGTTCGCCAGCGGCGGCTGGCTGTTCCGGCTGCGCTGCGGCGGCATCGCCTGCCTCGACACGCGGTTCGGCCATCTGCTCGCCCTCAAGGTGCTGCTCGCGCTCGCCGTGCTCGCTATCTTCGCGCGCGCCTGGTGGGCGCTGCGGCGCGGACGTCTGGACGGCTGCCGCCGCCGGCACACGCACCGCGTGCTGCTGGCGCTGATGGCGGGCATCGTCTTTCTGGCCAAGACCATGGTCTACTGGTAGGCCCGATCACACGCGAGGTCTTGCCATGTCACAGGTCACGTTCAAGGGTCAGCCGGTGCAGCTCGACGGCCGCTTCCCCACGGTCGGCACGCAGGCGCCGTCCTTCACCCTGGTCGGCAAGGATCTCGCCGACGTGCCGCTGTCCGCGTTCGCCGGCAAGCGCAAGGTGCTCAACATCTTCCCGAGCGTGGACACCGGCGTGTGCGCCACCTCCGTGCGCCGCTTCAACGAACTCGCCGCCAGGCTCGCCGATACCGTGGTGCTGTGCATTTCCGCCGACCTGCCGTTCGCGCAGTCGCGTTTCTGCGGCGCCGAGGGACTGGACAACGTGGTGATGCTCTCGACCCTGCGCGGCGGGCATTTCCTGCGCGACTACGGCGTGGCGATCGCTTCCGGCCCGCTGGCGGGGCTGGCCGCGCGCGCGGTGATCGTGCTGGATCGCGACGACAAGGTGCTGCACGCCGAGCTGGTGAGTGAGCTCTCCCACGAGCCCGACTACGAGGCCGCGCTCAAGGCGCTCGGCTGAGCGTTCAGGTTTGCACGCGGCGTTGGCGTGGTGGGTCGAGCGCCGCGCCGGCGCGGATGGGCCACAGCCGATCCGGATGAGGATCGGCTGCGTTCAGCGCCGTGCAGGCGCTTGGGGCAGCCTCGATCCACCCTCGGCGAAGCGGCTTCAAGCCGGCGGCCGGTCGATACGCGGCACCAGCCGACGCCCGCGCAGGCCGAGGCCATAGCGCAGCCCGCGCGCGATGCCTTCGGCATAGCCGATCAGCTTGGCCGCGTCCTCGGCGTCGAGTTGTGCGCGGCAGGTTTCGCGCCACAGCGTGAGCCAGTGCTCGAAATGCGCATCGTCGATCGGCAGCGGCCGGTGCGCGGCCATTGGGCTGCCGTGGTAAGTGGGACGGTCGTCGGCACCGCGCAAGGCCACCGTGCACCAGAACGCGGTCAGCCGCCGCTCGTGCTCGGGCCAGTCCTTGACCGTCGCCGCGAAGATCGGCCCGAGCAGCGCATCGGCGCGCACGATGCCGTAGAAGCGTGCGACGAGGCGGGCGATGGCGGCTTGGTCGAGCATGGGCGTGCTGTCGTTTCCAAAAGAATGCCGCGCAGTGTGCGGGCAGGTGCGGCGTCGGCGCCTTGATCCAGGTCAGCGCCTGCCGGCCGTGATCGGCGCCTGCGCAAGCGCGGTTTTTTCGTGCGCCCCTCATGCGAAAGGCCGGACCTCGCGGCCCGGCCTTTCGTGGATCGGCGTCGGGCACGCCCGCTCAGCGCGCGGCGACCACGCGCGCCATTTCCAGGCACTTGTTCGAGTAGCCCCACTCGTTGTCGTACCAGGCGACCAGCTTGACGAAGGTGGGGTCGAGCGCGATGCCGGCGTCGGCGTCGAAGATCGAGGTGCGCGGATCGCCGCGGAAGTCGGTGGCGACGACCTTCTCCTCGGTGTAACCCAGGATGCCCTTCATCGCGCCCTCGCTCTGCGCCTTCATCTCCGCGCAGATTTCCTCGTAGCTCGCCGGCTTTTCCAGCTCGGCGGTGAGGTCGACCACGGAGACGTCGGAGGTCGGCACGCGGAAGCTCATGCCGGTGAGCTTCTTGTTGAGCTCGGGGATCACCTTGCCCACCGCCTTGGCCGCGCCGGTGGAGGAGGGAATGATGTTCTCGAGGATGCCGCGGCCGCCGCGCCAGTCCTTGTGGCTGGGGCCGTCGACGGTCTTCTGCGTCGCGGTGGCGGCGTGCACGGTGGTCATCAGGCCGCGCTTGATGCCCCACTTGTCGTGGATGACCTTGGCCAGCGGCGCCAGGCAGTTGGTGGTGCAGCTGGCGTTGGAGATGATCGCCTCGCCGGCGTATTTGGCGTGGTTGACGCCGTACACGAACATCGGCGTGTCGTCCTTGGACGGCGCGGACATGATCACTTTCTTCGCGCCGGCTTCGAGGTGCTTCTGCGCGCTGGCCTTGTCCAGGAACAGGCCGGTGGATTCGATCACCACCTCGGCGCCGGCCTCGTTCCACTTGAGGTTGGCCGGGTCGCGCTCCTGAGTCAGACGGATGCGCTTGCCGTTGACGATCAGATGGCCGCCTTCGCTGTGGGCCTCGCCCTTGAAGCGGCCGTGCACGGAATCGAAGCGCAGCAGATAGGCGAGATAATCCGGATCCAGGAGGTCGTTGACCGCGACGATCTCGATGTCGGGAAAGTGCTGCACGGCGGCGCGCAACACGTTGCGGCCGATGCGACCGAAGCCATTGATGCCGACCTTGATGGTCATGACGTCCTCCAACGCAGGGGTGTGGGAAAGAATCGCGGCGGTGCGCCGCGCGGGCGTTCCGATTCTAGCGAGAAACCGCCCGCCATCCGGCACTGTGGCAGACTGCGCGGCCTCGCGCCGTGAAGGCAAGCTGGGAAGTCTTAAATGTCGATCGTCCGCCTGTTCACCGTGCTGTTGCTAGGGTGCCTGCTGACATCGCCGGCCCGCGCCTGGGGTCCGCTGGGCCACGCCGTGGTCGCGGAACTGGCCGAGCGCCAGCTCGATCCGCGCGCGGAGGCCGAGGTCAGGCGCCTGCTCGCCCCGGAAGGCCACGACCGGCTGGCACAAATCGCCAGCTGGGCCGACGAGATCCAGGACGATCCCTCCATGGCCGCGTTGTGGCGCGAGACCCGCGCGCTGCACTACGTCAACTTTCCGCGCGGCAACTGTTATTACGAGCCGCCGCGCGATTGCCCGGATGGCCGCTGCGTGGTCGGCGCGCTGGCGCATTACACGGCGGTGCTGGCCGATGCCGGCCGCAGCGACGAAGAGCGCCGGACCGCGCTCAAGTTCGTCGTCCACTTCGTCGGCGACGTGCACCAGCCGCTGCATGCCGGCTGGCGCGACGACAAGGGCGGCAACACCTATCAGGTCCAGTTCGCCGGCAAGGGCAGCAACCTGCACCGGGTCTGGGACAGCGGCCTGCTCGCCACCCGCGGCCTCGACGTGGCGGCCTACGCCGATGTGCTCGCCGCCACGCCGGCTCCGCTGGCGCCGCCGGGCGCCTTTGCCGCGTGGGCGGAGGCATCCTGCCGGATCGTGGCCACGCCGGGGTTCTATCCGGATGGGCATTTCATCGACGAGGCCTATGTCGAGCGCTGGCGTCCCGTCGCCGAACAGCGCCTGCGCGAGGCCGGCCAGCGCCTGGCCGAGGTGCTCGACCGCGCGCTGGCGCCTTGAGGCTCGATGCGCCGCCCTTGCCCCTAGGGCGCGCAGCATGACGGGGCGCAGCCGACCGCTGTGACGAATCGCCTTGCCGCGGCGTGACAATCGCGAGAAGACCGCTCATCGACAGCCTCCGGCCCATTGATGGTGCGCTAGAATCGGCAGCTCTTCCGCTGGTGCGGTTACCTTGGCGTCATCGTGGCGATGGCGCGTCCCAGTTCAGGCTGCCTCAGGGCAGCGTCGTGGAGCTCTGCATGAACCCGTCCGACCATCCCGATCAGGACATCGACCCCACCGAAACCCAGGAATGGCTCGAATCGCTGAACGCGGTCATCGAGCACGAAGGCACCGAGCGTGCCCACTTCCTGCTCGAGCGGATGGTGGACGCCACGCGGCGTGCGGGCGCCTACCTGCCGTTCTCGCCGACCACCGAGTACGTCAACACCATTTCGCCCGCGAACGAGGCGAAGATGCCCGGCGATGCGGCGATGGAGTGGCGCATCCGCTCGATCATCCGCTGGAACGCGATGGCGATGGTCGTGCGCGCCAACCGCAAGCCCGGCGAGCTCGGCGGCCACATCGCGAGCTTCGCATCATCGGCCACGCTCTACGACGTCGGCTTCAACCATTTCTGGCGCGCACCCAACCCCGACCATCCGGGTGACCTCGTCTTCTTTCAGGGCCATTCCAGCCCCGGCATCTACGCGCGCTCGTTCCTGGAAGGGCGCATCAGCGAGGACCAGCTCGACCTGTTCCGCATGGAAGTGGCGGGCAAGGGGCGCGGGCTGTCCTCCTATCCGCACCCATGGCTGATGCCCGACTACTGGCAGGTGCCGACGGTGTCGATGGGCCTGGGGCCGATCCAGGCGATCTACCAGGCGCATTTTTGGAAGTACCTGGAACATCGCGGCCTGATGCCCCAGACCGACCGCAAGGTGTGGTGCTTCCTGGGCGATGGCGAGTGCGACGAGCCCGAATCGCTCGGTGCGATCTCGCTGGCCGGCCGCGAGAAACTCGACAACCTCGTGTTCGTGATCAACTGCAACCTGCAGCGGCTCGACGGCCCGGTGCGCGGCAACGGCAAGATCATCCAGGAACTGGAGGGCGTGTTCCGCGGCGCCGGCTGGAACGTCATCAAGGTGATCTGGGGCAGCTACTGGGATCCGCTGCTGGCGCGCGACACCAAGGGCGTGCTGCGCAAGCTGATGATGGAAACCGTGGACGGTGAATACCAGGCCTGCAAGGCCTTCGGCGGCGCCTACACGCGCGAGCATTTCTTCGGCAAGTATCCGGAGACGCGCGAGATGGTCGCCAACCTGTCCGACGACGACATCTGGCGCCTCAACCGCGGCGGCCATGATCCGCACAAGGTCTATGCCGCCTATCACGCGGCGGTGCACACCGAGGGCCTGCCCACGGTGGTGCTGGCCAAGACGGTGAAGGGCTACGGCATGGGCGCGGCGGGTGAATCGCAGAATCCCACGCACCAGCAGAAGAAGCTCGACGACGCGGCCGTGCGGCACTTCCGCGACCGCTTCAACATCCCGATCCCGGACGACAAGATCAAGGACGTGCCGTACTACCACCCGGGCAAGAACTCGCCCGAAGTGGAGTACATGCTGGAGCGGCGGCGGGCGCTCGGCGGCTTCCTGCCGCAGCGGCGGCGCAAGACCGACGTCAAGCTGAAGGCCCCGGATCTTTCGGCCTTCACCCAGATCACCAACGGCACCGGCGAGCGCGAGATCAGCACCACCATGGCGCTGGTGCGCGGCATGAACCTCTTGCTGCGCGACAAGCAGATCGGCGAGCGCGTGGTGCCGATCGTGGCCGACGAGGCGCGTACCTTCGGCATGGAGGGCATGTTCCGCCAGATCGGCATCTATGCGCCGTTCGGCCAGAAATACCGCCCGCAGGATGCCGACCAGCTGCTCTACTACCGCGAGGACACCAAGGGCCAGGTGCTGCAGGAAGGCATCAGCGAGGCCGGCGGCATGGCCGCGTGGATGGCGGCGGCGACCAGCTATTCGGTCAGCAACCAGCCGATGCTGCCGTTCTTCATCTACTACTCGATGTTCGGCTTCCAGCGCGTCGGCGACCTGGCCTGGGCCGCGGGCGACATGCGCTCGCGCGGCTTCCTGATCGGCGGCACGTCCGGCCGCACCACGCTCAACGGCGAGGGCCTGCAGCACCAGGACGGCCATTCGCACCTGCTGGCCGGGGCCATTCCCAATGTGCGGGCCTATGACCCGACCTTCTCCTATGAGGTCGCGGTGATCCTGCAGGACGGCGTGCGCCGCATGCTCGAAGAGCAGGAGGACGTCTATTACTACATCACGGTGATGAACGAGAACTACGCCCACCCGGACATGCCCGAGGGCGTGGCCGAGGGCATCATCAAGGGCATGTACCTGCTGCGCGACTCCGGCGTCGGCCAGAACAACGGCAAGGGCAAGACCAAGGCCAAGGCGCCCTGCGTGCAGCTGCTGGGCTCGGGCGCGATCCTGCGCGAGGCGATCGCGGCGGCCGAGCTGCTGGAGAAGGATTTCGGCATCTGCGCGGACATCTGGTCGGTGCCGAGCTTCACCGAGCTGCGTCGCGACGGTTACGACGCCGAACGCTGGAACCGGCTGCATCCGGAAGCCGAGCCGCGTGTCCCGTATGTCACCCGCTTGCTGCAGGGGCGGTCCGGGCCGGCCATCGCCGCCACCGACTACGTCCGCGAATTCGCCGAGCAGATCCGGCCGTTCCTGCCCGAGGGCATGCGTTACGTGGTGCTCGGGACCGACGGTTTCGGGCGCTCGGACACCCGCGAGCACCTGCGCGATTTCTTCGAGGTGGACCGCCGCTGGATCGCCCATGCCGCGCTATGCGCGCTGGCCAAGGAGGGCAAGGTCAACGCCAAGGACGTGGCGCGCGCCATCCGCAGCTACGGGCTCGATCCAGACAAGCCCAATCCGGTGCTCGTCTGACAGATGCACAAAAAGAAACCCGCCGGCCGGCGGGTTTCTTTCATCCAGTCGGGGATCGGGGTCAATCCTCGTCGTCGCGGAACACGCGCCTCAGCAGCATGAAGGCGCCGATGGTGCCGGCGACGATCGCCACCGAGGCGACCGGATGCCGCTGCACCTGGCGTCGGGCACGCCGGTACTGGTAGTTGGCCTCGTCGGCCATGTCCTCGGCCATGCGCACCAGGCGACGACGGTAATCGCCACCGCGCCCCAGGCGTTTGGCGGCATGACGGCCGCGTTCGATCAGGCCTTCGGCCGTCTGGGAAACGTCCTCGGCATAGTCATGGGCATGCTCGCGCACGCTGCGTTCAAGATCGCGGATTCGGCTCATCGCGGGCTCCTTTTTTGAGATTTGTCGCTTCGGAATCGAGCTTGCCGCGCCAGGCGTGAGCGCGGCGTGCAAGCGCGGATCGACATTAATGATGCGGCAAGACGGGTCTTGCAAGGGGCGCGCCCTGGCGCTTGAGCGTCTCGGTGATCGTCTCGATCAAGTCGCGGCCGTGTGGGCCCCAGCAATGCGGCGCCATCGGCTGGTAGGTGAAGCTGCCGGCGAAGTCGGGGTCGTGCAGGCCTTTGAGGGTTTCCTCGAGCGCATGGACGCCGACGTTGAGGTTGTAGGTGTCCGCATCGCCCACGTAGATATGCAGCTTGCCGGCGAGTTTCGGGCCGAGTGCCGGCCAGTGCGTGATGAGGATCTGGCGCAGGTCGAAGTGCTGCCGCCAGTAGGCGGCCACCGTGTGGTCGATCGCCCCGCTGCGCTTGTCCCACAGCCGTGCCGGATAGCCGTCCGTACCGATCGGGCCGAAGGCGGCCTCCCAGATGTCCCATTGGCCGCCGGAGCGGCTGTGGTTGCCCACCGCCAGTTCGTACCAGTTTTCGTCCTTCATCATCGCCTGCACGTTGCCGTCCGGGTCGCGGGTGTCCACGCGCTCGACCTTCATCCAGCCCTTGTCCAGCCAATAGGCATTGGCGTCGGTGTAGATGTCGACCACTTCGTGATGGCGGAAATCCACTGGATCCGGACAGGAGGCGAAGGTGGCGCCGTAGAAGTCGGGATGGAAGATCTGCTGCGCCAGTGCGATCCAGCCGCCGGTCGAGCCGCCTTCCAGGATTCGCGCCCAAGGTTTTTCCACGGTGCGGAAGCGACGGGCGATTTCCGGCAGCAATTCCTGATGGATGGCGTCGTCGTAGGGCCCCAGATTGACCGAGTTCACCGCGTAGGAGTCATCGTAATAAGGCGCGGGATGCTGCAGGCTCACCATCAGGTAGCGCGGCGTACCTTCGGCGAGCCAGTAGGCGCGAAAGCGGCCGTCGGCATCGTCGAAACCGCCCGGCGCGGCCGTGGAGAAATGTCCTTGCTCGTAGATCACCGGGTAGCGCGCATCCGGGTGGCGCGCGTAATCGGCCGGCAGCAGCACCGTGGCGCCGAGGTAGATCGGCCGGCCCCAGAACGCGCTCAGCAGGCGGCTCTGGATGCGGAAGCGCTTGACGTGGGGCGTGTCCCTGGGGAACGGGATCGGCGCAATCACGCGATCGGCGAGCAGCCGGATCGGCCTCGTTGCGGCCGGGTCGTAGTGCACTTTCACCGGCGCGCCGTAGAGGTTGCCGGGCGAATGCTTCCAGTCCTGTCCTTCCCACTGGTCCATGTGCAGCCACAGCGTGTGGCCGTCGGCGCGCTTGAACTCGGTATAGACGTTGACGAATGGCTGCATCCAGTAGTCGCCGGCCGGCAGGTCGCGCAGGCGGGTCAAGGGCGCGCCGTCATCCTCGCCGCCGATCGCCACCGTCTGGCCCGGGGCGAGGCCGGTCATGTCGTGGCCGAACAGCGGCACGCCGGTGATGTCGGTCTGCTCGATCGGCGGTTTGTCGTCGTCGCGGCTGATCGCCACGTACACGCGCCCGGTCACCGGCATGGCGTGGGCCCGCGCGCTGAAGGCGACCTCGATGGCCGGACCGTTTCCGGCGGCACGTGCCGTGCCGGCGATCAGCAGCGGCGCGATCCAGGCGGCGCAGCGGAAGGCGGCAATGGCCCGATCGAAGCGGGCAGAAGGCTTCATAGAGACCGGGCTCCGGGCGGGGTTTCGAGTTCGGGGTCTTCCATGCGCAGCCGCTGGCGGTGGCGCAGTCCGGGAAAGAGCCGCATCCACAGGGCGACCACCAGCAGTGTACCAATGCCGCCGATGAGGGCGGCCCCGACCGCGCCGAAACAGGCGGCGAGCAGTCCCGATTCGAATTCGCCGAGCTGGTTGGAGGTGTTGATGAAAATGCCATTGACGGCGTTGACGCGACCGCGCATCGCATCGGGCGTGTCCAGCTGCACCAGCGAGCCGCGGATCACCATGCTCACCATGTCGAAGGCGCCGGCCAGGCACAGTGCCAGCGTCGAGAGCCACAGCGTGGTGGACACGGCGAAAACCAGCGTCGCCACGCCGAAGCCGGCCACCGCGCCGAACATCCAGCGGCCGACGTGGCGCTCCAGCGCGTGCCTGGACAGCCATAGCGAGGTCAGCACCGCGCCCAGTGCCGGTGCCGCGCGCAGGATGCCCAGTCCCCACGGGCCGGTATGCAGGATGTCGCGGGCGAAGATCGGCAGCAGCGCGGTGGCGCCGCCGAGCAGCACCGCGAACAAGTCGAGCGAGATCACCCCGAGCAGGTCACGATGCCGGCGGATGTAATGGATGCCGGCAAAGAACGTGGCGAGGCTGAGCGGTTCGCGCCGCGTCCGCAGCGGGCCGCCCGGCAAGCTGGCGACCAGCAGCACTGCCAGCAGATAGCAGGCGCCCGCGACGAGGTGCACCACGCCCGGACCGGCGACGTACAGCAGGCCACCCAGCGCAGGTCCCACGATCATCGCCGCCTGATAGGCCGCACTGGTGGAAGCCACTGCGCGCGGCAGCGCGGCCGGCGACACCAGCGCCGGCAGCAACGACTGCATGGCCGGCGATTCCAGCGCCTTGGCCGTGCTCAGGGCCAGCACCAGCCACAGGATGCCGGCCTCGTCGATGTGTCCACGCAGCGTCAGCACGGCCAGCGCGACCACCGCGGCAAACTCGATGCACTGACCGCCGAGCACGATGCGCCGGCGGTCATGACGATCGGCCAGGTGCCCGGCCGGCAACGCCAGCAGCACCGAGGGAAAGAACTGCACCAGGCCGATCAGCCCGAGATCGAGCGCGCGTCCGCGCAACGCATAGATCTGCCAGCCGATCGCGACCGAAAGCATCTGGAAGCCGAGCCCGGAAGCCACCCTGGCGAGCCAGTACCTGACGAAGGCGTGCTGAGGAGGCCGCACAGGTGGATCGGCTTCGGCGGGCATGGTCGGATCGGTATTTGCGCGGAATCGCCAGTATGAACCCTTGACGGGCCGCGGGCATCGGCTTGACCCGTTCTTGCCGGTGGCATGCGCTATGGTCGCAGTGGTTTTCTTGAAACGGGAGGCTCGTCATGGCCAGGCTGGCGACACACGTCTACACTGATCAGGCCAGCATCGCGCGCCTGGAAGCCATGGTGCGCGAACTGCCGACTAACGGGCATGTCCGCTTGTGGCTCAAGGAAGGCGGCAACTGCGACGGCTTCATCTGCGAACGTCCCAATGTGCAGCTCTTCCGCGACTCCGACGACCGCGAAGGCTTCAACGCCATCGTCCGGCTGGACCATCGCGGCATCGGCGGCTGGAGCCGGTTCGTCTGGCTGGACGACATCGCGCGCATCGAACATCTGGATTCCACGCTCGGTGGCGAAAGCTGAGTGAGCGCCGCCGCGATCAGGCCCGTGTCGTCGAAGGTCGCGTGTCGGAATCGTGCAACAGCGGACGCAGCCAGTGCGCGTGCATCGCGGCTGCATCGTCAATCTGGATGGTCTGACCGAGATCGAACCGCTGGAGTCGGGCGACGCGCGTCTGAAGTTGCGTGACGGCACTTTGCTGCCATGCAGCCGCCGCTATCGCGCGCAGTTGCGCGAGCGTTCGGGCGAGCCGGCGGCCGCGGACGTTCGCGGATGAGCGGTCAACGGTTGCGTGCCGGGCGTGGCCCGTTTCAAGCTAGGCGCCCTCGTCGCCTGGGTGACCATCGATGAAATCCGTCCGCATGTTGGGTGTGCTGCTGGGGCTCGGCCTGCTGGCCGGCTGTTCGTCGTCGGGCGATCAGGCTGCGCCGCCGCAGGATGCCGCGCAGGCCAAGGAAGCCGAGGCCGCCGGCAAGCTCGACACCTACCGCCAGTTGCTGCGCATCGGCAACGACGAGATGGCGGTGACCATGGGCCACGACATCCTCGATCGCTATCCCGGCAGCGCGCCGGCGAAGGAAGTGCAAAAGACCCTGCCCGAGGTCGAGCGGCGCTGGAAGGAGAACAGCGAGAAGGCGCGGCTGGCGGCGCTGTGGACCTACCAGGTCGCGCCGATGGCCGGCGGCACGCAGTCCACCGCGACGATCTATTCCAGCCAGCCGTCCGGCGAGAACCGCGTGCGCCTGGTGCTGCGCCGGCATACGGCCTGGGGGCAGAGCGTCTTCCTTTACGGCAGCGGCCACGGCTTCGTCTGTCGCGGCACGTGCACGATCCCGAGCGAGGTCGATGGCAAGCGCATCGGCATCAAGGCGTTCGCGCCGCCGACCGGCGAGCCGGCGCTGATGATCCGCGACGACAAGGCCTTCCTCGCCCTGCTCGCCAAGGCCAAGAAGATCCGCATGGACGTCACCCTGGTCGATGGCGAGAAGAAGGAGACACTGCTGTTCGAGGTCGGCGGTTTCGATCCGGCCAAGTGGCAGCCGCTACCCAAGGGCAAGGGCTCATGAGCGCGGCGGACCGGCGACGGCGACCGGCTCTGGCCCGGCTGGGCCTGATCCTTGGCGGCGCCTGCCTGCTCGCCGCCTGTCAGCAGCGAGAGACCCGCCCGACGCCGCGTCTGGCCGACCTCGAGGCGGCCGCGGGCGCACCGGTCAAGCAGTTCCGGCTGGATCACCCGCTCTGGTCGTGGGAGGCGATCGACCGCGACCATCTGCTCGTCTACACCAAGCCCGGCCAGGCGTGGCTGCTCGACGTGCCCGGATGCACTGCGCTGCCCTTCGCGTCGGCGATCGCGATCACTTCGCAGCTCGATCAGGTGACCGTCGGCTACGACCGCGTGATCACCGGCCGGCGGGATTTCCCCTGCATCATCACCCGCATCCGGCCGCTCGATCCGCGGCGCCTGCCGGCGGCACAGCCGCGACCGCAGGCCAGCATGGCTTCCCCCGAAAGCTAGCGGCGGCCGCTGGCTATACTGGCGCGCGCTTTTTCGCCGAGAGTTTCCGTTGCGTCTCCTCTACACGCTGGCGCTGTGCCTGGCCATGCCTTTCATCGTGCTGCGCCTGCTCGCGCGCGGCATGCGCTATCGCGGCTACCACCGACGCTGGCGCGAACGGTTCGGCTTCTTCCGCCCCCTGCCGGTCACCGGCAGCCTGTGGATCCATGCGGTGTCGGTCGGCGAGGTCAATGCCGCCGAGCCGTTGCTCAAGGCCCTGCGCGAGGCCTATCCGCAGGCGCCGCTGCTCATCACCACGGTGACCCCGACCGGCTCGGAGCGTGTGCGCCAGTTGTTCGGCGACACGGTCTTCCATGTCTATCTGCCCTATGACCTGCCGGTAGCGGTGGCGCGTTTCCTCGCCCGCGCGCGGCCGCGGCTGGCGGTAATCGTGGAGACCGAGATCTGGCCGAACCTCTATCACGCCTGCCACCGCCGCGGCATCCCGTTGATGATCGTCAATGCGCGCCTGTCCGAGCGCTCCATGCGCGGCTATGCGCTGATGCGCGGCATGGTGCGCTCGGCCCTGCGTTGCGTGAGCCAGATCGCGGCGCAGTCGCAGGCCGACGCCGCCCGTTACCGGCTGCTCGGCGCGGACCCCGAGCGCATCGCCGTGTGCGGCAACCTGAAATTCGACATTCCCGTGCCGGTGGATGCCTTGCAGCAAGGCGCGCAGCTGCGCCGCCAATGGGGCCATCTGCGGCCGGTATGGATCGCCGCGAGCACCCACGAGGGTGAGGAGTTGCCGGTGCTCAAGGCGCATCTGGAGGTGCTGAAGCGGCTGCCCGATGCCTTGCTCTTGATCGCGCCGCGCCATCCGGTGCGCTTCCGGCCGGTCGAACACGCGGCGCGCAGCCTGGGCTTCAGCGTGGCCACGCGCAGTGTCGAGCGCGTGCCGGGCGCCGGCCAGCAGGTCTTCGTGATCGATTCGATGGGCGAGCTGATGCCGTTCTACGCCGCCGCCGATGTGGCCTTCGTCGGCGGCAGTCTGGTGCCGATCGGCGGCCACAACGTGCTCGAGCCCGCGGTGCTGGCGCGCCCCGTGCTGGTCGGGCCGCATACCTTCAATTTCGAGGAGATCACCGACACCCTGCTCGGTGCCGGCGCCGCGACGCGGGTGGAACGGGCCGAGGCGCTCGGTGAATGCGTGCTCGGCCTGCTGCTCGACCCGCCGCGACGCGAGCGCATGGGCAGCCGCGCCGAGGCCGTGTTCGCCAGGGAACGCGGCGCCGTCCGCCGGGTGATGACGCTGATCGACGCGCTGCTGCAGGAATGACGGTGACGCGTCGGGCGGGAGCTACTGCAGCAGCGCGTTGACGGCCTCGACGTCCTTGACGTCGATGGTGCCGGCCGCCTGCTTGAGCTGCAGCTGGTCCAGGATGAATTGATGGCGCGACTGCGAATAGCTGCTCTGCGCCTGAGTCAGGGTCTGGATGGCGTTCAGCACGTCGAGCATGGTCTGGGTGCCGACGTCGAAACCGGCACGGGTGGCCTCGAGCGATTTCTGGCTGGCCTCGACCGAGGCGCGGTTGGCCTCCACCTGCCGGATGCCGGCCAGCACCGAACGGTAATAGTTCAGCGCATCGCGGGCGGTCTGGCGGCGCTGGCTTTCCAGGGCATCCTGGGCGGCGTCGCGGTTGTAGATCGACTGGCGCACGCGCGACTGGGTGGCGCCGCCGGCGAAGATCGGCACGGTCAGGGTGACCCCCACGGTGGTGCCATAGCGGCCGTTGCGGTCGGCGAAGGCGCCGCCGATGTTCTCCAGCCAGCTGGCCGACTTGCCGCGACTGACCGAGGCGTTGATGGTGGGCAGGTGGCCCGAGCGCGCGGCATTGATGGTGTGCTCGGCGGCCTGGACGTTGTACTGCTGCGCGGCGATGCTGGGATTGTTGCGCAGCGCTTCCTGCACCCAGGCGTCCGGATCCTGCGGATTGGGCGGCAGCAGCGGCAGGTTGTCGCGCAGCTTCTTGAGCGGGCCGAGCGGCCGGCCGGTGATCTGGGTCAGCGCCTCGCGCGCATCGTCCAGCGCGTTCTGGGCGGCGACGGTCTGCGCGCGGGCCAGCTCGTAGGCGGACTTGGCCTGGTATTCGTCGGTGATCGCGGCCAGGCCGACCTTGAAGCGCTGTTCGGCCTGGTCGTAGGCGCGGCGCAGTGCTTCCTCGTTGGCCTTGGCGAAGGCCAGCGTGTCCTCGCTGGTCAGCACGTTGAAATAGGCGGCGGTCACGCGCACGAACAAAGCCTGCAGCGCGGCCTCGTATTGCGAATCCTGCGATTGCGACTGCGAACGCGCGGCGTGCAGGTCGGCGATCTTGCTGAGATCGAGGATGGTCTGGTCCAGTGTCACCGATTCGGTACGCGTGCGCTCGTGGCCGCCGTTGAGCGGTGCGCCATTGGCGCCATAGACCGTGCTGGCGCTCGCGCCGCTGGCCTGGCTCAGCGACAGGCTGCCGTTGACCTGCGGCAGCAGCAGGGCGCGTGCCTGTATGACGTTCTCGCCGGTGGCGAGCCGGGTGGCCTCGGCTTGTGAAAGCACCGGGTCGTTCGCCCGGGCCTGCCGGTAGGCATCCAGGAGATCCTCGCCGTGGCCGGGCAGCGACGTCACCGTCAGGGCCAGGGCCAAGGACAGAAGCTTCAAGCGCATGGGTTTGCCTCGTCGAAGAAGTTGGGCGGTCACAGCTCGAACCGGCGCGGCGGTTCAGCGTGGCGCAGATAGGGCAGGTCGGTTTCCAGCAGGCTGGTCTCGCGCAGCAGGCGGTCGTCGCCCTGGGTCAGCAGTACCACCTGCTGCACCGGCGATTCGCCGCAGATGGCGAGCAGGCGGTCGCCGGGAGCGAGCCATTCCAGATAACGCGGCGGGATGCGGTAGACCGCGCCGGTGAGCACGATCGCGTCGAAATGCCCGTTCGGCTGCCATTCCCGCACGGCCTCGCCGAGCACCAGCTCGACGTTGCGCACCCCGGCCGCGGCCAGCCGTGCGGCGGCCGCGTCGATGAAATCGGCATGCAGGTCGATACTGGTCACGTGTCCGGCGAGGTGGGCCAGGCACGCGGTGAGGAAGCCCGAGCCGGTGCCGACCTCGAGCACGCGATCGTCTGGCGTCAGGCTGAGCGCCTGCAGGATGCGGCCTTCCAGCACCGGCTTCATCATCACCTCGCCGTGGCCGAGCGGCAGGCAGACGTCGGCGAAAGCGAGATTGCGCAGCGCAGGCGGTACGAAATCCTCGCGATGCACGCGCTTGAGCACGTCGAGCACGCGGGCGTCGAAGACCTCCCACGGCCGCACCTGGTTTTCCACCATGTTCTGCCGTGCTTGTTCGAAGTTCATCGCCATCAGCGCAGGTCCGTCAAAAGGATAAAAAAGCATAAGCGTTTGGCGCCCGGCGCGACAATTGGCACACTGCCGTGGAGGGTGCCTGCACCGAAGTGCCGGAAGTCACCGCGGCCCCCGGCGCGCCGCGTTCAGCCATCGCCATGCGCGTGGGCATCAAATAAGTGTACTTTATCGTATAGTAAAAATGATCGAGTGCATCCGAAGATGACCTTGCCGATGAGTGCCGAACCGCATACCCGCCAGCCGGGACCGGGCAGGCCCAAGGACATGGAAAAACGCGCGGCCATCCTGGAGGCCGCCAAGGCGCTGTTCGTGCGCAACGCCTTCGCCGGCACCAGCATGGATGCGATCGCCGCCGAGGCCGGCGTTTCCAAGCTGACCGTCTACAGCCACTTCGGCGACAAGGACAACCTGTTCCGCGAAGTGATCCGCGCGCACATCCAGGACCTGCTGCCGGAAGAGACCTATGCCTACGAGCCGGGTGCGGACATCCGTGACATCCTGCTGCGCATCGCGCTGATCCACGCGCGGCTGGATTGTGACCAGCAGACCGTGGGCACCTTCCGCGCCATCTTGAGCGACTGCCGCCAGGGCCTGCCGCGCTACGGCAAGCTGATCTGGGAAGAAGGCACCGTCCGCACCCAGGCGTTGATGGAGCGCCTGCTCGGCCAGGCGGTCGAGGCGGGGCAACTCGACATCGCCGACATTCCGCGCGCGGCCGAGCAGTTCTTCGCGCTGATCAAGGGCAACCTGGTGCTGCGCCGGATGTTCGGCTGCGTCGAATGCAACGAGGACTACGCGCGCGAGATCGAGGCCACCGCGCGCGCCGGCGTCGACACCTTCCTGCGCGCCTATCGGCCGCGCTGAACGCCTGGGCGACCGGTGCTGCGGCGCATTCGCCGCCGCGCCGGCCTTCGTGCTTGAATAGCCGCCAGTGCTGAAGCGGGGGTGCCGGCGGTCATGGCCGGCTGAGAGAGTCCCTTGGAACCTGACCCGGGTCGTGCCGGCGTAGGGAGGCTTCGAGACGGCGAGGGCCCCTCGTGTTTCCCCTTCGGGTTTTCCGCTTCGCGCCGGCGAATGTCTCGCCAGCCGCGCCTTGGCGCGGGCCATCCAAGCACGGAGCCATAAAGCCCATGAACGCACTTCCCACCGATCTTGCCCGCGCCGCGCAGGCGCTTTCCGCGGCGGTGACCCAGCCCATCCCCGGCTCGCGCAAGGTCCATGTGCAGGGCAGCCGCGCCGACCTGCGCGTGCCGATGCGCGAGATCATGCAGGCCGCCACGCCGACCCTGTTCGGCGGCGAGGACAACCCGCCGCTCGCGGTCTACGATACTTCCGGTCCCTACACCGATCCGGCCTATCGCGTGGATCTGGCCGCCGGCCTGCCGCCGTTGCGGCTGCGCTGGATCGAAGATCGCGGCGACAGCCAGACCCTGGCCGGGCCGACTTCCGCCTTCGGTCGCGCGCGCGCCGCCGACGCCAGGCTCGACGCCATCCGTTTCGCCGCGTTGCGTCCGCCGCGCCGTGCCAGGGCCGGCGTCAACGTCACGCAGATGCATTACGCGCGGCGCGGCATCGTCACCCCGGAGATGGAGTTCGTCGCCATCCGCGAGAACCAGCGCATCGACGCGGTGCGCGAGGCCGGCCTGCTGCGCCGCCATCCGGGCCATGCCTTCGGCGCCGCCATGCCCGAGCGCATCACGCCGGAGTTCGTGCGCGACGAGATCGCACGCGGGCGCGCCATCCTGCCGGCCAACATCAACCATCCGGAAAGCGAGCCGATGATCATCGGCCGCAACTTCCTCACCAAGATCAACGCCAACATCGGCAACAGCGCGGTGAGCTCGGGCATCGCCGAGGAGGTGGAGAAGCTGGTGTGGGCGATCCGCTGGGGCGCCGACACGGTGATGGACCTGTCCACCGGCAAGCACATCCACGAGACGCGCGAGTGGATCATCCGCAATGCGCCGGTGCCGATCGGCACGGTGCCGATCTACCAGGCGCTGGAGAAGGTCGGCGGCGTCGCCGAGGAACTGACCTGGGAGATCTTCCGCGACACCCTGATCGAGCAGGCCGAGCAGGGCGTGGACTACTTCACCATCCACGCCGGCGTGCTGCTGCGCTTCATTCCGCTCACCGCCGGGCGCGTCACCGGCATCGTCAGCCGCGGCGGATCGATCCTCGCCAAGTGGTGTCTGGCGCACCACAAGGAAAATTTCCTCTACACGCACTTCGAGGACATCTGCGAAATCATGAAGGCCTACGACGTCGCCTTCTCGCTCGGCGACGGCCTGCGCCCGGGCTCGATCGCCGACGCCAACGACGCGGCGCAGTTCGCCGAACTCGACACGCTCGGCGAACTCACGCAGGTCGCGTGGAAGCACGACGTGCAGGTGATGATCGAGGGCCCCGGCCACGTGCCCATGCAGCTCATCAAGGAGAACATGGACCGGCAGCTGGAAAAGTGCCACGAGGCGCCGTTCTACACGCTGGGGCCGCTCACCACCGACATCGCGCCCGGCTACGACCACATCACCTCTGCGATCGGCGCGGCGATGATCGGCTGGTTCGGCACTGCCATGCTCTGCTATGTGACGCCGAAGGAACACCTGGGGTTGCCGAACAAGCAGGACGTGCGCGACGGCATCATCGCCTACAAGATCGCCGCGCATGCGGCCGATCTCGCCAAGGGCCATCCGGCCGCGCAGCTGCGCGACAACGCGCTTTCCAAGGCGCGTTTCGAGTTCCGTTGGCAGGATCAGTTCAACCTCGGCCTCGATCCGGAAAAGGCGCAGGAGTTCCACGACGAGACGCTGCCAAAAGAGGCGCACAAGAGCGCGCATTTCTGCTCGATGTGCGGACCTAAGTTCTGTTCGATGAGCATCACCCAGGACGTGCGCGACTACGCCGCCGCGCAGGCCGCGGCCGGCGCGGATGCGGTGGAGGCGGGCATGGCGGAGAAGGCCGCCGAGTTCCGCGCGCAGGGCGCCGAGGTCTATCGCAAGGCGTGACGGCGCCATGAACGGCGCCCCGCGCAGCGCTTCACCCGCGCTTCGCGGGGCGTGCCTAGGATGGGCCCGATCGCCGCCGATGGGGCGGCGCCTTTTCACCGTTCCTGCGAGGAGACCCTCATGGCGGCCAACAGCAAGCCCTTCCTCACCGATATCCAGACCATCCGCAAGCGCGCTCGCGAGCACATCGACCAGGGGGCGATCACGGAAGGCTACACGGCCGACCGCGAGACGGTGATCAAGCTGCTCAACGAGGCGCTGGCCACCGAGCTGGTGTGCGTGCTGCGCTACAAGTTCCACTATTTCATGGCCAAGGGCATCCATGCCAAGAGCGTGGCGGCCGAGTTCCTCGAACATGCCAACGAGGAACAGCAGCACGCCGATCGTCTCGCCCAACGCATCACCCAGCTCGAGGGCAAGCCGGATTTCAATCCGGCGGGCCTGCTCACGCGCAGTCATGCCGACTACGTCGAGGGCGATGATCTGGTCGACATGATCAAGGAAGACCTGGTCGCCGAGCGCATCGCCATCGACAGCTACCGCGACATCGTGCGCTATCTCGGCAACGACGATCCGACCACGCGGCGGATGATGGAGGAAATCCTGGCCGCCGAGGAGGAACACGCCGAGGATCTTTCCACCCTGCTCGAGGAACTCGGCAAGAAGGGCGAGCCGGCCAAACCCGGCCGGGGCTGAAGCATCGGCCAGGGCTCCGCCTCCAGGCGGGGCCTTACCAGCCGGCCAGGGTCAGCTTGCCGATGGTGCGGCCCGATTCCAGCCGGCGGTGCGCCTCGCGCAGGTTGGCCGCGTTGATCGGCGACAGCGTCTCGCGGTGGATGTCCTTGAGTTCGCCGGCATCGATCAGCGCCGCCACCCGCGCCAGGATGCGGCCCTGCTCGGCCATGTCCGGGGTGCGGAAGCGCGGCCGGGCGAACATGAACTCCCAATGGATGCCGATGCATTTGGCCTTGTAGGGATCGCCGATGCGCAGGGCGTCCTTGGGTTCCACGATCAACCCGAGATGGCCCTGCGGGGCGAGGATCTCGCCGAGCGGCGTCCAGTAGGCGTCGGTGTCGGCGAGGTTGATCGCCGCATCGACGTGCGCATGGCCGAGGGCGGCAAGCTGCGGCGCGAGCGGCTCGCGATGATCGATCACCTGATGGGCGCCCATCGCGCGGCACCAGTCGACCGTTTCGGCGCGTGAGGCGGTGGCGATCACGGTGAAGCCGGCGCGGCGCGCGAGCTGGATGGCGACCGAGCCCACCCCGCCGGCGCCGCCGATGACGAGCAGGCACCGGCCCTGGCCGCCGCGCTCGCTGTCATACGGCATACGCTGGAAGAGGAGCTCCCACGCCGTCAGCGTGACCAGCGGCCAGGCCGCCGCCTGCCCCGCGCCGAGCGTGCGCGGGGCATGCGCGACCAGGCGCGCGTCCACGGCCTGCAGCTCGGCATTGCTGCCCGGACGGGTCACGTCGCCCGAGTAATAGACGGCATCGCCGGGGGCGAAGCCGGTCACCGCCGCGCCGACGGCCTGTACCGTGCCGGCGGCATCGAAGCCGAGCACGCGCGGCGCCGGCTCGACACCGGGCTTTGGCGCACGCAACTTGGTGTCGACCGGATTGACCGAGACCGCCTCGACGCGCACCAGCAGATCCCACGCACCGATGACCGGTGCAGGCAGCTCGACGTCGATCAGCGCGGAGGGATCGTCGATCGGCAGATAACGGGTCAGGGCGACGGCTTTCATGGTTTTTTCCTCGCGACGGGCGAGCCGCAGACGGGCGTCTGCGGCCATCAACGCCGTTCGGCGGCGTAACGCTTGACCCCGGCCAGGATCTCGGCCTTGGCCGCGTCGGCGCCGACCCAGCCGTCCACCTTCACCCACTTGCCTTTTTCCAGATCCTTGTAGTGCTCGAAGAAGTGGCCGATGCGCTCGAGCCAGTGCGGGGTGACGCCCGTGATGTCGGTGATGTGCGCATAGCCTGCGAACACCTTGGCCGTGGGCACCACCACGAGTTTCTCGTCGGCGCCGGCCTCGTCGGTCATCTTCAGCATGCCCACCGGATGGCAGCGGATCACCGAGCCTGGCACCAGCGGCAGCGGCAGGATCACCAGCGCGTCCAGGGGATCGCCATCGCCGCCCAGCGTGCCCGGCACGTAGCCGTAGTTGCACGGATAGCGCATCGGCGTGGACAGGATGCGATCGACGAAGATCGCGCCGGTTTCCTTGTCGACCTCGTATTTGACTGGCTCGGCATCCTTGGGGATCTCGATGACGACGTTGATTTCATCCGGCACGTGGCGGCCGGCCTGCACCTGATCCAGGCCCATGGAATCTCCTTTGGGGGAAGCCTTTGAAAGGGGGCGACAGCATAAGGCAAAGCACGGCGGCGCGGCCTTCCAGGGCCGGTCGGCGGTTCAGCCGAAGGGGCGCTCGCGCAGCCACTTGGTGGCGATCCATTTCTCGCCGCGGAGCACCGGCAGGCCGGCATGCAGCGACAGCGCATCGCCCGCCGCGTAGGCGAAATAGACGGCCGAACCGGCGAGCGCAGTGAAGGTGAGGCCCAGGCCAGGAAACGCGGTGCCGCCGCCTTCCTCGGGCGTGTTGAGGTAGATCACCACCGTGGCCACGCGCTGGCCGCCGCGTGCGCTGACCGCGGCGAAACCCGGCTGCGCCGGATCGAACCAGTCGTAATGCGGCTCGTACTGCTGGCCCGGTTGGTAATGGAGCACCTGCAGGCCCTCGCCATGCGTGGTGGGCAGGCCGGTCAGGGCGGCGATGCGCTGCTCGATGCGCGCGACCAGGGGCGTCTCGCCGAGGGCGAAGAACATGCCCGCGCTGGTGCGCCGCGCGTCGATCTGCTGCCGGCCGTCCTCGGCCACGGTGCGCACGCGGGCGAGCCGTGGCCGCGCCTGGGCAATGAGCGCGGCACATTCGTCGGCATCGAGCAGGTCCTGGATGAGCCGCAAGGGCGGCGCTTCCACGCTGGCGGCGATGCGCACGCGGCGATCGCCGGCATCGGCCAGCGGCGGGTGCGGATGCTGCGGCCGCGCTCCGTCCGAACTCGCCGCGGCCATCGCCGCGGGCAGCACCTCGGCCAGCGCAGCCCGGCTTTGCGGGAGCGTGTAACCGGCCTCCTGCATCAGCCGCAACAGCTGCGTCGCATCGTGCCCCGCGCCTGCGGTGGCGAGGATCCAGGCGCGCAGTTCCGGGCTGACGCCAGCCATCGCCTTACCGCTGCGTGCAGCCGGGACACGCGCTCACTGCAGGCGGTCCCACAGAAATTCGTAGACCAGGGCGTGCATGTGCGCCGACTGCCGGTTGTCGGCGCCGGCGCCGTGGCCGCCTTCCAGGTTCTCGTAGAACCATACGTCCTGGTACCCCATGGCCTGCATCTTCGCCGCCATCTTGCGCGCCTGCACCGGACCGACGCGGTCATCGCTGGTGGCGGTGTAGAACAGCACCGGCGGATAAGGCATGCCGGGCTTGAGATGGTGATACGGCGAAAAACGCCGGATGAAGGCCCATTGCGCCGGATCGTCCGGATCGCCGTATTCGGCGATCCACGAGGCGCCGGCAGAAAGCCGCGTGTAGCGGCGCATGTCCAGCAGCGGCACCTCGCTGGCGATCGCGCCGAACAGCTGCGGATACAGCGTCAGCATGTTGCCCATCAGCAGTCCGCCGTTGCTGCCGCCCTCGGCGCCCAGGTGTTTCGGCGAGGTGATGCCGCGGCGGACGAGGTCCTGCGCCACCGCGGCGAAGTCCTCGTAGGCGCGCAGCCGGTTGGCCTTCAGCGCGGCCTCGTGCCAGCGCGGGCCGTATTCGCCGCCGCCGCGGATGTTGGCGACCACATACACGCCGCCACGCTCCAGCCAGGCGCGGCCGATGCTGCCGCTGTAGGAGGGCAGCAGCGCGACCTCGAAGCCGCCGTAGCCGTACAGTAACGTGCGGTGGGCGCCGTCGGGTTTCAGGTCCTTCGGCGCGATCTCGAAGTAGGGCACGCGGGTGCCATCCTTCGAGGCGACGAAGTGCTGGCTCACCTGGAACTTGGCGGCATCGAAGAAGGCCGGGCTCTGCTTGATCGTCTCGGCCTCGCCTTCGCCGAGCACGCCGCGCTGCAGTGACGGCGGCGTCAGGAAGCCGGTAACGGTGAGCCAGTATTCGTCGATCGTATCCGGATCGGTGTCCACCACATGCACCGTGCTCATCGCCGGTGCGCCGGCCAGTGGCGCGCGTTGCCAGTCGTTGCCGGCCGATGGCGGCGTGAGCACTTCCAGTCGGCTCTTGACGTCGTCCAGCACGTCGAGGATCAGGTGATGGCGTGTCCAGTCGAACGAGGCCAGCGCGGTGTGTGCGTCGGGCTGGAACAGCACGGCGAAATCGCGCTTGCCGGCGAGGAAATCCTCAAAGCGGATCGCCAGCAGCGCGCCACCGGGATAGCTGTGACCGCCGACCGTCCACGGCGTGCGCGTTTCCACCAGCAGCCATTCGCGATGCGCGTCCACCGCGGCGGCGTCGTCGGGCACGGCCAGCTGCACCAGCCCGTCCGGCCGGCGCAGGTAATGCCGGGCGTGAAAGAAATCGGTGGCGACGAGGACGAAATCGCGCTCGAAACCCGGCGTGCGATCGTGGAAGGCACTGACGGCGAGATCCTCGGGGCGACCTTCGTACACCAGCGTCGCCGCCTCGAGCGGCGTGCCGCGGCGCCATTCCTTGACGATGCGCGGGTAGCTCGAGCGGGTCATCGAGCCGGGACCGAAATCGGTGCCGACGTAGATGCGGTTTTCGTCGATCCAGGCCACCTCGCTCTTGGCCACCGGCAACGCGAAACCGCCTTCGACGAAGGATTTGCTCAAGATATCGAACTCGCGCACCGCCACCGCGTCGCCGCCGTCGGGCGAGAGCGAGATCAGGCAGCGCGTGTAGGCCGGCTTCAGGCATTCGACGCTCTTGAAGACCCAGCGCTTGCCCTCGGCCGCGTTCAAGGCATCGACGTCGAGCAGCACTTCCCACCTCGGCGCGGCCTTGCGGTATTCGGCCAGCGTGGTACGCCGCCACAGCCCGCGTGGGTGCGCCTGGTCCTGCCAGAAGTTGTAGAGGTAGTCGCCCTTGCGGGTGACGTAGGGAATGCGCGCATCCGAATCGAGCACTTCGAGGATGCGCTCGCGGGTGTGCTCGAAGGAGGGCGAAGCGGCAAACTGCTGCTCGGTGCGCGCGTTCTGCGCCTTCACCCAGTCCAGCGCGCGGTCACCGTGGATGTCTTCCAGCCAAAGAAAGGGATCGTGCTCGTCGTCCGCGGACGCGGACCGGTCGGATGCGTGGCTCATGCCGCCCAGTGTGAGGCCAAGCGCCAGCAACGGCCAGAGCAAGCGTTTCAAGGTCATCGGGTTCGCCTCGCATAGGTTCACAAAAAGACCTGCCCACGCCGGTGTAAGACCCGGCCGCGGGGCGGGCACGCCGCGATCTTTCGCAAGATCCTGCGGCGCGCCCGTCTTCCCTCACAGCAAGGGGATCAGCAGCAGCGCGACGATGTTGATGATCTTGATGAGCGGGTTCACCGCGGGGCCGGCGGTGTCCTTGTACGGATCGCCCACGGTGTCGCCGGTGACCGCGGCCTTGTGCGCGTCCGAGCCCTTGCCGCCGTGGTGGCCGTCCTCGATGTACTTCTTGGCGTTGTCCCAGGCGCCACCGCCGGTGGTCATCGAGATCGCCACGAACAGGCCGGTGACGATGGTGCCGATCAGCACGCCGCCCAGCGCCTGCGCGCCGGCCATGGCGCCGCCCAGCCACTTGAAGCCGAACACCACGATCACCGGCACCAGCACGGGCAGCAGCGAGGGCACCAGCATCTCGCGGATCGCCGACTTGGTGAGCATGTCCACCGCGCGGGAGTAATCCGGCTTGGTGGTGCCTTCCATGATGCCGGCGATCTCGCGGAACTGGCGGCGCACTTCCTGCACCACCGCGCCGGCCGCGCGGCCGACCGCCTCCATCGCCATCGCGCCGAACAGGTACGGGATCAGGCCGCCGATCAGGAGGCCGATGATCACGTAGTGGTTGGACAGATCGAAGCTCACCGCGTCGGTGCCGAAATGCTGGCCGAGGTTGTGCGTGTAGTCGGCGAACAGCACCAGCGCCGCCAGGCCCGCCGAGCCGATCGCGTAGCCCTTGGTCACCGCCTTGGTGGTGTTGCCGACCGCGTCGAGCGGATCGGTCACGCCGCGCACTTCCGGCGGCAGTTCGGCCATCTCGGCGATGCCGCCGGCGTTGTCGGTGATCGGGCCATAGGCGTCCAGCGCCACGATCATGCCGGTCATCGACAGCATCGCGGTCGCCGCGATGGCGATGCCGTACAGACCGCACAGTGCGAACGCGCCCCAGATCGCCGCGCACACCGCCAGCACCGGCAGTGCGGTCGATTTCATCGACACGCCGAGGCCGGCGATGATGTTGGTCGCGTGACCGGTCGTGGACGCCTGCGCCACGTGACGCACCGGCGCGTACTCGGTGGCGGTGTAGTACTCGGTGATCACCACCATCGCGCCGGTCAGCGCCAGACCGATCAGCGCGCAGCCGTAAAGACGGCCGACGCCGAACGCCGAGGCGCCCATCAGTTGCGCGGTGATCGGCCAGAACGCGATCGCGGCGAGCACTGCCGAGACGGCGACGCCGGCGTAGAGCGCATTCATGATCTTCGGCCCGCGCGCCTTGACGAAAAAGGTGCCGATCACCGAGGCGATGATCGAGGCGCCGCCGAGCAGCAACGGATACAGCACGCCGTTGACGCCGGTCTGTTCCATCATCACGCCGCCGAGCAGCATGGTGGCGATCAGCGTGACCGCGTAGGTCTCGAACAGGTCGGCGGCCATGCCGGCGCAGTCGCCCACGTTGTCGCCGACGTTGTCCGCGATCACCGCCGGGTTGCGCGGATCGTCCTCGGGAATGCCGGCCTCGACCTTGCCGACGAGATCCGCGCCGACGTCCGCGCCCTTGGTGAAGATGCCGCCGCCCAGGCGCGCGAAGATCGAGATCAGCGAGGAGCCGAAGGCGAGACCCACGAGCGCGTGCAGCGCATCCATGGTGGCATAGCCCAGATGGCTCAGCACCACGTAGTAGGCGGCCACGCCGAGCAGCGCCAGTCCCACCACCAGCATGCCGGTGACCGCGCCGCCGCGGAACGCCACCGCCAGTGCCGCGGCCAGTCCGTGGCGGGCCGCCTCGGCGGTACGCACGTTGGCGCGCACCGAGACATTCATGCCGATGTAGCCGGCCGCGCCGGACAGCAGCGCGCCGACCGCGAAGCCGATCGCTGTGCGCCAGTTGAGCGCGAAACCGATCAGCACGAACAGCACCACGCCGACGCCACCGATGGTGGTGTACTGGCGGTTGAGATAGGCGCGCGCGCCTTCCTGGATCGCCGCGGCGATCGCCTGCATGCGTGCATTGCCGGGTGATTTGGCCAGCACCCAGCGCACCGACAGTGCGCCATACAAGATCGCCACGACGGCACACGCCAACACGATCCACCAGCCAGACTGCTGCAGCATCGCAAAGCCTCCCCGCATGAGTAGTGACAGTGATGATGCGAGCCGGGCCGTGATGCCCGACAGGGTCGCCCGTGGCGGCCGTCCGAGTATAGGCAGAGCCACTGCCGCGCGGCGTTGTGCGTCGCAACGCCGCGGCGCATGGATGTGATCGCGTTCCGGCCACCTTGCGCGGTTGGCGCTAAGCACCGCACGGGGATGCGGTGTCGCAAAAACTTCAAGATCGCCGACTAGCCTTGCGCCCGGTTTTTCTACAAAGGTCGCGTGATGATCCTTTCCACCTTGCGGTCGTCGTGGCCGGTTTCCCTGTCGCTGCGGGCGCGGCTGCTTCTGCGCCTGTTCGGCCTGCTGACCTTGCTGCTACTCATCGGTATCGGCGCGCTGTCCTCGCTCCAACGTGCCGATCGGCGCATCGGTGGCCTGGTCGCCGACGCGTTGAGTCCGGTGGCCGAGGTCGGGCGCATCCAGAACGACTACGCCGAAATCCTGAATGCGGTCACCCATGCGGCGATGACCCGGCTGCCCTCGGCCGTCAACGATGCCAAAAGCCAGATCCAAGCCAGCCGAGTGGACATCGAGCGGCATTGGCAGCCGTTGCTGACCAGCGGCCTGGGACGCGCGCAGGCGCAGCTGATGCAAGGTGCCGAAGCCCATCGCAAGGCGGTCGAGAGCTCGCTGCAACAGGCGCTGCAATTACTCGATGCCGGCGATTTCGACATGGCGCAATTGCAAGTGTCTTCCGACCTGCAGGCGTCTTTCGTGCCCCTGCATGCGGACTTCTCCAACTTGTTCGAACAGGCGATCGTGGCCGGCCACGGCGTCGTGGCGAGCGGGCATGCCGCCACCCGCGTGGCGCTCGTCGCGTTGCTGGCGCTCATCGTCGCCGGTCTCGTCGTCACGGCGGTGCTGGACATGCTGCTGATCCGCTCGCTCACGCGTCGCCTGCGCGGCGCCATCGACGTGGCGCAGCGCATCGCCGCCGGCGAGCTCGGCATGCCGATCGCGGTGGATACCGACGACGAGATCGGTGCCCTGTGCCGGGCGCTGCAACGCATGGAGGGCGCGTTGAGCGCCGTGGTGGACGAGGTGCGCGAGGGTGCCGAGGGCGTACACGCGGCGGCCGATCGGCTGACTGCGGACAACGCCGCCTTGAGCCTGCGTACGCGCGCGCAGGCCAAGGGCATCGAGGAAACCAACGCCGCGATGGCGCAGCTGACCCGCGCCGTGCAGTTCGTCGCCGACGGCGCCGAGCGCGCCGACGCGCTGGCTCGCGAGGCACGCGAACAGGCCGGGCAGGGCGAGCGCATCCTGGCCGAAGCGGTGAGTTCGATGGCCCGGATCGATGCCTCGAGCCAGCAGTTGGCCGATCTCGTCGCCGAGATCAACGGCATTGCCTTCCAGACCCGGCTGCTGGCGCTCAACGCCACCGTCGAGGCAGCGCATGCCGGCAGTCACGGGCGCGGTTTTGCGGTGGTCGCCGACGAGGTGCGTCAGCTCGCCCTGCGATCCGAGGTGGCAGCCAGGGAGGCCCACCGGCTGATCGAGGAAAACAGCGCATCGATTCACGGCGGCGCCGAACAGGTGCACCGGTCCGGCCGCATGCTGGCACACATCGTCGACAGCGTCGTCAAGGTCTCGCTGGCGGTGGCCGACATCAGCGCAAGCAGCCGCGCGCAGGCGGTGGACATCCGCCAGGTCGGTCAGGCACTGGCGCAGATCGATCAGGCGACCGGGCAGAACGCGGCCCTGGTCGATGAGGTCAACGCCTCGGGGCAGACGTTGCGTGCGCGCGCCGATGCGCTGTTGCGACGCATCGCGTTCTTCCATCCGGCATCGGCCGTACCCGATCCGGGCCGGGATGGCGATTGCGAGGCGTTGCCGGTTCAGACACTGGCCTGGGCTGGCGCCTGAGCCGGCAGCTGACGGTGGCCGCCGCGGCGGGTGCCACGGCGATCGCGCACGGAACCCGCCCGTGCCTGCGTCAACGCCCGAACGGCGGCAGCTTCGGCTTTACCGCCACGTTCTTGAGCGTGACATAGGCGGGCAGGCCGTCCTTGCCGTAAGGCGGGGCATCCTCGCCGCGGATCAGCGGGGCGAGATAGCGACGGGCGGCGGCGGTGATGGAAAAACCGTCGCGGCCGATGAAGGCGTTGGGCATCTTTTTCTCGCGGTTGGCGATTTTGGCCAGCGGCGCCGGCTCGATCTTCCACCGGTACGGGCTGTCTGAGGTGCGCACGATCACCGGCATCACCGCATGCATGCCGGCGAGGGCGTAGTCCACCGCGGCGCGTCCGACGGCATAGGCGTGCGCCACGTCGGTCTTGGAAGCCAGATGCCGCGCCGAGCGTTGCAAATAGTCTGGCAGCGCCCAGTGCACCTTGAGCTTGAGCCGGTCCTTGACCTTCGCCGCCAGCACCGCGGCGACGCCGCCCAGCTGGCTGTGGCCGAAGGCGTCCCGGGTGCCGCCCTCGGCCAGGAAACGGCCTTCCGCATCGCGGATGCCCTCGGAGGCGACCACGGTGCACCAGCCCACGCGGTCGACCGTGGCCTGCACCCTGGCGAGGAAGGCGTCTTCGTCGAACACCCGCTCGGGGAACAGGATGACGTGCGGCGGCGCGTCCGCGCCCTCGCCGGCCAGGCCGGCGGCGGCGGCGATCCAGCCGGCGTGGCGGCCCATCACTTCGAGGATGAACACCTTGGTCGAGGTGTCCGCCATCGAGGCCACGTCCAGGCTCGCCTCCCGCACCGCCACCGCGGTGTACTTGGCGACCGAGCCGAAACCCGGGCAGCAGTCGGTGACGGCGAGATCGTTGTCCACCGTCTTGGGCACGCCGATGCAGCGCACGTCGTAACCCATCGCCTTGGACAGCTGCGAGATCTTGAGCGCGGTGTCGGCCGAGTCGTTGCCGCCGTTGTACAGGAACCAGCGGATGTCGTGCGCGCGCAGCACTTCGATCAGACGCTCGTACTCGGCGCGGTTTTCCTCCAGTGACTTGAGCTTGTAGCGACACGAGCCGAACGCGCCGCCCGGCGTGTGACGCAGCGCGGCAATCGCGCTTTTGGCTTCCTTGCCGGTATCGATGAGCTCCTCGCGCAGGACGCCCAGAATGCCGTTGCGCGCGGCATACACCGGCACGCCGGCGGCGCGGGCGGTCTCGATCACGCCGGCGGCGGTGGCGTTGATCACGGCGGTGACGCCGCCGGACTGCGCATACAGCAGGCGACCGGCGGGACGGGAGCGGACGGAACGAGGCATCGTGAAGACTCCTGTTTGTAAGGGCTTGGCGATAGGGCGGCGGCGCGGACGGCTCGTGCGTCGTCTTGCGGTTTGACGGGGCCGGGTGCAGACGTTACTTTGACCGCCGCCTTTTCACCAACCCGCCACGCGTGGCCCGCAACGGCGGATCGCGGAGCGTTATGCGACTCGTGCTACTCGGTGCGCCCGGTTCGGGCAAGGGCACCCAAGCCGCCCGGCTCAAGGCCGAACTCGGGGTGCCGCACATTTCCACCGGCGACATGCTGCGCGCGGCGGTGGCCGCCGGCACCGCCCTCGGACGCAAGGCCAAGGCGGTGATGGACGCCGGCCAGCTGGTCTCCGACGACATCCTGCTCGGCATGCTGGAAGAACGGCTGGCCCAGCCCGATGCCAGGCACGGCTTCATCCTCGACGGCTATCCGCGCAACCTGGCCCAGGCCGACGCCTTGGACCGGCTGCTGGCGCGCATCGGCCAGCCGCTCGATGCGGTGGTCAAGCTCGAGGTGCCCAACGAGGTCATCCTGCGCCGCTGCGAGCAGCGCTTCGCCGCCGAGGGCCGCGCGGACGACAACCCCGACACCGTGCGCAAGCGACTGGCGGTCTATGCCGAACAGACCGCGCCGGTGGCCGACTACTACGCGCAGCGCGGCAAGCTCAAAGTGGTGGATGGCGTCGGCGCGCTGGACGAGGTGACCGCCCGCATCCGCGCCGCGCTCAAGGATCTCTCCTCCGCCGGTTGAAGCCGTAAAGCCCGCTTTTTCCTCCGTTCGCGGCTCCCCCGGCGCCGCCTCCTGCGACGTCAGTCCATGCGCCTGCACATCCTCGGCATCTGCGGCACCTTCATGGGCGGCGTCGCCGCCCTCGCGCGCGAACTCGCCCTGGAGGTGACGGGCTCCGACGCCCGCGTCTATCCGCCGATGAGCACGCAGCTCGAAGCGCTCGGCATCCGCCTGATGGACGGCTATACGGCCGAACACCTCAAGCCCGCGCCTGACCTGGTCGTGGTCGGCAATGCGATGACGCGCGGCAATCCGGCGGTCGAATACATGCTCGATGCGCGCCTGCGCTACGTTTCCGGCCCGCAGTGGCTGGGCGAGCAGGTGCTGGCCGGACGCGAGGTGCTGGCCGTGGCCGGCACCCACGGCAAGACCACCACCACCAGCCTGCTCGCGCATCTTTTGGAAAGCGAGGGATGCGCACCGGGCTTCCTGGTCGGCGGCGTGCCCGGCAACTTCGGCGTGTCGGCGCGGCTCGGCAGCGGGGCGCCGTTCGTGATCGAGGCCGACGAGTACGACACCGCGTTCTTCGACAAGCGCTCGAAGTTCGTGCATTACCGTCCGCGCATCGCCGTGCTCAACAACCTCGAGTACGACCACGCCGACATCTTCCCCGACCTGGCCGCGATCCAGCGCCAGTTCCATCATCTGGTGCGTACCGTGCCGGGCAACGGCCGGTTGATCGTCAACGCGCACGATGCGCATCTGGCCGAAGTGCTGGCGATGGGCTGCTGGACGCCGGTGGAAACCTTCGGCATCGGCCGCGGCGACTGGCAGGGCGAACTGCTGGCGGCGGACGGTTCCGTCTTCGCCGTGCATCGGCAAGGCGAGCGCCTAGGCGAAGTGCACTGGCCGCTGATCGGCCGGCACAACGTGCTGAACGCCCTGGCCGCGCTGGCCGCGGCGCATGCCGCCGGCGTCGACCCGCGCACGCTGCTGCCGGCCTTTGCGCTTTTTGCCGGCGCCAGACGTCGCCTGGAAAAGCTCGGCAAGGTCGCCGGCGTCGAGGTGTATGACGACTTCGCCCACCATCCGACCGCCATCGCCACCACGCTGGCCGGCCTGCGCGCACGGGTGGGCGATGCGCGCATCGTCGTCGCGCTGGAGCCGCGGTCCAATTCGATGCGCATGGGCGCGCACGCCGACGCGCTGGCGCCCGCGCTGGCCGATGCGGACGAGGTGGTGTTTTTGCATCGTCCCGAGCTGGCGTGGGACGCCGAGCGCGTGATCGCGGCGCTTGGCGGTCGTGGCCGCACGGCGCCGAGCGTCGAGGCGATGATCGCCGTCCTGCGCGAGCGCGTGCGTGCGGGCGACCATGTGGTCTTCATGTCCAACGGCGGCTTCGAGAATGCGCCGCGACGCCTGCTCGAGGCCTTGGCGGCGCCGGGCGCCCACGGCCGCGCGGATTGACTGGTCCGTGTCGCGAACGCCCTTTCCGCCTTCCGGCCGCGCTCTTACACTCACCTTCCCTCGCCCGAGAAGACTCTATGAACCTCAAGGGTAAGACCCTGTTCATCACCGGCGCCTCGCGCGGCATCGGGCTGGCGATCGCACTGCGCGCGGCGCGAGACGGTGCCAACGTGGTCATCGCGGCCAAGAGCGGCGTCCCCAATCCCAAGCTGCCCGGCACCATCCACACCGCGGCGGCGGCGGTGGAAGCCGCCGGCGGACGCGCATTGGCGGTGCAGATGGACATCCGTGACGAGGCCGAGGTGCAGGCGGCGGTCGATGCGGCCGTCGCGCATTTCGGCGGCATCGACATCCTGGTCAACAACGCCAGCGCGATCTGGCTGGCCGGCGTGGAAGGCACGCCGATGAAGCGCTTCGACCTGATGCACCAGGTCAACCTGCGCGGCACTTTCCTCGCCACCCGTACCTGTCTGCCGCATCTCAGGCGCGCCGCCAATCCGCACGTGCTGATGCTGGCGCCGCCGCCCAGCCTCGACCCCAAATGGTTTGCGCCGCACACCGCCTACACCATCGCCAAGATGGGCATGAGCCTGTGCGTGCTCGGCATGAGCGGCGAGTTCGCGCCGCACGGCATCGCGGTGAACGCCCTGTGGCCGCGCACCGTGATCGCCACCGCGGCGATCGCCATGATCGATGGCGTGAAGCCCGGGCAATGCCGCAAGCCGGAGATCGTCGCCGACGCCGCGCATGCCATCCTCACCCGGCCCGCGCGCGAATACAGCGGCCATTTCGCTCTCGACGAGGACGTGCTGCGCGAAACCGGCGTCACCGATTTCGAGGCCTATGCGGTTGCGCCCGGGCATCCCCTGTTGCCTGATCTCTTTCTCGACTGACGTGCTGGCGGAGTCACGGCCCATGCCCTGGCGGCATCCTTCATCGTCCTCATTGATCGACCTCGGCAAGCGCTACTGGTTGCCGGTCTACAAGCCGCGCGAGCTCGTGCTCGATCATGGTCTGGGTTCCAGGGTGTGGGACACCGAGGGGCGCGACTACATCGATTTCGGCGCCGGCATCGCGGTGAACGCGCTCGGTCACCAGGATCCGGACTTGCTGGAAGCCTTGACCGCGCAGGCGCACAAGCTCTGGCACAGCAGCAACGTGTTCTATACCGAGCCGCCGCTGCGCCTGGCCGAGGAGCTGATCCAGGCTTCGGGCTTCGCCGAGCGCGTGTTCCTGTGCAACTCCGGTGCCGAGGCGAACGAAGCGGCGATCAAGCTGGTGCGCAAATGGGCGGCAGGACAGGGGCGGCCGCCGGAACGGCGGGTGATCGTCACCTTCCGCGGCTCGTTTCATGGCCGCACGCTGGCCACCGTCACCGCCACCGCGCAGCCGAAGTACCAGCAGGGCTACGAGCCGCTGCCGGAAGGCTTCCGCTACCTCGACTTCAACGATGCCGAAGCGCTGGAGCAGGCCTTCGGCGCCGGCGACATCGCCGCGGTGATGCTGGAGCCGATACAGGGCGAAGGCGGCGTGGTGCCGGCCGCGCCGGGTTTCCTCGAACGCGTGCGCGCCTTGTGCGATGCCCACGACGCGCTGCTGGTGCTGGACGAGATCCAGTGCGGCATGGGGCGCACGGGCACGCTGTTCGCCTTCGCGCAGGAACACATCCGGCCCGACATCGTCACCCTGGCCAAGGCCTTGGGCTGTGGCTTCCCGATCGGCGCCATGCTGGCCGGCCCGAAGGTCGCCGGGGTCATGCAATACGGCGACCACGGCACCACTTTCGGCGGCAATCCGCTGGCCGCCGCGGTGGCCAGGGTGGCGCTGCGCAAGCTCGGTTCCACCGAGGTGCTGATGAACGTCGAGCGGCAGGGGAACGACCTGCGCGAGGGCCTTGCGCGCATCGGCCGTGAGCTTGGCCTGTTCGAAGCCATACGCGGCCGTGGCCTGATGCTCGGCGCGGTGTTGCGCGAGCCGCACAAGGGACGGGCCGGCGAGATGCTCGACTACGCCGCCGCGCATGGATTGCTGTTGCTGCAGGCCGGCCCGGACGTGTTGCGTTTCGTGCCGCCGCTCGTCATCGATGACCAAGAACTGGCCGAAGGCTTGCGCCGCCTGCATGCGGCGCTGGCCGATTACGCCGGTGCGTCGACATGCCAACCCTGAGGGAATACCCATGAAATACCTGCATACCATGGTGCGCGTGCGCGACCTGGACGCTTCACTGCGTTTTTACTGCGATGGTCTTGGCCTGCGCGAGGTGCGTCGCAAGGATGTCCCGGAAGGCAAGTACACGCTGGTGTTCCTGTGCGCGCCGGAAAGCCCGGAAGCCGAGCTCGAGCTCACTTACAACTGGGGGTCCACGGAAGATTACGGCAGTGCGCGCAACTTCGGTCATCTGGCCTTCGAGGTGGAGGACATCTACGCGCTATGCCAGCACCTCAAGGACATGGGCTACACCATCCACCGGCCGCCGCGTGACGGTCACATGGCTTTCGTACGCTCGCCCGACCTGATCTCGATCGAGCTCCTGCAGCGCGGTGCGCCGCTGCCGGCCAGGGAACCCTGGGCATCCATGCCCAATACCGGCACTTGGTAGAGAGCCCCGCTACAGACAGGCGACTTTTTGCAAAACGACAGGGGGATTGCACATGAGTCTGACCATCGAGCAGTGGACCATGCTCGGCACGTGGGCGGCGCCCTCGGTGGCCGCGATGGGTTTCTTGTTGATACGCAACCAGCTGCGCGGCGAGCGCGAATCGCTGGAGACGCAGACGAGCTGGCAGGTCTATGAGGTCGGCAGCACGATTCTGCAGATTTTCATCGCCAATCCCGAGTGCCGTCCCTATTTTTACGACGACAAACCCATCCCGGACGAGGAGCCTCTGCGCAGCAAGGTCCTCGCGATCGTCGAACTGGTCTGCGACCTGATGGAGAACGTCATCCTCAATCGGCACGCGCTGGATGCGGAAACCTACAAGGTCTGGGTGCTCTACATGCAGGGGCTGTTCAACCGCAGCCCGACCATGCGCGCGTTCTTGGCCTTCGAAAACGAAGGCTACCGATACTCGCGTCAGCTGCTCGATCTGCTCCAGGCTGGCGTAAACGAGGCAGTAGGAAGCGTGGCATGGCTCGCGGAGCAGCGCCTCCTGCAGCAGCGTGTCGTGCGCAAGCGCGGATTCATGGTCTTCAAGGCACCGAAGCGCGCGGTGCAGCCGAGTGGCGCATGATCGTGATGGGGCGTCCTAAGTAGACATCCTCGCGCACGGTCTGCCAGCCCAGGCGCAGGTACAGGCCGACCTGATCGAAGGTGTAAAGGTACAGGGCCGGCACCAGGCCGTCCGCGTACTCCATGGCGTAGCGAACCAGCGCGCTGCCGAACCCTCGGCGGCGCCAATGCGGCATCACCAGCACATTGGCAAGCCACGGCCCCCATGTCGGGCAGGTGGGTAGATCGTGCGGCACCACGCTGGCGATGCCGGCAAGCTCTCCGTCGACGCGACAGCCGAAAAACTTGGGTATGGTCACCGCAGGATCGAGGCTGCGCAGGATGTCGGCCTTGTTCTCCTGCCACACCGCGGGGGCTTCGAGGCGCGCCCATTCCTGATAGATCCAGCGGCCCGCCGTTTCGGCTTCGGCTTCGTCCTTGAGGGGGGAAATCTCGACGAGCTCGGTCTTCATCCGGCACGTGCCTCCTCGAACGCCTCGCGGGCGGCTTGCAGCGTATCGTCAACGTCCTGGTCCGAATGCGCGCTGGACAGGAATCCGGCCTCGAAGGCGCTCGGTGCCAGGAAGACGCCGCGCTTCAACATGCCGTGGAAGAAGCGGTTGAACAGCACGATGTCGGCAGCGGTGGCTTGCGCGTAACTGCGCACCGGGCCTCGGGCGAAGAACAGACCGAACATGCCGCCCACCGCATGTGTGCTGAATGGCACGCCGGCGGCATCGGCGAGTCTCTGCAGCCCCTCGCAGAGGCGGCGCGTGCGCGCGGCGAGCGCGTCAAAAAAGCCCGGCTCCTGCACCAGCTCCAGCATCGCCAGCCCCGCCGCCATCGCCACCGGATTGCCGCTTAAGGTGCCGGCCTGATAGATCGGGCCGGCCGGCGCGATCTGTTCCATCAGTTCGCGTCGACCGCCGTAGGCGCCCACCGGCATGCCGCCACCGATGACCTTGCCGAGCGTGGTGAGATCCGGCTGCACGCCGTAAAGCGCTTGCGCGCCGCCCAGCGCGACGCGGAAGCCGGTCATCACCTCGTCGA